>DIGA01000080.1:20325-57825 GCA_002419365.1 Mageeibacillus sp. UBA5734 | reverse complement strand
TATACTTCTAGTTCAACCATCTGGTCAGCAGTAAGGTCTTAAACTGGTGAATCCTCACATTTAATTGCCATCCGCAGTTCATTACCACGAAAAGGCCCTTGCACGACAATCTTTTGCTGGGGCTATACTTTTGTCTGGGAATTGGCGTTTCAGTGCCGTGTTTTCTTGTCGAGTTTGTGCGCGAATGTATTGCCTGTCGCCTGGATACCCTGAACTATCAGGATCAGCAGGATGATCGTTGCAAACATCACATCGACCTGGTAGCGATGGTAGCCATAGCGGATGGCGATGTCTCCGAGGCCGCCACCACCGATTGCGCCGGCCATGGCCGAATAGCCGACCAGGGTAATCGCGGTCAAAGACAAGTCACGGATTAGGGCCGGTAAGGCTTCCGGTACCATAACTTGGAAAACGATCTGGTTCAGCGACGCCCCCATGGACAGGGACGATTCGATGACCCCGGTTGTTATTTCCTTGAGGGCACTCTCAGTCAAGCGGGCAACGAAGGGGATTGCGGCAACAACCAGCGAAACGATCGTGGCGTTGACGCCCAGGGATGTGCCGACAACCAGTCGGGTGAATGGAATCAGGGCAATCATCAGAATGATATAGGGGATCGACCGACCAACATTGATGATCCCTTCCATGATAGTGTGCAGGCTTTTGGAGGGCAGCAGAAGGCCGCGGTCGGTGACCACGACAAGGATCCCGATAGGCAGGCCGATCAAGTGAGCCAGGATTGTGGAAGCCAGGACCATCCACAGGGTCGCCTGGGTTCCCTCGACAAGCAGGCTGCCATAGTTGGCCAGGAAGGATTGCACGTAATCAAATAATGGTGTCATCGACAACCTCCGAAAGGTTCAGTAGCTGGCGAGTCAGTTCGGACTTGGAATTCTGCACCAAATCAGCCACCGGCCCATGCTCCAGGATCCGGTTCTCCGACAGGACTGCCATGTTACTGCAGATCCGGCGCACCACACTGGGCTCATGCGTGATGATGATGATGCTGACATTCAGTTTGGCATTGATATCCTTGAGCAAGCTCAGGATCGATGTCGTGGTCAGGCTGTCGAGCGCTGAGGTCGGTTCGTCACAGAGCAGGAATTCCGGATGGGTCGCCAGAGCCCGGGCGATCGAGACACGCTGTTTCTGGCCGCCGGACAGCTGGGCTGGATAAGCGGCAGCCTTGTCCTGTAATCCGACTAAAGCAAGCAATTCCTCAACCCGTATGTTGCGTTCAGCAGCAGGCATGCCATTGATGACCAGCGGGAACGCAATGTTCTGGGCAACTGTCCGCTGCATGTACAGGTTGTAGTCCTGGAAAACCATACCGAAACGACTGCGAAACGCCCGCAACTGGCGGCTGTTCAAGCGACTGATATCCAGGCCATCGACCAGGATCTCACCCGACGTCGGCTTTTCCAGAAGATTGATGCATCGAATTAAGGTGCTCTTGCCGGCACCGGACAAACCAATGATGCCAAAGATATCACCCGTTTCGATGTGCAGGCTGATCTGGTCGAGGGCTTTGACCGCCGGATTGGCACCGGTTGCCGGATAGACTTTCGTCAATTCACGAATCTCAATCATTGCAGTGAGCCCCTTCATGGGAAATCGCGGCAGACATAAGCCTGCCGCGATTAGTTTGACATGCTGACCTGGACTTCTGGCCAAGACTATTGAAGCCTTGAATCAGCCCAGGGCGATGACTGAACCTGCATATTTGGTCTTAATGAAGTCTTTGACAGCCTGCGAAGTCAACACCGCTGCCAAGGCTTTCAGTTCCGGACGGTTCTCATCGCCTTTGCGGATGACCAGGACATTGCCATACGTCTTGGCCGCCAGGGAATCGGCTGATTCGGAGGCCAGGGCATCGGCAACTTTCAGACCGGCTTCAATTGCGTAATTGCCATTGACGACACCTGCATCAACATCAGCCAGGGCCCTGGCAATCTGGGCCGCTTCTACTTCTTTGAATTTGAGTTTTTTGGGGTTTTCAACGATGTCTTTCGGCGTCACTGAGAGTGTAGCATCGGCAGGGAGCTTGATCAAGCCTTGGGCCTGCAGGAGCAACAAGGCGCGGGCTTCATTGGTTGTATCATTCGGGACGGCTATGGTGGCTCCATCTTTCAGATCCGCAAGGCTCTTGGTCTTGCCCGGATAGAGGCCCAGTGGTTCAAAGTGGACCGCCACGAGGCTGAACAAGTCGGTACCGTTCTTGCTGTTGAAGTCATTCAGATACGGCACATGCTGGAAGAAATTGGCGTCAAGTTCTTTGCTGTTCAGTGCGACATTCGGCTGGACATAGTCGGTATATTCGACGATTTCCAATTTGATGTTCTGCTTGGCAAGTTCTGCCTGGGCCACCTTCAGGATTTCGGCGTGCGGGACAGGGGTGGCACCGACTTTGAGCGTTACTGGGGCGGCTGTGGTCCCGGCCGTTGTCGTCTCAGCTTCAGCGGCAGCGGCCGTTGTCGTCGCAGCGGATGTTGCCGCTGTGGTAGCTGTGGTCGAGCAGGCTGCAAGACCTGCAACCAGCAGGATCAGTGTCAAGGCAAGAGCGAGATGGCGAATATGTAATTTCATGATTTCCTTCTTTCTTCCGGCAGAGCAGTGCGCCGGTGTTGATGTTTCTGGCAAACGGTAGCGGTTTCCGGCGTAACATCGCTGGGTCGTCATCAGCTGTGCGATTTTGATTGTGCGCATTGCTTTTCCTTTCTTATAATCCTATATGTTTAGTAGGATTTATTCTAGTCACCACACCTGGCTTTGTCAAGCGCGAAACAGGTTCATTTTTGATTTGTTCATGCTCCATCATCCGTCATTTTCCGTCATCTGAATTTGACGAGGGGAGTCCGATCCAATGTGATTTATTCATATATCTTAGATATGAATTGAGGACTGAGCTATGAGGATTTCTGTCAAAGGCCGCTACGCCTTGATAGCCATGCTGAAAATTGCCGAATCATACAGAAGCGGCGAAAAAATGACGGTAATCAGCGTTTCCGAGACGTTCGGGATATCAAAGATCTACCTCGAGCATGTCTTCTCACTCCTGCGTCGCGGTGGGATTGTCAGTTCGGTCAAGGGGACCCAGGGAGGTTATCACCTGACCCAGTTACCCAACCAGTTTACCGTCATGCAGATTTTGGCGGCCGTTGAAAAAACACTGTTCGAGACTACTGAAGGAACCGTCTCCGCACAAGTACCGGAAATCGAACTGGCCATGCGAACGACAGTTTTCGATCCGTTGAACCGTGCTGTCAACCAAGCCCTGTCGAACATCACCCTTGATGACATACTACTTGAAGTCACTAGGCAGAAATCCGACCAAGCCAGCATGTATTCAATTTGAGACAAAATCGGATTTGTAATTCCTCGTTTGTACTTCCGTCTCGAATAACGGCCAAATCCAGGGAAGTATAATAGCATCAAGTCGATTTGAAATGGCATAAATTACACTCGCAAGCCAAAAGCAAGCAGGGATTAGTTGACGTGGATAAAAAGCCATAGTATTATTTAACATATTATTCCCATGTGATTGCAAGGATTTAAATGATTTATCTTAATAATGCAGCAACCTCTTGGCCAAAGCCCGAATCTGTCTATAAGGCAGTTGATGCTTGTTTGCGCCAGGCGACGTTTAATCCCGGCCGATCCAACCAAGCGCATGCTCAGTTTGCTGGGGCATTTGTCGATGAAGCGAGATCAACCTTAGGTCGACTGATTGGTGCAGCTGCTACACAGATCATTTGGACTCGCAATGCCACTGAAGCAATCAATCTGGCTTTGAAAGGCTTGCTCAATCCAGGAGACCATGTGATCACCAGCCAAATGGAGCACCACGCTGTCTTCCGTCCTCTCCAACGACTGGTAAAACTGGGTGTTGAAGTCGAGACGATTGAAACAGATCCGGCTTCTGGTATATCTTTGTCTGCTCTTGAAAAAGCCCTGCGAGCCAATACTCGACTGGTAGTTTTATGCCATGCATCCAATGTTCTTGGAACCATCAATCCAATTGCACTTGCTGGGCTGATCACCCGGAGCAAGGGTATTCCCTTGCTTGTCGACGCTGCGCAGACTGCTGGCATATTACCGATTGATGTGAAGCAGATGAATATCTCCATGCTGGCCATGGCTGGCCATAAGTCGCTATTAGGACCCCAGGGAACGGGAGCGCTATACTTCGAGGAGGGATTGGAGCTTCGCCCACTGATAGAAGGTGGGACAGGCAGTTATGCCGAGCAGTGGGAACAACCGCTGCAAATACCGGATCGCTATGAAAGCGGTACCCTCAATCTACCAGGAATCGCTGGATTGGGAGCCGGACTCCAATTTATTGCTGACACGGGCTTGGCAAAGATCCGGTCACATGAAAATCGCCTTGTCGAACAATTTATAAACGGACTGAGCAAACACCCCCGGATCTCCATTTCGGGACCACCGCCATCCATTGAACGGGCTTCAGTTGTATCGTTTTCGATTGACGGCTGGGATCCACAGGATGTAGCAACGATCCTTGATGACACTTTTGACATCGTTGTCCGAGCAGGCCTTCATTGCGCACCCAGTGCCCATCAATTGGCAGAAACACTGCCGAAGGGTTCTGTACGCATCAGTCCGGGTTTTTTCAACACACCAGAACAGATTGAAAACGCACTTGAAGCAGTCCTTACGATTGCCAGGAGTTAACATGGATCGCTATCAACGCCAAAGTATCTTTCGCCGAATCGGCCAAGAAGGCCAGGCCAAGTTGGCACAAGCTCGAGTAGCCATTGTAGGCATCGGTGCACTTGGCACAGTAATTGCCAACGAACTGGTTAGAGCCGGCGTGGGGTTTTTACGTCTTATCGACCGGGATTGTGTGGAATACCATAACCTGCACCGTCAAATGCTATTTACGGAAAACGATGCACTCCTACAGATTCCCAAAGCCGTAGCAGCACGCCAACACCTGGTCCAGGTCAATTCGACTATTGAAATCGAAGCTATCGTTGCAGATTTCAATGGGCTTAATGCAATTTCTTTGACAGAGTCTATCGACTTGGTCCTGGATGGAACGGATAACCGGGAGACGCGTCTGCTGATTGACGAAGTATGCTTTTTCCGGCAAATCCCCTGGGTGTTCGGAGGAGTGCTCGGCAGTTCAGGTATGACCATGAACATCATCCCGGGCAAAAGTGCGTGTTATCACTGTTTGATTGGAGCCCCAAAAAACCATTTTGATGGCAATACCTGCAGTACAAGTGGGGTACTCAACATGATCACAGGTATCGTGGCCTCACTTCAGTCTGTCGAGGCTTTGAAAATCCTGCTGCAGGATCCGGATCTGCGAACTGACCTGCTATTTTGGGATATATGGAACAACCAGCACCTGACCATGGCAGTAGAACCGCGGCCTGATTGTCCACTCTGCCAGCAAAAAAAGTATTATCGGCTGAATCACGCTACTGGTGTCTTAACTCAACTCTTATGCGGTCAGGATGCCGTGCAAATCATCCCCGGAAGTAGCAAGGCTGTCAATTTTACTGAAATTGCGGAGCGTTTGAAGTCTATCTGCACCGTTAACTATAATACCTTCATGCTCACCCTGGATGATGGTGAACATCCGATCACCTTGTTTCGTGATGGACGAGCCATCATCCGCAAAGTTCGCAACGAAGGCCAGGCACTGGGGATATATACAGATTATTTTGGCCTGTAGATAAATCACATCAATGCGAATGCTGATGGTGCATATCCGAAGCGTGTTGATAGTTGTGTTCTATCGCGTCATGTGTATGATCATGACTATGCTCCTTGTCACTTGGATCAGCATGTGTGTGATTGTGATGGCTATCCCGGTGGTTATGCCGATGCTAATGTGCCATGGCTTCATGGACATGTGAGTGCAACTGCTGCTCAAATGCAGCTTAAGATGCTCCCAAGACCATCATGATCACGGCAATTACAAAGGTCAGGGTCAGTTTTTCCCGAAAATGATGACTGATAGCAAGACACCGACAAATGGTGCAATCGCATAATAGGCACTTGTCCGAGCGGCACCCAGGTCTCTCTGGGCAAGAATATAGAAATAGATGTTGAGTCCGTAAGCGACAAAGCCCAGCAAAAGCGTCAAGCCCAACATCAAGAAATCGCGCGAATATTGTTTCATGGCCTAGGCAATCAGCAGAGAGCCCAAGCAAGAGCCTAATACTTTGTTGATAACGATTTGCATAGGGTCTTTCAGCGACAGCATTCGTGTTAAATTGTTTTTGAGCTCCCAGCACAGGCAAGCAAGCGTGACAAAGATTGATCCGGCAGTCAGTTTGAAACTGCTGATATCTTCTATGGACAGGATCATGCTGACAATCGTAATTAAAGCAATGGCGAACCACATCCTGCTAATCGATTGATATTTCCGCATTTCTATCCGATCATAGAAGCTGCAGCAGTTAGTGAATCAAAGCCGTTTATATGTTAAATCAAATTCTTTATTTCGTTGTTTTTCGCCAAGAACCGATGTTGTAAATGCACACCTGCCCCCATTTGCACACTCCCCCACCGGCACCTACCCCCGAAAAACGGACAGCAAAAATGAACACTTCTAAGGATAAAATGAAGTGAGGGGTGAACATTATACGTAGTCTAGTAGTACTGGAATCCGCTTTTTATGTATTTCATGGACGGTCACAGTTATCAGTATGTGGCTATGGTGTTGGACGTTCCGCATTAAACGTTAAATCATGGCGCCTTAGATACCGCAGAAAAATGGGGATTCCGTGATGCACCGAAAGCCGATTGTGCACCATTTGATATTTAACTAATCATGCACACCCCTTCAATCATCCAACGATCCTAAAGACGTATATTGCGCGAAATGTTACGGCGCAAGCAGATTTTCGGCCGTCCGAAGCGGTATTTGTTAGCCGATTTATTGTCACGAAACCCCCGAAAACGCCTGACACGAGACATTCTCAAGCATAAAAAAATACCACCATCTGACAGAGGTGATTCTATCAATAGATGGTACTAGGGTTGATCCGGTGAGGCTAATTTTAGGTTTTTCGAAATTTTTCACTTTTCTTTTATAAACAGCCTTTTTTCATGCATTTTTCAGCCATTTTCTTTCACAAATCAGCCGAACACGTTCTAACATTGTTATTTTAGTATTTTTGTGTAATATTGAGTTTAGGCCATTTCTGATTAGGCTAATCCAATCCTTTCATCAGCTCAGGCATTCGAGAGGAAACTGATATGGATTCAAAGCCACAAGTAACTGTCATACCACCGAAGTCAAATATCTTTAGAAAAGTGGCAATTTATGCTCGTGTCAGCTCAAATTCTCACGAGCAGTTAGTTAGTCTCGCACATCAAATCTCTTATCTCACCCAATTAGTTTATCGGCGCTTCGATTGGAGTCTTGCTGATATTTACATTGATATTCAATCCGGAAGCAGCAGTTCTTCGCGCGACGAATTTCAAAGAATGCTAAGTGATTGTGCCCTGAAAAAAATCGATCAGATCATCACCAGAACTGTCAGTCGATTTGGCCGCAATACCGTTGATACTTTGGATGCGATCAATAAGTTACGCGCTTTAGGTATCGATGTTTATTTTGACAATGAGGAAATGCATTCCATGGATGGCAAAAATATCTTTCTGCTCAGCATTCTGGAAGGTGTTGCTCAAGAAGAAAATTTGGCGCGAAGTGAAAACATCAGATGGGGAATTCAGAAGAGTATCGAATCCGGTAAGTCAAAAATCTATGACCGAAAATGCTTTGGTTATATTCAGAACTGCGATGGTAGTCTGATTATCCAGGAATCAGAAGCCTCAGTAGTCAAAATGATTTTTGATTTATATCTAAGCGGATACAGTATCAATGCCATCCGAAAAGAGTTGCAAAATCAGCAAATCAAGTCGCCAACTGGTCATGAACAATGGAGTAAACGGACAGTAGACACTATGCTCCAGAACGAAAAATATACTGGCGATGTTCTTGTCATGAAAACGTATAGCGAAGGCTTTCCCAATGTCACGCGAAAAACAAATCGGGGAGAGCGCAACCAATTCATTGCTGTGGGCTCTTATCCTGCTATCATCCCAAAAGATATTTTTGAGAAGGTAGCCGCCATGCGAGAGGAGCGGAGTAATGTCACAAAGGATTCGGATGGTACCATCAGAAAACCGACACGCTACAGCATGAAAAAAGCTATGGTAGACGGCGAAAAACCGAGCGAATAACAGCTTCTTCTTGCTTAGTCTATTGTCACAAGATGATTAGGCTATTTTCACAGCACTTCTCGTCAATACAAAATGAAAATTCTTCAGCGACCAGAGATTGAAAGCTGATTCTAAATGCATTTTTTCTTTTACTCTCATTTTTGCGTTTATTCGTCATTTTTTAGCGTTTTTTTGAAAATGCACCCCTCAGACAATTTGCACCCTTTGATATTTAATCATCCGGTGCATTTTGCCAATCATCCAACGATCCTAAAGTCGCATTTTCTGCAAAATGTTACGGTGCAAGCAAATTTTCTGCCTATTTTGACCATTATAATTTATCTGCTTATTATCTCAAAAACCCAGAAAACGCCTCGTATCAGGCCTTATGAGGCATAAAAAAGCACCATAACTGACAGATGCGATTCTATCAATTTATGGTACTTTTGGTGGTGCGGATGACAGGACTTGAACCTGCACGCTTGCGCACTGGAACCTAAATCCAGCGTGTCTGCCAATTCCACCACATCCGCGGGTGTTTAGTGCGATTTTCCAAATGTGCGGCGTTGAGGGCGCGGCTCGAAAATCTAGAGAGATTATACCACAAGCGATCCAGTTTCAAGACATGCGGTCTGATTTATTCCCAGATTTTCACGCGCTCAGCGTATAATTAAAATCAGGCACACGAGGGCAACTGGGCAAATATTTATTTGTGAAGTGAATTGAATCTGCAATCATGTTCGAGATGGATGGGAGGGATTTTCGTGGGCAAGGGCATCGCAAGGAGTGGCGGAAAGAAGGCATCCGCTCAGGGGCGAACCGAGTTGTCTCGCACCTCACATTGGATTTTGTCGCGGAGAGGGCCTTACTTTCTGGATCCGATCTTCCGACTAGGGGATCGATCCCTTTCTCGCATCGGTCACTATATTGAACAGGGACACAAAGTTGCGGACATTGGCTGCGGATGGGGTCATTTCTCTTTTGCGTTGGCTGGTGCAGTCGGTCCGGAGGGCAAGGTCTATTCCGTCGATCTGGCTCCGAAGGTGATCGCCAAAATCCAAAAAAGGGCTCAACGGGGCCATTATCTCAATATTGAGGCACGCCAATCGTCAGCAGCTGATTTGGGCTTCATTCCGGATAGGTCGGTTGACATCATCTTTGCCAATGGTTTGCTCTGCTCCATGGCAGTGGACCGATCTGCTGCTGTGGCCGAGATCAAGCGGATTCTTAAGCCAACCGGCCATGCTTATCTCAGTCTGGGAGCCACCCCTCCTTGGGGCTACGTGGACGAAGCCGAATGGGGGCAAATCTTGGAAGGATTCCTAGTCGTTGACGGGGGCACTTTTAAGGAAAAGTGGGCTATTGTTGCCTTGAAATTGGTTTAAGTTCCCAGGTTGTGTTTGATTTCCAGATAACGGCGCGTCGCAAGTTCGCTGGGCTGGCCTTTGCGGCAAAAATCCAGACTGGCCAGCTGGCGGTTGACGCGTTCGATGACGATCTGGCCGTCAGACATCTTGGACTCAAGCAGTGCCAGCGCCTCAAGAAAGCGCGGATCTTTCTTCGCCCGGTCGTAGAAAGACAGGACGTAGACGTAGATAAACAGGTTGTAGTTGCCAAAGGGGTACTCGACCTGCTGGAACAAGGTTCCGATGCCGTAGTGACAAGGGCCGATCGGGATGCGGATAGTCCAGTGGTTGAGCAGGAATTCGACTGCCTGATCGAGCCGGTGGTCCTGATTGAGATGTGATGTGAAGCGAAAAGCACTCAAGGCGATCAAGGTCGTGCCAGGGTTGGAGAATTCTGTTTCCGGACCGCGGCCGAAGCTGAATTTGTTGCAGCGCCAGCCACCGTCGTGATACTGGATGTCCAACAGGTGCTGGAAGGTCTTCTGCAGCCTGGGGTCAGCTGCATAACCGAGATGGCAAAGGACATTGGCAGCGATGCTGGTGTGGCAGGGGTAGATCGCTCCGCTGGGCGCCAATTTGAATCGGCCATCTTCGCGCCAGACGCTCCAGATCAAGTCAGCGACGGAATGCAGATTCGGGTCAGATGGATCGACGCCAAGTTCCAACAGCAGCAATGCACAATCCAGGGTCGAAAATGGCGTACCCTTGATCAGACGTTTGTCGGGTGTCGTCCACAAGTCAGCGCCCAAATGATTGCGTCTGGCCAGGATTGCATCGACATCCGCTTGGAATTCAGGAGCAACTGTCATGGGAAGACCTCACTTCACGCCGTGCAGGGTAGGTTTTCACCGATTGGCACTGCACCACTCCGATCGAGCAAGTGTTCGTCCTGAGAAGATCACTCGTTTTTTTCATTATCTCAAACGAGGTGACTATTAACAAACGCCCGAAAAGGCCCGGCATGCAGGACAAGATGTATAATGAAAGCAGACAAGGAGGTGAGAAATCATGCTGCCTCTTGAATGCTCGTATCCGATTTCGATGGATATCTTCGATGTCAAGGAGATGTTTTCACGATACTATGTGGAGCCCGCAGTCGCCAGGAAGCAAGTTCCTGCGCAGTGGAAGATCAAGATTCATGAAAACGGGCAGGCTTTACTCCTGGTCATGGTCCAAGACTGCAAGAAAATGGTTCTGGAGCGTCTTTTCAATGTCGGCTCTGTCCGGATGGCCCACATCTGGATCGAGCTGGAAGGCCCGCCAGAGGTGATTGCCACTCGGCCTGGCACGTCTCGCACCTTGCCTACGTGGTATTGGTACATCCAACCGCATCAATTAGATAGTCGGCTGGCATTTTTCATGTTTAAACTGGCCGGGGTTTCGGCCCAGTACGTCCGGACGATATCGCTGGGAGGCGCACCTGGGGGCATCAGGTCCGGAGAAGTCCACGAAAGCAAAACGGCTGGCGGTGACTACCATTGGACTGAAACCAGCCAACTCTATCCCCAACCCGACATCATCACCGGCAGCCACCGATTTTACCGCGCCTACGGATCTCGGGAGTCCGAAGCCCATGCTCAATGCTTCACGCATTTTCTTGCGGATGCGCAGGTTGAATTGGTTGCTTCTCCAGATTCAACTGTCGGCAAGCTGGGTTTCGGGGGCACACTCGCAGGATTCTCAAATCCTGTATGGGTGAAGCATTGCCACGTCAGTTACCGCGTGAAACTGAAACTGAAAACAAAACACTCCAGGCAATCGTGACGGGCACACTTTTTTCGAGGCCATTACACGTTCGAGGATCCGCTTATGAGACGTAAGAATGCAAGTGGGTGTATGCTTTTTTCCATAGGATTGGCTGCCATGTTGCTGGTTTCGTGTGCCCGACAACCCTCAGTGCCAGATGGATCAATCTCAGTACTGCCTGAAACGGATGGGTCGATCGCGGCAACTGATCGCACAGGGCCAGACATCACGACAACTTCGCAGTCGAGCATCGTGACGGAATCGACATTAGACGATCCTTCCGGTGCCGCTTTTGGCAATGGCGGACCAGTCGTCCAGCAGGGGGACTGGATCTATTACACGGTATCAGAGATGCAGGCACTGGACCTGGAATGGGGTCTTTACCGGATGCGCTCGGATGGCTCCGAGCGGACACTGATCCATGAAGGCTTTCGCATCCACTCCATCCATCTCGTCGATGGCTGGCTGTATTTTATCCAGAGCACCACTGTCGAGGATGGCACGCCAATCTCGGTGAGGGTGCAAAAAATCCGGCCGGATGGCAGTGAGCTGACTCACCTGCTGGCACTGGACGGATTTGATGTGGACCAGATGCAGATTGCCGGTGAGTGGATCTATCTGGGTCGTTTCGATGATGCCTGGCAACCGTCGATCCAGCGCGTCAGGACGGACGGGACAGGGCTTGAAGTCATCGCAGAAGGCTATTCATTCGAGGCTGTCGATCAGGACCTGGTCTTCGCACGTTCTGGCCAGAATGAAATCGTCCGGATCGATCTGGCCGGCCGTGAAACCGAGCTTGTTGGTCCAGACACGGTGGCGGGCGGTGATTTCACGACCAGCGATGGCTGGATCTATTACTGCAATGAATCTGACCAGTGGTCCCTGTACCGTATCCGGACAGATGGAACAGACCGGCAACAGCTGACAGACGAACCCACGTTCAATTTCTTTCTGGATCACGGGAAGATTGTCTACCAGCTGGAACGGACTGAATACGATATGGAAGTGACCGGTGGCGAGCTGGTGCAAATTGCGCTCGATGGCAGCGGACGGCAGATGATCACGGATGTCTCAACTGAAGAAGCTGGTTTTGCCTATCTGGTGGCGGTCCTGGACGGCTGGCTCTATTTGCACGAAATCACCTATGATGAAATGGGTGCCGAAACGTACCGGTCCAGGCTCTACCGGATCGATTCCACTGGCTCCAATCAGCAGGAAATCGTTGCTTATGATTGCATCATGGCGGGATGACCGGCAATTTACGGTGAAATGGCAGTGGGCAGGTGAATGTCTCGCCCCCAGAAAGGATCTCGTTCATCATGACTATTAGGCAAAAACGGGTCGTAATCATCGTGACCGTCAGCATCTTGCTGTTGATCCTCACGGCCGCTGTCTACTTGATGCAGCTGAATGCCGTGACGGAAATAAAACGGGCGGAGGCGTTCCTGCAGACGATGTATACGGTCACGGCCGAGGAGTCAACTGAGATCATGGCTCGGATCACCTCCGGCAGCCGGACGGAAGAAGCGACATTTGGGCCTCTGGGCCAGAAGTATCAGCACAAGATGACCCGATCAGGCTTCCAGGAAGCCGTTTCGACTCGCGCGATCTGGAGCAATGAGACCACCATGGCCGTGAACCAATGTGAAATGACGGCCGAATCGATCCAGCTGGATGCCAGTCAATTTTCCTCGCCAGACAAGCCTGCCTTCACCTATATAGTCACCGTTAAAGTCCAGTCCCTCTCTAGCCAGGACGCTTTCAACTTTCAGCCACAAGGCACCCTCTACTTGGAAAAATCCCTCTCCGGCTGGAAAATCAGCCGCATCCTGATCGATGAAACCAGCTCGGTTGACTATCTACTGCAGAGCAATCGCTGAATAGAATTGCGGAAAGCATGGTAAGCAAGGAAACCGCCAAATCATAAAATGAAAATGCGCCAAATCATAAAATGAAGGATATGATCAAGACAGAAGGCTTCCTTCATGGAGTGAGGGTACAACCAGGATGAATCATGGTGTGAGAAAGATCAGGATTGCCGTCTGTGGACACCGCCAGCTAGGTGACTTGCAGCGCTTGGAAACGGGCATCCAGGAAGCTTGTCAGCTGATCAGGTTTGCCTTTCCTGGAGCAGATTATCAGGTGTATTCCTGTCTGGCCGAGGGAGCGGATCGACTTCTGGCCAGGCATTTGACACAAGCCTTGCCAGCTGGCCTGGTGGCTATTTTGCCACTGCCGGAAACGGATTACCTTCAGGATTTTGAACAGCCCGCATCCGTTGCGGAATTCCAGGCCATCAAACAAATGGCCAGCGAGGTCATTGTCCTGCAGAATGCGGCCCTTCGGCCACAATCCTATAGGGTTGCCAATGATCGACTGTTGGGGCTCGCTGACGTGCTGGTCGCCATTTGGGATGGCCAGCCATCCCAAGGTCCTGGAGGGACCGGGGAACTGGTGGCCGAGGCCAGGCAGAGGGAGATGCCAGTCATCTGGATCCAGAGTGGACCCGGTGAACGGACTGGATTCGTCGAGACTGAACGCTGGCCGATTGTCAGGCAATCAGCCAGCGAACCGGTCCCCGAAAAGGAAATACCTGTTGTCCAAAAGGATCAGAGACAGATTTGGACCAAGCCAAATTCACATTTTCGACTTTTTTGGCTGGAGATTCGCTGGATTGTGCTCGGTTGTGCGTGGTTGACGGGTCTCATTCTCGGCGTCGCTGGATTTGGTCGCTTTGCCATCCAAAATGAGTTACCTTGGACAGTCGGGGACAGGGTTTATTTGACACTGCAGCTGGTCACCCTGGAATCGGGAATAGCCGTAGGAATAAGCAATGCAATGCTGGAAATGGCCCGTTTCCTGCTTCCTGCATTGACGGCCTATACACTTTTGCAGGCGCTCAAGTCCCTGTTCCGCGAGCAATTGAATTGGTTGCGGCTGTGGCGGCTGCGCGAGCATGTCATCATCTGTGGCACCGGGAGCCGCGTCAGTCGTCTGGCTGACGAACTGACAGCGCGAGGGTACAAAGTACTCGTCATCCGGTCATCGGAGGTAGCTCATCAAGACCTCCACAAGGGAAAATTCATTGTTCTCGAGGGTGAGGTGAGTGACCCGGATCTACTCATACAATCGCGCGTTTTGCACGCCAGCCATTTGGTATGCCTGTTCGACGAGGACAGCCAGAATGTGCAGCTGGCGATCCAGGCCCATCAATTGAGCCAACAACGAACCAGAAATCGACTGACCTGTGTGGTCCACCTGGAGTCAGCCGAATTGACCCATTTGCTGAAGCACAGTGAAATGGCGCTGGGCACCGAGCGTTTTCAGCTGGAAATCTACAATCCCTATGCGGGAACGGCCCGGGTCCTCATGCAAGAAGCGCTGGTGAGTCAGGTAACAGAGCCTGTCCATCTACTCATCATCGGATTTGGCCGGATGGGCAACAACCTGGTCAGGCAGGCCGCCCTGGCCTGGTCTTTGAAAAAGCCCTCCCAACCGTTCGCAATCACCATCATGGATCAAGCTGCCTCTGAAAAAGTGACCTTGCTTCTGGCTGAACTGCCCAACGTCACCTTGAATTGCCAGATCACACCGATCGATCTTGATTTGGCGCACCGTAATCTGTTTGAAAAGCAACTCGATCTGTTGTCCGCTCACCTGCCTGCGACACACGTTTTTCTTTGCCTGAGTGATCAGGACTTGATGTTACAGGTTGGTTTGAGCCTGCTGCGACATCCAGCGAACGTGTCCGCGTCTTTGTTTATCCAAACCGGTCAGGACAATGCGGTGTTCCGGCTCCTGAAGCAAGTTGCCTTGGATGTGGGGTATCAGGGTCCAATCATTTCCTATGAGCGCTATGAGCGGACCTGCTCTGCGGATCTGATTTTGGGTGGGATTTTTGAATCACTGGCACAGGGACTGTACCGCTCTTATATCAGAGGAATTGGTGGCAGCGAACCCCGACAAACCTGGGATCAGCTGACTGACGCTGAAAAGGATGTAAATCGTCAACAGGCAAACCGTCTGTACAGCCTGGTCAAAGCATTTGGTTACCAGATCAGCCCTTTGCAAGACTTTGCAGCTGCTGATTTCAAGATCGAGCCGGAAGCAGTCGTCGAAGCCATGGCCCAATACGAACACGAACGCTGGCGCAAAGCCAAGTTGGCGGCTGGCTGGCGCTTAGGCAAAGTGCGAGACCCGCGCAAACGTCTACACCCGGACCTGGTGAACTGGGACGATCTGCCTGAGGTCGAGCGCCAGAAAAACCGTTATTACATCCATCAATTGCCAGTTCTTCTGGCCAGGATTGGTTTCCAGATGGATCACACGATGAGAGGACGGGAGGAATGACGGATGGCCCATGATGTTTTCATCAGTTATTCAACTCATGATAAACCGATCGCAGATGCTGTCGTGGCCGGTCTCGAAAACCAGGGGATCCGCTGTTGGATTGCTCCCCGGGATATCCTCCCTGGCAGCTCCTGGGGGGAGGCCATCATCGGGGCCATTGAAGGCTGCCGGTTCATGGTCATCATTCTCTCCAAACATTCGAACCATTCCAACCAAGTGGTGCGGGAAGTGGAGCGAGCCGTCTCCAATAATGTCATCATCATTCCGTTCCGCATCGAGAATATGGATCCCACCGGTGCCATGGCGTATTTCCTGGCCACGGAGCATTGGCTCGACGCCATTACACCGCCGATCGAAGCCCATATCCAGAAACTGACCCAGACGATCCTGCTCTTCCAGAAACAAGGAGAAGGTTCGGTTTCCCTAGCTAAAGAGCCCGAGAATCGACTGCATCCGCTACAGAAGCGACCCAAGTTCAAGCCGTTCATAGGCTTGGGAGGGCTGGTTCTGGTTGTGGCACTAATACTTTTTGTTTACCCTGGCTGGCTGAGACCTGCTGCTGACTCCAGCGAACAGAATGCACCTAAATTTCTGAAGATTGGCGAGTTCCGATCTGCAGGAGCTGTCATGGGTTTGTGTGCGGCCGACGAACAGACGTTGTATTTGGCCAGTGCGACCGAAGGTGTAACGACCCTCTCGATTCTCGATCCGGCCAATCCAGTCCAGACAACTCACTATCCAGCCGAACAGGCGCAGGACCTGGCCGTGGCTGATTCGTTTGCCTACCTGATCCAGGGTGAATTTGAAAGAAATCTGAACATCTTCCATGTGGAAAATCCGGAACAATCGGTCACTGTACCAGCTGACGGCGGAAATGCGGACCTCTCAACAAGCCTGTACAATGCCACTGTTGCCGATGGGTTTCTCCACCTGAGTGGCCACAACTTCTGGGGAATTTATGACATTGCATCACCGCTCAGCCCGGAACATCGCTTAACTTGGCAACCTCCCGAGCATTCGGGCAATCCGTGCACCGTTGCAGTCGAAGGCCAGACTGCCTATGTCGGTGCTGGTTGGGCCGGTCTTTTCGTATTCGATATCCATAATGCAGCCAAGCCGGTTCTATTGGGGCAATACCAGCCTTCAGATTGGGTCATTGATGTTGCAGTCAGTGCGAACACGGCCTATTTAACCCTGGGTGATGGCGGATTATTGGCTCTGGATGTCAGTAATCCGGAAAAGCCGCTTTTGCTCAGCTTGTTGGCTTTGCCAGGTTTTGCCTCCGATATTGCAGTTTCACAAGATTATGCCTTTGTGCTCTACGGGCTCAATGAATCGACTACTCAATATCAAAGTGGCATTGCCGCTGTCAGATTAGCAGAATCTGTCGCTCTGGAGCTTGTTTCCCAGTACGATCAGCTTTACGATGCCAACGATCTCTATGCAGACGGTGAAACAGTTTATATCGCCGATGAGCCCTATGGTCTAGTCGTGCTCCAACTGGGCTGACCATCCCTTCGGGCTGCACACATCATCACTCGTCCAGCTTCAGCACACTCATAAACGCCTCTTGCGGCACTTCGACTGAGCCGACCTGGCGCATGCGCTTTTTGCCTTCCTTCTGCTTTTCGAGCAGCTTCTTCTTGCGCGTGATGTCGCCGCCGTAGCATTTGGCCAGAACGTCTTTTCTAAAAGCGCGGACGGTCTCGCGGGCGATGATCTTGCCACCGATGCAGGCCTGGATCGGGATCTCGAACTGCTGGCGCGGGATGTTGTCCTTGAGTTTTTCAGCCATGCGGCGGGCGCGGCTGTAGGCTTTTTCGCGGTGGACGATGAAGGACAGGGCGTCGACGATTTCGCTGTTGAGCATGATGTCGAGCTTGACCAGGTCGGAGCGCTGGTATTCCTTGAATTCATAGTCGAGCGAGGCATAGCCGCGGGTGCGGGATTTCAGGGCGTCAAAGAAATCGTAGATGATTTCGTTCAACGGCATTTCGTAATGGAGCATGACGCGATTGGTGTCGAGGTAGTCCATGTTGTGGTACTGGCCGCGGCGGTCCTGGCAGAGCTCCATGATGTTGCCGACGTATTCTTTCGGTGTCAGGATCGTGGCCTTGACCATCGGCTCCTCGATGAAGTCGATGTCGGTCGGGTCGGGCATATTGGTTGGATTGTCGAGCCAGTTCGTTTCGCCATTGTTTTTGGTGACGCGGTAGACGACAGACGGGGCTGTCGAGATCAGGTCGAGCAGAAATTCTCGTTCGAGTCGCTCCTGGACAATCTCGTAATGCAGGAGGCCGAGAAAACCGCAGCGGAAACCAAAGCCCAGGGCGGCCGAGGTCTCGGCCTCAAAGGTCAGGGCGGCGTCATTGAGTTGGAGTTTTTCCAGCGCGTCGCGCAGATCGGGGTATTTGGCGCCATCGGTCGGATAAAGGCCGCAGTAGACCATCGGCTGGACTTTTTTATAACCGGGCAGAGGTGACTTGGCCGGATTGGCGAGCAGGGTGACCGTGTCGCCGACAGCCGTGTCGCGGACGTTCTTGATGCTGGCGACAATATAGCCGACATCGCCGGCGAGAAGTTCCTGGGCTGGCTGCAATTCACCGGGCCGGAAGTAGCCGATCTCGGTGACGGTGAAGTCTTTGCCGGTGTTCATCATCAGGATGCGGTCGCCGAGCTTGACCGAGCCTTCCTTGATGTTGACATGGACGATGACACCTTTGTAGGTGTCGTACTTGGAGTCGAAGATCAGGGCGCGCAGGGGGGCATTTTCATCGCCGTCCGGACAGGGCAGGTACTGGACGATCTTTTCGAGCACATCAGGGATATTGATGTTGGCTTTGGCGGAGATCATCGGTGCGTAGCTGGCGTCGAGGCCGATCACTTCCTCAATCTCTTCGCGCACGATGTCCGGCTGGGCCGAGGGCAGGTCGATCTTGTTGATGACCGGCAGGACTTCGAGGTTGGCGTCGATGGCGAGGTAGACATTGGCCAGAGTCTGGGCTTCGATACCTTGGGCCGCGTCAACGACGAGGATGGCGCCGTTGCAGGCGGCAAGAGTCCGGGAGACTTCGTAATTGAAGTCAACATGTCCGGGCGTGTCGATCAGGTTCAAGGTATAGGTTTCGCCATCCTGTGCCCGGTAGGACATGCGCACGGCCTGGGCTTTGATCGTAATACCGCGTTCGCGCTCGATGTCCATGTTGTCGAGGACCTGGCTCTGCATCTCGCGCGCGGTGAGGACACCGGTGTGCTCGATCATGCGGTCAGCCAGGGTCGATTTGCCATGGTCAATATGGGCGACGATGCAGAAGTTGCGGATTTTTTCCTGTCGGGGGGATGGCATGGAAGGTCTCTCCTTCGAATCGGGTTAGGGTTGATGATCAGTTCAGGGCTGGCCGAAATCCTGCCAGGGGTAGAAGCGCAACAGGACCTCGCCGATCATGTGGTCAGAAGGGATCGGTCCGATGCTGCGGCTGTCGAGGCTGACAGCCCGGTTGTCACCCATGACAAAGTATTCGTCGGGACCGAGCGTGAGCTTGGCGTAGTCCGGGTTTCTGACTTCGGTGAGGGTGTTGTCCGGGAGGTAGGTCTCCTCCAGCAGTTCACCATTGCGGTAGACCTCGCCGTCCAGCAGCTCGATCGTGTCGCCGGGCAGGCCGATGACGCGCTTGATGATGTTGGGTCCGTCTTCATGTTGCGGCAGGTCGCGGGTCCGGATGGTGACGATGTCGCCATAGGTGATGCCGTGCCAGAGCTTTGAAACTTTTTCGACGAGAACCTGGTCATTGGGGTGCAGCGTCGGATCCATCGAGTCACCAATCACAGCGTTGCGCTGGATGACGAAAACGACCAATAGCAGCCCGATCAGGATTGCCGACAGGATGTAGCGCAGCCAGTCGAGGATCTCGAGCAGGACATCGTGCTGGCGCGGCCGGGTTTGCATAGCCTCCGCCTCAGCTTGCTTTTCGGCCGCTGCCTGCGCCTGAACTTGCCTGGGCAGAACCGAAGAACGGTGCCAGGCCAGGGGCTGCTGGACATTCAGATCCTGCTCTGCCACTGGTAACTGTCGCTCTTTTTCAGTTGTCGTTTCTGTATTACGCTTCATCTGCCGGCTGGACCTTGATCGCAAGGCCCAGTTCGTCGAGCTGCTTCTGGTCGACTGTGCCGGGGGCATCGGTCATCGGGCAGGAGGAGTTGGCAATTTTCGGGAAGGCAATGACATCGCGGATGCTGTCGCTGTCGGTCAGGAGCATGACGAGGCGATCGAGGCCGAAAGCCAGGCCGCCATGGGGCGGGACACCATACTGGAAGGCTTCGAGCAGGTAGCCAAAGCGGTTCCAGGCCTGCTCTTCGGTAAAGCCGAGGAGGGAGAACATCTTTTTCTGCAGTTCCTGGTCGTGGATACGGATGCTGCCACCACCAATCTCGGTGCCGTTCAGGACGATGTCGTAGGCCTTGGCGCGCACGGCACCCGGATCGGTCGCGAGCAGCATCAGGTCTTCGTCCATCGGGCTGGTGAAAGGATGGTGCTTGGCAACATAGCGCTGTTCTTCCTCGTCGAATTCGAGCAGCGGGAACTCGGTGACCCAGAGCAGCTTGAAGTCGTCGGGCCGGACCAGGTTGGTGCGGCGGGCGATTTCACAGCGCAGGTTGCCGAGGGCATCCTGGACGACCGGGAGCTTGTCGGCGACGATCAGGAGCAGATCACCGGCACTGGCCTGGGCGCGCTCGGCCATGGCGGCGACGAGCTCGGGGGTGACAAACTTCGTGATCGAGCCACGCGGTGTGTCTTCGACGGTCAGCCAGGCCAGGCCTTTGGCGCGGTAGGTCTTGACGTATTCACCGAGCGAGTCGATCTCTTTTCTCGAGAAGGCAGAACCGCCGGGAACGGCGATCAGCTGGACACTGCCACCGCTGGCGACGGTGTCGGCGAAGGCCTTGAACGGGCTGTCGGCGACCAGGTCGGAGATGTCTTTGAGCTCGAGGCCGAAGCGGATGTCCGGCTTGTCCGATCCGTAGCGGCGCATGGCTTCTTCGTACGTCATGCGTGGCAGGGGCAGCTGGACCTCGAAGTCCATGACCTCGGCGAAGAGGCGCTTGAGGAAGCCTTCGTTGACGGCAATGACGTCATCGACATCGACAAACGCCATCTCGAGGTCGATCTGGGTGAATTCCGGCTGGCGGTCGGCGCGCAGGTCTTCGTCACGGAAGCAGCGGGCGATCTGCATGTAGCGGTCGTAGCCGGCCAGCATCAGAAGCTGCTTGTAGAGCTGGGGCGACTGGGGCAGGGCGAAGAAGCGGCCCTGGAAGACGCGGCTGGGCACCAGGTAGTCGCGGGCACCCTCGGGGGTGCTCTTGATCAGGATCGGGGTCTCGATCTCGTAAAAGCCCTCGGTGTCGTAATAGTCGCGAGTCAGCTTGGTGATGCGGTGGCGCAGCATCAGCTTGTCCTGCATGTCGGGGCGGCGCAGGTCGAGGTAGCGGTATTTCAGGCGCAGGGCCTCATTGGCGTTGACGTTTTCTTCGATGTAGAACGGTGGGGTCTGCGACTCGGAGAGGATGCGCAGCTCGGTGACCTGGACTTCGACGTCGCCGGTCTTCATCGCCGGATTGGCGGCGGCGCGTTTCTGCAAGCGGCCGCGCACGGCGAGGACATATTCGCTGCGGACCCTGGTCGCTTTTTCACGGACATCGGCCGGGCTGTTCTCGTCGATCAAGAGCTGGATCTCGCCGCTGCGGTCTCGCAGGGTGATGAAGACGAGGCCGCCGAGGTCGCGTTGCTTGTGGCACCAGCCCATCAGGGTGATATCCTGGCCGAGCATTTCGGAGGTGATTTCCGCGCAGCGGGTGGTGCGTTTGAGGCCTTGCATGATTTCTGCCATAGTGGGTGTGCTCCTCATGAATGTGCTAAGTGTTTTAGTGCAGGTGCTTGAGCGTGTCGACCAGGTTCTCGAGTTCGACTGGGTGCTCGTGGCCATCGGCCATCGCCTTGAGCTTGCCGGTGCCACTGGCGATCTCGTCGTCGCCGAGGACGAGGGTGAAAAGGGCGCCGGTCTTGCTGGCGTATTTCATCTGGGCCTTGAGGCTGCGGTTCATCAGGTCGACCTCGGCCTGGAAACCGTTCTGGCGCAACTGGTAAGCCAGTTGGCGCGCCCTGGCGGCGGCAGCTTCGCCGATGCCGGCAATGTAGACGAGGGGGACTGGCGCTGCGTCAGTCGCGATGCCCTGGGCGGCCAGTTCCATCAGGAGGCGCTCGACGCCGAGAGCGAAACCGATACCGGGTGTGTGCGGACCGCCGATCGACTCGACCAGGCCGTCGTAACGGCCACCACCGCAGATCGTGCCCTGGGTGCCGACATGTTCGGAGACGAATTCGAACACGGTGCGGGTGTAGTAATCGAGGCCACGGACGATGCCCTTATCGATCGTATAGGTGATGCCAAGCTCGTCGAGCTGGTGGCAGAGACCGTCGAAATGGGTCTGGCAGTCCGGGCAGAGGTGGTCAAGCAGGGCTGGTGCGGTTTTCGTCACCGGCTGGCACTGTTTTTCCTTGCAATCGATGATGCGCAGCGGATTTTTCTCGAAGCGGTCGTTGCAGGTCGGGCACATCGTCGCCAGGTGGGGCCGGATGTGGTCCTTCAAGATCTCGTTGTAGGCTGTGCGGCAGACCGGGCAGCCGATGCTGTTAATCCGCAGCGAGGTCTGGCTGAGGCCGATCTCCTTGAAAAAGAGGGTCAGGAGGCTGATCAGCTCAGCATCGACGACGGGCCCCTCGGATCCGAAGACTTCACAGCCGAACTGGTGGAATTCGCGGTAGCGGCCCTTCTGGACGTTTTCGTAACGGAAGGCGGTGATGTTGTACCAGAGGCGGACAGGAGACGGCCAGGAAGCCATGCCATTTTCCAGGTAGCTGCGCACGACACCGGCGGTGCCCTCGGGGCGCAAAGTCATGCTGCGGTTGCCTTTGTCGTCGAAGGTGTACATCTCCTTCTGGACCACGTCGGTTGTGTCACCGACACCGCGCTGGAATAATTCAGTCGCTTCAAAGGTCGGGATGCGGATCTCCTGGTAGCCGTAGCGGGTGCAGACGGCGGAAAACAGACGCTCAGCCTGCTGCCAGGCGGCTATGTCGGCGGGCAGGATGTCGCGGGTGCCTTTGGGTGCGGAAATTTTCATACGTTTAGAACGCCTCCTGTCAGAGTCGATCTATTATACATTAAAAAGGCTCGAACTGATAGCCCAGCATGGCCAAAACAGCGGGGCCGGCGGTCTCGGTCCGGAGGATGCGCCGCCCCAGGGTGACGGGTTCCAGGCCTTTGGCCAGGGCATGATCGACTTCGGCCATTGAGTAGCCGCCTTCGGGTCCGATCAGGATCGCGACACGCGGGCGCTGGCCCTGCTTTTGCAGCGCCAGAAGGCGCGGTTCTTCTGCTGTCAGCAGGCGGCGGATCGACTGGTCGCGTTCGCTTTCCCAGGGGATCAAGGCCAGATCGGCCTCGGCAGCCAGCTGGATGGCTTCACGGAAGGACACGGGCGCATTAACCAGGGGCAACAGGCCGCGGCCACATTGTTTGGCAGCCTCGCGGGCGATCTTGTTCCAGCGCTCGGTCTTGCGGACGGCATCTTTGGCCTCGATCTTGGCCACTGATCGCTCGCAGGCGACCGGGACGATCCGGCTGACGCCGAGCTCGACCGCTTTCTGGATGATTGTGTCCATTTTGTCGGACTTGGGCAGGCCCTGGAAGAGCCAGATCTCCAGTGGCGATTCGGTCTGGTTTTCCTGGCGCTCGCCGAGGGAAAGCTCGACCACATCACTGGTGATGGCCAGGATTTTCGCCAAGATATCGGTGCGGCGGCCATCGCAGAGGGTCAGCTCATCGCCGGGTGCCATGCGCAGCACGGTGCGGATGTGACGGGCATCGTCTCCGCTGATCCCCCACAGGGTGGCATCGGCGGGGATCTCTTCTTCAACAAAAAAACGGGGCATGGTTTTCACCTCTGTTCAGGGGAATTCGACGAGGACACAGCCGCGCACGATCTCCAGCCCCAGTTCATCGGTCAGCTGGGCGAAATCATCGCGCCAGGTACCGGGTTGGAACCAGATTCTGGTGATGCCGAGGCTGGCGGCCTCGCGGATGATCTTTTCACCGGCTGCCGGGGCAACGACCATGTCGATGGCCTCTGGTTTGACCGGCAGTGCAGTGAGATTGGGGTAGCAGGGATCGCCATCCACCGTATCGTGCTTGGGATTGACCGCATAGACGATGTAGCCTTTGCGTTTCAAATGCTTGTACAGGATCGAGCCGAAACGTTGTGGATCATCGTTGGCCCCGATGACCGCCCAAGTCCGGGAGTTTTTGAATGATTCGATCAACATGGGATCACACTCCTAGGGATATCATCGCCCATGGGACTTAAATGATCAAGTCGACACAAAACGCAGTTTAACAAGCAGTGATCCAGTTGTACAATCAAGGTAATACTTTTCTTTCATACCGCAACAGGCATTCTCAGCCAAGATGCTTCCACCTAGAAAGGACGAACCTGTATGTCAGAAACCAATGGATCAAAAGGGCCTGCCGAATCCAATACTGCTCCAAACAGGCCGCGGCCCCAGTCTTTTACCGAAGCCAACCTGGATTCGAAAATCCTCTGGAAGGATCGCAAGCGGATCCTCGGCATGCCGATTTCGTTTACACGCTACATCGTCGATGAGGACCACCTGACGCTTAAAATCGGCCTTCTCAACACGCGGATCGACGATGTCCTTCTGTACCGGATTCTCGACATCAAGATGACGCAGTCTTTTGGGCAGAAAATTTTTGGTGTCGGCTCCATCACCGTTTTTACGGCTGACAAATCACAGGACCAGATTTTGCTCCGGAATATCAAAAACCCGGAAAAGGTTCGTCGTTATCTGGGGCAGCTGGTTGAGCAAGAGCGGGAAAGCCGCCGGCTGGTCGGACGTGAGTTGTTCGGTGTCGCCGGCGAAGACGGCGATATCGATGGGACGTTGAACTGATCGCCGGTCAGACTGCAAGACGGTTAAGTCCTGGCGGCGGGAAAAGATTCATCCCGCCGTCAGGTTTTTGACCCAGGTCCCGCGGCGGAAGACCAGCCAGGCGGGTAGCAAATGGAGCTGGAACAAGAACTGGACGATCAGGAAAACGACAACCAGGTTCTGGACCAGGAACGGCGGCCGCCAAAGGGCCATGACGATCGCGGCTGGAATCGGCATCAGCCACATGTAGACGGCATCGATCATGAGTGCCGCGCGCATGGCCCCTCCAGACCGCAGGGTGAAAAAGATCACGGCATGCATGATCCAGGGCGTGATGAAGATGGCCTGGATCATGATCAGTTGGGTGGCCAGGTGCCGCATGGCGTCCGGCACGGCGAACAGGCGCGGGACAAAGGGCGACAATACCAGTGCTACGATGGTCACACCGATCGCGACAAGACCAAGGAAGACCAGGAGCAGGCGGGCATTGAGCCTGGCCTGGTCGAATTGGCCTGCGCCGAGCCGTGTCCCGACCAGAATTGACACGCCTGTGCCCATGCCACCAAAAACCACCAGCAGCAGCTGGGTGGCCTGTTCGGAAATCACCAGCGCCGGGATGGCGCTTTCATTGATCTGTGAATAGGACCAGAACATCACACTGAGACCGGATGCATAGAGGAATTCATTGACCGTCAGGGGCACGACTTTGCGCAGGGCCATCCAGGCGACCCGTGCCTTGAGCTGGCCGAGGAGCCGGAACTGCCACGAGAACAGGGTCTTCCCTGCCCCGATCCAGACCAGATAGGCACTGGCTTCCAGCAGGCGGGCGATCAGGGTCGCCAGGGCTGCGCCACGTGCACCCATGGCTGGTGCACCCAAGTTGCCAAAAATCAGCACCCAGTTGAGAAAGACATTGACCAGCATGGCCATGCTGCCGGTGATGAGCGGCATGTGGTTGTGGCCGACCGCGCGCAGGGAGAACAGGCAGACCATGGTATAGGCAGCCGGTAGGTAACTGAAGCGGATCAGGTCTGTGTAGGACAGTCCATGGCCGATGGTCACCGGATCTTTGATGAAAAATGTCAGGATTTCGCGCGGGAAAAAGGTCAGCAGGCCGGTGAATACGGCGCCAATGAAAAGCCCGGCCAGGATCTGGAGCAGGAAGATGCGGTCGCATTCTTCGCGATCGTCTGCTCCGTAAAACTGGGCGATCAAGGCCGCACCCGTCCCTGTCAGGCCCCAGAACAAGCCGTTGAAAACCAGGAAGACGCGGTTGGCCACGGAAACACCCGCCAAAGTTGGCGCATCAACCATGCCCACCATCAGATTGTCGATGAAATTGAACAGCGAATTGGCCATCTGTTGCAGCATGACCGGCAGCATCACCAGCACAGCCTCCCGATAGAAAGGCCGTGGTCCAAAGAAACGATGTTGTTCAGGGTGCGTAATCCGGCGCATGATACCAACTCCCAAGCTGTCCTGACCGCAAAAGCAAACGGTAAAAAACCAGAAAACTGCGATCCAGACAATTATCCGCTATACTGGGAGCGAATTCAATTTAGCAAGGTGAAGCGATGAAAGACACAAAAGGGGACCGGGTCCCAAAATGGGCAGAAAGCTCGACTTCCTACGGCGAGTGGGCTGTGCGGAATGGCGGCGAATTTTCGGTTTTGTTGCTGAGTTGGTTCGATCGTAGCGCACGCAACTTGCCATGGCGGTTGGTGCGCGATCCGTACCGGGTGCTGTTATCGGAGCTGATGCTACAGCAGACGCAGGTGGCGACGGTGATCCCGTTTTATGAGCGGTTCCTGGCGCAGTGGCCGACGTTGCAGGACTTGGCCAGGGCAGATGACCAGGCTGTGCTCAAGGCCTGGGAGGGGCTGGGGTATTACAGCCGGGCGCGCAACCTGCTGGCCGCAGTACGTGCAGTTGTCGCGCAGCACGGCGGAGAAATTCCGTCGGGCGAAAGGGAGCTGCTGCAGCTCAAGGGGATCGGCGAGTACACCGCCGGCGCCATCCGCTCGATTGCCTACAGTCTGCCAGCGGCTGCGGTCGACGGCAATGTCGTGCGTGTTTTTTCGCGCCTGACCGAGACCGCCTGGCAGCCTGCAGATCCGGCACATCGCCGCCAGGTCAGAGCCCTGGTCGAGCAGCTCCTTCCAGCCAACCGGCCAGGTGATTTCAATGAAGCCCTGATGGATCTGGGCGCTACGATCTGCCTGCCACAAAATCCGGCCTGCACCAGCTGTCCGGTACAGACAATCTGCCAAGCCTTGGCAACAAAATCCGTCGCCCAGTTCCCTGAAAAAAAGCCCAGCCGCGAAAAACCGGTCGAACAACGCACCTGCCTGATCCTCACCCAGGGCGGCAAGGTGCATGTCAACCGTCGACCGGACAAGGGTTTGCTGGCAGGCCTCTATGAATTCGACTGGGTGGAGGATCTAGCTGCCAGACTGCCTGATGATTTTCTCGCCACCCTGATGGAGAGAAAGGAAAAACTGGGACAGAAGCGCCATGTATTCACCCATAAAATCTGGCTGGTTGACGGCAATCGGATCGAATTACCCATACCTGATCCGACAGCCAATATCGGCAGCAGCGACCCTTTCAAAACAGTCGAAAACAGCCGCTGGGTCAGTACAGACGAGCTAAAAACGCTGCCATTCCCCAAAGTACTCACTCAGTGGCGCGACGATTTGGTTGTCGCCCTGACCCAGGTCTGATACTATAAAATTAACTTTGACTTAACCATTCACCCTGCTTACGGCACCTGTCAGCCGGAGCAATCTGGAGCCCATCTAAATGCCTGCTACCATGAAGGACGTTGCTCGTCTGGCTAACGTCTCGACCTCCACTGTTTCCCGGGTCTTGGCCGGACACCCTGCGATCAGTGCCGAGACGGCCCGGCGCGTCCGCGACGCCATGGCTGCCCTGAATTACCAGCCCAACCAGATTGCCCGCAGTCTTTCCAATCAGACGACGCGTACGATCGCTCTTTTGATGCCTGATCCGTCCGCATCCCCGCTGATGAATGCGTTTTTCGTCAGCGCCATCCGTGGCGTCATGACCTATGCGCGCAAAAACGGCTATTACCTGCTCCTGACCTATCCGGAAAACAACGACACCGAGACGCTGGTCCGTGACCTCGTCGGTAGCCGCCGGACAGACGGCGTCATCCTGACGACGGTCATCAAAGATGACCCCGCCCTCGCATTCCTGGTCGCCCAGAATCATCCCCATGTGGTCATCGGCCATCCCTATGACGACCAGAATTCCCTCTGGGTCGACAATGACAACCAGGCCATTGTATACGAAGTCACCAGCCGCCTGATCGAGCAAGGCTGCCGCAACATCGCCTTTTTGTCCGGCGCTGACGAATTCCGCGTCACACTGGACCGGCAGCAAGGTTATCTCAACGCCTTGCGTGACCACAACATCCCGGTCAATCCCGACCTGATCCATCGCTCCAGGTTCATCGAAACTTTGGCGGCCGAAGCCACCCGTGAAATTCTCAAGACCTGCCTGCCCGATGCCGTCATCGCCACCGATGACACACTCGCCGTCGGCGTGGAGAAAGCCCTGCGCGAAGTCCATTTTGAACATAATGTGGCCGTCGTCGGATTCAACAACACCCTCGTCGCCCAGTTCGTCCGGCCCGCACTCTCCTCGGTCGAAATCAACGCTGAACAGCTCGGCTATTACGCTGCCAAGCTCCTGATCAGCCATCTCGAAGGCATCGACCTGCACATTCGGCACTACCTGATCGACGCCCATTTCATCGAACGTGAATCCAGCCGTCCCAAGGCCAGGCGAAAAAAGTGACAGATTTCCAGATTATTTTGATGTACAATTTTTTACCTATTGTTTTCGTAAGAAGTGATACAAATTGTCGATAGACAAGCACTGATGCTGGTGCTAAACTGTTGATGTAATGTTTATGTAACTTGACATTCTATCAGCTTTGTCTTTCAAAATGTTGTGAAGCAATGATGACTTGGTCGTATGTGGACGCTTGACCAGGTCGGAGTTAATAGCGTAACCGGCTTGGGCCGGTTTTTTGTTTTTCATGGACAGATAAAGGGGGTGGGGAATTTTCGCTTGTCATCAAAAGTAGTCAAGTCTGTTTCGTGTGTGTAAAAAAGCGAAGCATAGCCAACTGTATTTGGGGGCGATCGCAGACTGATCGCCCAGTTGCAAATAAAAAGGAAACCCGGTGTGCCTGGACAGCTGTAACCGGATTCCCATCGTACAAGAAGCCCGAGTGGGCTCGCTTGTTGTTGTCATTATAAGGATTTTGTAGATGGATGTAAAATGCATCAAACTGATTCCTAAAGACAAATTCATTGTAATTGTGATTCATGTTATTTCAATGACCAGCCACACCACATAATCAAAAACAATTTTGAGAAGCGGAAATATGCTTCTACAGCTTGGAAGGCAGGTACGAAATATGAACTCAAATTCTAAAAATCGATATTGGCGAAAGAGATTTTTTATCTTTTTATTATCCACTGTATTTGTAATGATATTCTCAGTATCTGCTGTTTTCGCAACAAGCGAATCACCAACAGATGCTGATTTTATTGAAATGTATGCCAAGTCAACTTATCCAACAGTGGATGATCATACATTTATGTATGAAGAAGAAATCAACGGGGGGATTTTTGACTATTTTCCAAGTTCTCAGGCTAGTGGTACAGGTGTATTTGACACCTATTTGGCATTGAAAAACAATAGCGGTACTGAAATGGGATTTAATACTGGTGGAAAAGTCAGTGATTATGATGAGGACGACTCAAAAACAAGCGCATTGCCACTCGATGCTGTACCACTTGTATTAATGGAAGGCACATTGTATCGAGAGTTTTGTGTTGACATTAACGAGGTTTCAGGTGAGCCGTCACAGTTCATCAGCCTTGATGTAATGCAAATTTGGCAAACAGATATCAACAATCTTGAAGGACAATACAGTATGTCAACCTATTCGTTCTCCTCCTCAGAGCCCGTGCTGATTTATGACATGGATGGAGGATATGATAATGGCCATCACTCAGAAAGTGACGATAACAAAACTTTGATTCTAGACTATGGAGTCAATACTGGCAGCGGCAAACCTGATTATAAGTTATTTTTGCCCGCAAGTTGGTTTACCAATCAAGAATACGTAGTGATGATCACGGTCCACGGTTTTGCAGGCGATGATTCAAATGGATTTGATGCCTCAGACGGTTTTGAAGAATGGGGTGTTCGAAAAGTCCAAACTGCCACCAAATCCGGTATGAAGTTTGAAGACCTCGATGCCGACGGTGTCAAAGACGCTGGCGAACCTGGGCTTTCAGGCTGGACCATTTATGTCGATTATGACAATGATGGCAGCTTCGATGCGGGTGAGCCTTCGGCTGTTACAGGCACCAATGGTACATATGAAATCACAGGCATTCTTCCTGGAACATGGAGAGTCCGGGAAGTCCTACAAGCTGGTTGGACCCAGTCCTACCCAGTCAGTGGCTATCATGAAGAGACATTTGTCGGAGGAATGTCCTATCCTGACAATAATTTCGGCAACTGGTATCCTGCCACCAAGTCCGGCATGAAGTTTGAAGACCTCGATGCCGATGGCATTAAAGATGCTGGCGAACCTGGACTTTCCGGCTGGACCATTTATGTCGACTACGACAATGATGGTGTTCTCGATGCCGAAGAGCCTTCTGCGATCACCGGTGCGGGTGGTGCTTACACCATCATGGGCATCAAACCTGGAACTTGGAGAGTCAAAGAGGTCACACAGGCTGGCTGGACGCAATCCTATCCTGGAGCTCCTGGCTACCATGAGGAAACCTTCACCAGCCGCGCTGCTCTGACCGGCAACGACTTCGGCAATTGGTATCCCGCCACCAAATCTGGTGTCAAATTCGAAGACCTCGATGCTGACGGTGCCGATCGAGAAGCTGGCGAACCCGGCCTCTCTGGCTGGACTATCTATGTCGACTACGACAATGATAGCACGCTTGACGCAGGTGAACCTTCTGCTGTCACAGGTGCAGGTGGTGCTTACACGATCTCTGGCATCAATCCTGGAACCTGGAGGGTCAAGGAAGTCGCACAAGCCGGCTGGACACAATCTTTCCCAGCCAGTGGTTATCATGAAGAGACATTTGTCAGCAGCGGCACTTATCCCAATAATAACTTTGGCAACTGGACCACTGCCACCAAGTCTGGCGTCAAGTTTGAAGACCTCGATGCCGACGGAGCCAATCGCGAAGGTGGCGAACCCGGACTCTTTGGCTGGACCATTTTTGTCGACTATGATGATGATGGGGTCCTCGATGCGGGCGAGCCTTCTGCTGCAACTGATTCTGACGGCGAATACACCATTACAGGTATCCTGCCTGGAACGTGGAAAGTCAAAGAAGTTCTCCAGGCTGGTTGGACACAATCCTATCCTGCAGGTGGCTATCATCAGGAAGCATTTTCAAGTCGTTCTGTATTGACAGAAAACAACTTTGGCAACTGGTATCCTGCCACCAAGTCTGGCATGAAGTTTGAAGACCTCGATGCTGATGGCGTCAAGGACGCTGGCGAACCCGGTCTATCCGGCTGGACCATCTATGTCGACTATGACAACGATGGCGTCAAAGATGCTGGCGAGCCTTCTGCTGTAACCGCTTCGGATGGTACCTACACCATCACGGGCATCACTCCCGGAACCTGGAGGGTCAAAGAGGTGCCTCAAGCTGGTTGGACCAATTCCTTCCCAGCCCTCGGCTACCATGAAGAAACCTTCACCAGCCGTGCTGCCCTGACCGGCAATGACTTCGGCAACTGGTATCCCGCCACCAAGTCTGGCATGAAGTTTGAAGACCTCGATGCCGACGGTGTCAAGGACGCTGGTGAACCCGGTCTATCTGGCTGGACCATCTATGTCGACTATGACAACGATGGCGTCAAAGATGCTGGCGAGCCTTCTGCTGTCACCGCTGCGGATGGTACCTACACCATCACAGGCATCACTCCCGGAACCTGGAGAGTCAAAGAGGTGGCTCAAGCTGGTTGGACGCAATCCTACCCAGCCTCTGGCTACCATGAAGAAACCTTCACCAGCCGCGCTGCCCTGACCGGCAATGACTTCGGCAACTGGTATCCTGCCACCAAGTCCGGCATGAAGTTTGAAGACCTCGATGCCGACGGTGTTAAGGATGCTGGCGAACTTGGACTTTCCGGCTGGACCATCTTTGTCGACTATGACGACAATGGAGTTCTCGACGCCGATGAGCCTTCTGCAGTCACTGCTGCGGATGGTACATACACCATCACAGGCATCAAGCCCGGAACCTACAAAGTCCGTGAAGTCCTCAAAGCTGGCTGGACCAACTCCTTCCCAGCACTCGGCTACTATAACGAAACCTTCACAAGTCGAGAAGCTGTCACTGGCAATGACTTTGGTAACTGGTATCCTGCCACCAAGTCCGGTTACAAATTCATGGATGACAATCAGAACGGCATCTTTGATGAGGGTGAATTTGGCTTGCAAGGCTGGACGATCAAATTGTGGACCAGAGATAGTGGAGACAATCTAATTGAAGTTGCCAGCACAATTACCGATGCAACTGGCTACTACGCATTCACGAATATCCATCCCGGCAAGACCTATTATGTTTCCGAGGTCATGCCGAACAGCCTATGGACACAAACCTGTCCGAACAGCTCGATCACGGACGCCATGATCCTCGCAGATCATCCAGAATTGGGTTATGTCTATGTGATCAATCTGCAATCGCGCGAAGTACACGCCAACAACAACTTCGGCAACTGGTACTACCATGATGAAACGGCCTGGGCTTACGGTGGAGAAGATGCCATTGAATTGAACTCGATCGTTGGCAACAATAAGTGGGGCTGGACCAATGGTCCGTATACACTTGATGATTTGACCGCAGGTATTGAACTCGAACTGCGTGCTGCTGTCGGTCAAAACGATGTCAATAATAAAGGCACCCTCGTTGGCATGGTCAATGTACAGTATGATTCTGGCAATAACGACATCGTCGTCACATATTTAATGGATGGTGACAACAAGCTGACATCTGCACAATTATGGGTTGGATCTACGAAGTTGCCAGAAAAAAAGACTGGCAAGAAATTCGTTCCTACTGCTGACCCAGGGCAATTCCCATTCAAATGGACTGGTGCACCTACAAACGAGTACACCTTCACCATTGATCTTGATGATCCAAAGCAAGATTTTATCACCAATAGCGATGTAATCTATATTGCTGCGCATGCTGATGTCAGGATGTTTGAGGAAATCGATTGAACGACGTGATTGATTAAAATGAGCTAAACTAGAGATGAGGCCGTTTCAAAAGAGACGGCCTCATCAAGGCAATGATCTGGACATCTTCGTTTTCCATCGGGAGGGCCTGTTCAATGAAATACATTCGCATGACAATTATTTCATTTCTTGTCACGAGTCTTGTCCTGTTATCAGCTTGCAATAGCGACACTCTGTCCGGTCAGTCAATCCTGGCATCTGGGAGTGCTCATACCGTAGCAATTCAAAAGTCTGATTCTGTTTTATTTACCGGACGAGACATGGAAAAGCAAAGTGATGTCATTCATTGGACGAATGTTGTTGCTGTTTCAGCAGGCACAGCACATACGATTGGGCTGCAAAAAGACGGATCTGTCTTAGCTGCGGGGCTCAATCGCCAAAAACAATGTGAAGTTGGAAACTGGAATGGGATCGTTGGCATTGCAGCAGGCGGGGCGCATTCGGTTGGTTTGAAAAAAAATGGTACCGTCGTTGCTATAGGTGCTAATGAGTTTAACCAGTGTGATGTTGCTGATTGGACAGATATTATTGCAATAGCAGCTGGTAATGCGCATACGGTAGGCTTGAAAAAGGATGGCACTGTTGTTGCAACAGGTTGGAATGAACATGGTCAATGTGATGTGTCCAACTGGAAAGAAGTTACAGCGATCGCGGCAGGTGGAGCGCATACACTAGCGTTGCTGAATGACGGAACAATTTTAGCGGTTGGACTTAACAACGAAAACCAATGTAACGTGACTGAATGGAGCGAAATCGAGGCGATTGTTGCCGGCGGTGGTCATTCGGTTGGGTTAAAGAAAGATGGAACCGTCGTTGCAGTCGGCCGAAACAACGAAGGACAATGCAATACTTCAGAATGGAAAAAGATCTCTGCCATCACGGCTGGCAACGCACATACAGTTGGTTTGAAGAATAATGGAACACTCGTGGCGACTGGAATCAATAATTTTGGTCAATGTTCCGTGGATGAGTGGAAAAATATTGGGTAGAAATCTATTTTTTATCATTTTATAAATGATAAAAATTGAGAAAGCCGTTCAATCGAACGGCTTTCTTACATAAAGTCATTTTTATACAGTTGATCCCTGATTAGTCTCCCTCACGCCTTCTCCAGCGCATCCTTCAACAACTCATTCAGCAGCTGTGGATCCGCCTTCCCTTGCATGGCGCGCATGACCTGGCCGACGAGGAAGCCCATGGCTTTGGTCTTGCCGGCTTTGTAGTCGACGATCGACTGCGGGTTGGCAGCGATGATCTCGGCGATTTTGTCTTTGAGGGCGTCGGGGTTGGAGACCATGCGCAGGCCGTTTTGCTCGATGTAGGTATCCGGATCGACTTTGCTTTCGAGGATCTGGGTGAAGATCTTTTTGGCGGTATTGCGGTTGACGACGCCTTCGGCGACGCGGGCGATCAGGGTGGCCAGGCTCTGGGCCGGCATGTGGAGGTCCTGGGGCTCGCATTCCTGTTCCTTGGCGGCCTGCATGAATTCACCGAGCATCCAGCTGGCGGCATCTTTCGGGCGACCGGAGAGGGTGGCGGTTTCTTCGAACAGGTTCGCGATCGCCGGGTGGGTGGTCAGGACGCCGGCTTCGTATTCCGAGAGCTGCCAGTCGGTCATGTAGCGGGTGCGGCGGCTTTCCGGCAGCTCGGCCAGGCCGGAGCGGACGCGTTCGATCCAGTCGGGGGTGATGTTGATCGCGACCAGATCCGGATCGGGGAAATAGCGGTAGTCCATGGCGTCTTCTTTGGAGCGCATGGCAAAGCTGGAGTCTTTGTTCTCGTCCCAGCGGCGGGTTTCCTGCTTGATCGTCTTGCCGTCCTCGATCAGGTCGATCTGGCGCTTGGCCTCGGCGACAATGGCGCGGCCGATCGCCTTGAACGAGTTCATGTTTTTCATCTCGGTGCGGGTGCCGAAGGTCTGGCTGCCGACCGGGCGGACGGAGACGTTGACATCGGCGCGCAGGGAGCCCTGCTCCATGCGGCAGTCGGAGACGCCGAGGAACTGGAGGATGCTCCTGAGCTTTTCGAGGTAGGCCAGGGCCTCCTCGGCCGAACGGAGGTCAGGCTCGCTGACGATTTCCAGGAGTGGCACGCCACAGCGGTTGTAGTCAACCAGGGTGCAGTCATCCCAGGGGTCGTGGATCAGCTTGCCGGCGTCCTCTTCCATGTGGATCTCGTGGATGCCGATTTTCTTGGTGCCTTCGGCGGTCTCGATCTCGAGAAAGCCATTGCGGCCGATCGGCTTGTGCAGCTGGGAGATCTGGTAGGCCTTGGGCAGGTCGGGGTAGAAATAATTCTTGCGGTCAAAGCGGGTCAGCGGCGTGATCGCACAGTGAGTGGCCAGGCAGGTGCGAATCGCGTAGTCGACGACCTGCTCGTTCAGCACCGGCAGGGCACCGGGCAGGCCGGTGCAGACAGGGCAGCAGTGGGTATTGGGCTCGCCGCCAAAAGTCGTTTCGCAGGAGCAGAAGATTTTGCTGGCCGTGGAGAGTTCGACGTGGACTTCCAGGCCGATGACGGTTTCGTAAGACATGGTGTTCTCCTCCTTACAGCGCCGGGCTCTGGCGGTGATAGCCGGTAGCGTCCTGGTAGGCGACGCCCGTACGGACGAGGGTGGCCTCGTCAAAGGCGCGGCCGATCAGCTGGACACCGATCGGCAGGCTAGCCTGGTCAAAGCCGCAGGGCAGCGAGAGGCCGGGCAGGCCGGTGAGGTTGGCGGCGACGGTGTAGATATCGGCGAGGTAGCCCTGGAGCGGGTCGCTGAGGGTGGTGCCGATTTTCGGTGCGGTGGTCGGTGCGACGGGGCCGAGCAGCAGGTCAAAGCGGCTGAGGGCCTCGCGATAGCCCTGCTGGAGGAGTTTTCGGACCTTGAGCGCCTTGAGGTAGTAGGCGTCGTAATAGCCGGAAGACAGGGCAAATGTACCGAGCATGATGCGGCGGCGGACTTCCGGGCCGAATCCTTCGGTGCGGGCCTGGGCGTAGAAATCTGCGAGGTCTTCGTAGGCTGCACCTTCGGGGCGGAAGCCGTACTGGATGCCGTCGTAACGGGCCAGGTTGGCGGAAGCCTCAGCGGTGGCAATCAGGTAATAGGTGGCGATGCCTTCTTCGACCAGCGGCAGATGGCACGGCTCGACGGTTGCACCGAGTGCGGCCAGCTGGGCGGCGGCGGCTTCGACGGCAGTACGCACCTCCGGCTGGAGGCCTTCGCCGAAATATTCGGCTGGGATGCCGATCTTGAGTCCTTTAACGCTTTGGCCCGGTTCGATCGCTTTCAACAAAGCCGCGGTATCAAGGTTGCGTCCTGCCGGCATCGCCGTGCTGTCTTTGCTGTCAGGGCCGGCAATCTGGGCCAGGATCGCACCGCAGTCGGCGGCAGTCCTGGCGATCGGTCCGATCTGGTCGAGCGAAGAACCATAGGCGACCAGGCCGAAGCGGGAGACAGCGCCATAGGTTGGCTTGAGGCCGGTCACGCCGCAGTAGGAAGCGGGCTGGCGGATCGAACCACCGGTGTCGGAACCGAGGGCATAGACGGCTTCACCAGCGGCAACAGCAGCTGCGGAACCACCGCTCGAGCCACCGGGGACGTGGTCGCTGGCCCAGGGATTGGTCGTGATCCCGCCGTAGGACGTTTCGGTCGTATTGCCCATGGCGAATTCGTCGAGGTTGGTCTTGCCCAGGAGGACCGCGCCGCCTGCGAGCAGACGGTCAGCAGCCGTGGCGTTATAGGGCGGGACGTAGTCCCAGAGCATTTTCGAGCCACAGGTCGTGCGCAGCCCCTTGGTACTGATGTTGTCCTTGATCGCCATCGGCACACCGGCCAGCGGCATCAGCTGTTCGTCGTTATCGAGGCGTTGCTGGACGGCAGCTGCCTGGGCCAGAGCCTTTTCTGGGGCGACGGTGAGGTAGGCTTTGACGGTCTCGTCTTTGGCAGCAATGCGGTCGAGCATCGCCTGGGTGGCTTCCGGGGCGCTGATCTCGCGGCCGGCAATTTTGCGGCCGAGCTCCAGCGCGGAGAGGCTGTTGATATCCATACGAAATCTCCTTGTCAGGTCAGTGGCAATTTCCTTTTTCGTAGCGTGGCACCCTACTCAACCGTCCGGGGGACCATCAGGCAGCCGTCCTTGTGCTTGGGGGTGAGTTCCATGAACACGGACGGGTCGTAGGAGGGCTGGACCTGGTCGGGGCGCAGACTGTCGAGGAGATCCTGTGGATGGTAGGTTGGCTCGACATCATCGGTGTCAAGGGTCTCGATGTTCTGGAAATGCTCGAGGATCTTGCCGAGCTCGTGGCTGAGGCTGTCGAGCTCCTGCTCACTCGGCGACAGGCGGGCCAGGCGTGCGACCTTTTTGACGAGGGCCGGATCGAGGGCGAGATGGCCCTGCTGGTCGAGGTTGCCGAGATCGGGATGCTGGATTTGGGTCATAACGTACCTCCTGGGCGAAACAGCTGGACTGGAC
>DIGA01000080.1:0-20266 GCA_002419365.1 Mageeibacillus sp. UBA5734 | reverse complement strand
GGACGGTGTTGCGGACATTGGTTTCACCAATCAGCATCATCAACAGGCGCTCGAGGCCGATGCCGAGGCCACCGTGCGGCGGCATGCCGTATTTGTGGATCATCAGGTAAGTCTCGAAATCGTCGGGATTCATGCCGCGGGCGACCATTTTTTCAACCTGGGTGTCGTAGTCATGGATGCGCTGGCCGCCGGTCGTGATTTCGAGGCCGCGGAACAGCAGGTCGAAGCTCAAGGTGAAATGGGCGTCGGCCGGGTCGTCCTTGGCGTAGAAGGGGCGTTTCTTGCTCGGATAGTGGGTGACGAAGACGAAGTCACTGCCGGTCAGTTCCTTGAACAGTTCACCGATCAGACGCTCTTCTTCCGGTTCGAGGTCGTAGGGATCCTTGATCCGGCGGTTGTATTTCTCGGAAACCATCTGCTTGGCAACGTCGAAACGAACCTGCGGGATCTGCGTGGCGTCAGGCAACTGGACGTCGAGTAGCCTAAGCTCGGCAGTATATTCGCGGTTGAGCAGTTCGAGTGAATACTGGAGCATGCCGGTTTCCATCGCCATGATGTCCTCGAACGACTCGATGAAGCCCATTTCGAAATCCATGCTGGTGTATTCGTTGAGGTGGCGGGCGGTGCTGTGCTTTTCGGCGCGGAAAACGGGGGCGACTTCGAAAACACGTTCAAAAACGCCAACCATCATCTGCTTGTAGAACTGCGGGCTCTGGGCGAGGAAGGCTTTGCGGCCGAAATAGTCGAGCCGGAAAATGTTCGAGCCGCCTTCGGCACCGGCGGAGACGATTTTCGGCGTGCGGACTTCGGTGAAACCCTGGCCTTGGAGGAAATCGCGGAAGCCGCGGCCGAGGCCTTCCTGGAGGCGGAAGATGGCGCGCTGGCGCTGGTGGCGCAGGGTGATCGGGCGGATCGCCAGGTTGGCTTCGAGCGACATATGGGAAATTTTCTTGCCGAGGTGGACTGGACGCGGGCTATGCGGTTTTGCGAGGACCTCGACAGACTCCAGGCGCAGTTCGAAGCCGCCGGGGGCACGCGGTTCAGCATAGAGCAGGCCTTTGCCACGGATGGCGTATTCGTCGCGCAGGTGTTCAGCGCCCGTCAGAGCGGTGTTCTGGTCCTGGACACACTGCAGGAGGCCGTCGCGCAGGCGGAGGATGATGAAGGCGAAATCGCCCATGTCGCGATGGACGTGGACCATGCCGTGGACCGTGACAGCCTGGCCGGCTGCTGCAGCCTGTTCGAGGTTTTTCAGGACCAGGTCCTGGGTTGGCTTGACGCCGGTGATCATTTCCATGTGTTTTCCTCCCTGAATGCAAAAAGTCCCGGAATGAATCATTCCGGGACGAGTCGACTCTCTGTCTGCTCGCGGTACCACCCTGGTTGAGGCTGGATCGACTGGATTCACTGGCACGATCCGGCCGTTTGAAAGAAACGGGGGGGGTGCCGAGCAGTCCAACGATCTGGCGCTCCACTTTGCGCACGTAACGGGTACCCCGTCCGGATCTACTGGCAGGCCAGTGGCTGGTCTGGTTTCGAACCGGCGGCTCGGGAGAGTTCTTCGACTTTGGGTCCCCAATCGGTGCTTGCAGTCGGTGACACCGAATCCCTGGTGGGGCTTGACACAAGTGTACTCGCTCCGTCATAGCCTTTGCTAGATGTTTGGGCCAAATTATACCGGCGAAATGGCAGCGTTGTCAAATCACCTTGCCACGGGGTGGCGAATGACGGTCTTGAGCTTGTCCGGGGCGACACGGCTGGGGTCGCTGAGGTAGATTTCGTGATGGCGCCGGCGTGTGCCATCCGGCTGGACAGTCGCCAGCTCTTCATGCAGACCGAGTGCCGTGGCCTGCTCGACCATGCGGGCGACGGTGGCGGGTTCGGCATCATAGGGACCGACGTGCAGTGCCTGGATGCAGAGGCCTTCGCGCCAGCGGACGAGGCGGGCCTGGCCGGGATCAAGGGCCGGTTTTTTGCGCCGGACTTGGGCCTGGGCCCAGGTGAACAAGTCCGGCGTGACGAACTCGGGCTGGCGGATCATCGCCGTCCAGCAGAGCTGATCTTTTTTCGTGGGATCATAGGCGGATTCGTCACCAAACCACCACAGACCTTCCAGGGGCGGGACCACATAGTCGAAAAAGCCGGCTGGCACGGCGTCGCCCTTTTTGTTCATCCGGATCGTGTAGGAGAGGCTGTAGAGCAGGGAAACAGCCGCGGCATAGGCGCCGTCCGGTTCGTTGGGATTGCCACAGCCATCGACCTGGATGAAAAAAAGCTCCGGCACCTCAATCAGCTCCGGTTCCACGCCCGGGTTGTAGAGGGCTTTGTCCTTTTTCTTGAAATCAATCGGAGCTGCCATATGAACCTCCCGATGGCTCATCTTCCAAAGTCAGTTTTCGCCATTGCTCGACGATGGCTCCGGGCAGGACAAAATGGTCGGGCCCTCGCCGATAGTCCTGATGCAGCGCAAGTAGTGGCAAAAGCCAGGGATTGAGCTTGAAATCAAAGCGGCGGGGGAAGGATTCGTCTTTGAGGACGAGGATCGCCAGCAGGGTGACGAGCGTCGTGGCCGAGGTCAGGTCAAGCTGGAGGCGGACTCGGATGATCGGGCTCTTGCGGCTGTGGCCAGGGCCGATGATCGACTCGACGGCCGACCGGTCCCTGAATGGCGGATCATGATCGAACAACAGGTAGAGAAGGCCAGCCTCAGCGGCGTAGAGATAGCCGGCGGGCTGGCCAGCGCGGTCGCAGACCTGGATGGCGCGCGGATCGTGTGGATTGCCGGGTTCGCGAACGAGATAGACCGGATCACCCGGTTGCAACTGGTCCGCAACGGCTTTCCATGGCAAGCGGCCTGTCATGGCCAGGCTCACGGTCCAAATAAACGTGACCGGACCAGCCGGGATTGTGAAAGGGTCGTCTCGGCTGTCTCCGGTCATTGGCAGTTAGCGCGAAAGAATTGGATCTTTGGCAGCCTTCAGTTCATCTGGCCGTGAGATCGGTGTGTGGTGCGGCGCATCGTGGAGCAAGTCCGGCTGGGTCTCGACCTCGCGGGCGATCGCCAGCAGCGCCTCGACCAGGCCTTCGAGGCCCTCGCGCGTCTCAGTTTCAGTCGGCTCGACCATCATCGCTTCCTTGACGATCAGCGGGAAATAGACGGTCGGCGGGTGGTAGCCATAATCGATCAGGCGCTTGGCGATGTCCATCGTACTGCAGCCGAGGGCTTTCTGGCGCGTGCCGGACAGGACGAACTCATGCAGGCAAGGCTGGTCAAAGGGCAGGTCGTACGCCTCGCGCAGACGGGCCAGCAGGTAATTGGCATTGGCGACTGCCGCCTCGGAGACCTCGCGCAAGCCTGCGGCCCCATTGGCCAGGATGTAGGCATAGGCCCGGACCAGGATGCCAAAGCTGCCATGGAAGCTGCGCACTCGCCCTATGGTCTGGGGACGGTTGTAATCGAGAAAATACGAACCTGCTGCAGTCTGGGCCACGATGGGCACAGGCAGGAACGGGATCAGGTGGGACTTGACCCCGACTGGACCACTGCCGGGTCCGCCACCGCCATGCGGGGTGGAGAAGGTCTTGTGCAAATTGAGGTGGACGACGTCAAAGCCCATATCTCCAGGTCGGGCCTGCATCAGGATGGCATTGATGTTGGCGCCATCATAGTACAGTTGGCCGCCAGCGTTGTGGACCAGTTCGGCGATACGCGTGATGTTCTTCTCAAATAAGCCGAGGGTGTTGGGATTGGTCAGCATCAGGCCGGCGCAACGGTCATCGAGCGCAGCCTCGAGGGCAGAGAGGTCAACCATACCATCGGGGCCTGACGCAATCTGGCGCACCTCGTATCCGACCATCGCGGCTGAGGCGGGATTGGTGCCATGGGCAGAATCGGGGACGAGCATTACGTTGCGCTGGTGCTCGCCGCGGCTCTCATGGTAGGCCTTGATCATCAGAAGGCCGGTCCACTCGCCATGGGCGCCGGCCGAGGGCTGGAAGGTGAAGCGGTCAACCCCACAGATCGCGCAGAGCTGGGCTTCAAGCCGGGCCATCAGTTCGAGGCTGCCCTGGCTGGCCGCATCGCCCTGCAGCGGATGAGCGCCGGCAAAACCTGGCAAAGACGCCAGCGTCTCGTGGACTTTGGGATTGTATTTCATCGTGCAGGAGCCGAGCGGATACGGTCCGCTGTCGACACCGAAATTCTTGCGTGACAGGGCCGTGTAGTGGCGTACGACTTCTGGCTCGGCCAGGTCGGGAATCCCGGCGGGCTGGCGACGGGCAGCGGGTCCATAGTAGTGAGTCAAATCCACGGCTGGCACATCAGATGGATCGAGCAGACGGCTTGGCCGGACTGACTGGCTGCGTTCAAAAACCAGGATGGTATCCGGATCCGGGGTCTGGTCGGGATGGAATCTCATACGCTGGCCTCCTTCCCTGCCCGGGCAAAAAAGTCGTGCACGGCAGCCACCAAATGGTCGATCTCAGCGCGGGTCCGTTTTTCCGTCACGGCCAGGAGCCAGCACCCGGCCAGGCTCGAATGGACTGTGCCCAGGTCGAGGCCCCCGATCAGGCCCTTGGCGAGCAGGAAAGCATTCAGGCGAGCCAGCGTTGACTCAGCAGATGCCTGGGCATCACCTGCCAGCCGGACGGCGAATTCGCGGAAAACAGGCTGGCTGTCCATTGCGTCGAACAACCCTGTCGCCACCAGTTGTTGCTGGAGATAAACAGCCTTGGCCGCTGATTGCGCGGCCATTTCGAAAAGGCCACTGCCGCCCAGAAGGGCCAGGCTGATTGTCGCTTTCAGGGCACACAAGGCCTGGCTGGTGCAGATATTGGAAGTCGCCTTTTCGCGGCGGATATGCTGTTCTCTGGCCTGGATCGTCAGGACAAAGCTGCGCCTGCCTGCCCGGTCGACGGTTTCACCGGCAATGCGGCCAGGCATTTTACGCAGCAATGATTCGCGGGCAGCGAGATAGCCGACAAACGGGCCGCCAAAGGACAGGCTGTTGCCGAGGACCTGGGCTTCACCGACAGCGATGTCAAAGCCAAGTTCGCCAGGCGGCTGCAAGAGAGCCAGGCTGATCGGATCGCTGCTGGCCACAGCCAGCGCACCCGCAGTGTGAGCGGCAGCCACCAGAGAGGCCAGGTCATGGACTCGGCCGAAGAAGTCAGGGTTCTGGACCAGGACACCCGCGTAGCCGGAGAGATCTTCCGGCCAGATCAGGCCGGCAGATGGCCATGGCGTTTCTTCAACGATAAAATTCTGGGCTTCGAGATAGGTCCGTACGACTGCGCGAGTGTCAGGATGAATCGCGCCAGCGAGGAAGACCTTGCTGCGGCCCGTCTGGCGGATCGTCATCAGGAGCGCTTCGGCTGCTGCCGAGGCACCATCGTACATCGACGAGTTGGCGATCGGCAGACCAGTCAGACGGCAGATGAGACTCTGAAATTCAAAGATCACCTGCAAAGTGCCCTGGCTGATTTCCGGCTGGTAGGGCGTATAGGCAGTCAGGAATTCCTGGCGCGAGACGATGTGGTCGACTGCAGCGGGGATGTAGTGGTCATAAGCCCCGGCCCCCAGAAAACAGGCATGGCTCGCTGTACTGGCATTTTTGTCTGCCAGGGCTTTCAGCTCACGAATCACGGTCATCTCGGACTGAGCCGGCGCAGTGTAGGGATCCGTGTCACCACCAGGCCAGCGGACCTCGGGCGGGATCGGATCAAACAGGGACTCAGGATGGCTGATTCCCACCGCTGCCAGCATCTGCTGGCGTTCCTGCGGCAGGATCGGCACAAAGCCGCTCACAGCCTCACTCCCCGATGAAGGTCTTGTATTCGGCGGCAGTCATCAAGCCGGCCGGCCAATCGGCAGCGGCTAATTCGATCTCGACAAACCAGCTGGCATATGGATCTGTGTTGATTTGCTCCGGTTGGTCAGCCAGGCTGGCGTTGCTGGCCGCAATGACGCCATCTGCCGGGCTATACAGGTCGGAGGCTGTCTTGACCGATTCGACACTGCCAATGACCTGGCCAGGCTTGACCGGCGTTCCAGCCGGTTTGGCCTCGGCAAAAACAAGGTCGCCCAATTCACACTGGGCATGGTCCGTGATGCCAACCCGGATCAGATTGCCGGTCAGCTGGACCCATTCATGGGTTTTGGCATAGCGCAGTTCCTGAGGAATGTTGGACATGGACAAAGGCCTCCTTTCAAATCAAGGGCAGTGAATTAAATGAAGGGTGTCAGGCAGAGGGCAAACGGTTCCGACCGGCCTCGGATCTCGATGGCCAGGGTGTGGATTCCGGCGGTATGGTCAACGTCAGATGGAAGGGCAGCTAGGTAACCAGCAGAAGGCAAGCCGAGGTCATCGGCCGGTATTGCGGTGCGCTCGACCAGGGCCAGGGCAATGCCTTTATTCAGGCTGGGCGAAAAGGTCCCCGATGTCACGGCACCGACCACCTGGTCGCCTGAAAGAACCGGGTACCCTGCACGTGGGATCGCTTTGCCCAGGGAGACCAGTCCAACCAGCTGGCGGGACGGCTCAGCCAGCAGTCCGGCCTGGCCGACAAACGAAGCCTTGTCGAGGGCGAGGAAGCGGTCGAGACCGGCTTCGCGCGGGGTGTTGGTGCGGCTGAGTTCATGGCCATAAAGCGGCATGCCAGCCTCCAGGCGCAGCGTGTCGCGAGCACCCAGGCCGGCGGGCTTGGCACCGGCTGCTACAAGCATTCGCCAGAGCAGGGGGGCGGCCTCAGGCCGGAGGTAGAACTCAAAGCCATCCTCACCGGTATAGCCCGTGCGCGAAACCAGCACGGTTGTACCTCCCGCCTCGAAATCATCCGCCATCAGATGCGTAGGGCCGTCATAAGATTCGCCCAACAGCAACGCCAGAGGCAGATAGGTGAACTGGTATTTTTTCAGTGCGGATAACTGGGCCACCCAGGCCAGCCGGTCAGCGGCAAATCTGGCCGTCAAAGTCGACGGTACAGCGGGGCCAGCCAGGCCGGATGCGATTTTCGTCAGAACCTGGAGACTCTGTGGCCCTTGCAGGGCAAGCTGAGCCCACCGGTCGGAGGGATTGTCGATCGCAAGGTCAGCAGGCAGGATGTCCACGCGGGCCCATTCATCAGCAACCGCGCGGATATGGGCCTCGTCAGCTGCGATGTTAGCGGCATTGACGATCAGCAGGCAACGGGTCGGTGATAAGGGATAGATCAGGAGATCATCGACAGCGGTGCCATCGGCCGCACACATCACGGCATAGAGGGCTCTCCGGCTGGTGATGGCCTGGTCGATTTTGGCCAGGCTGCGGGATAAGAGATAGTCCAGGAACGCATACGTCTGCTCGCCGCTGACCTCGATCTCGCCCATATGCGAGACATCGAACAGGCCGGCGTTTTGTCGGACAGCAAGGTGTTCGGCACTGATCCCGTCTGGATACTGAACCGGCAGGAGAAAACCGGCAAATTCGACCATTTTTCCGGATAACTGGAGATGTTCCCTGTAGAGCGGTGTCTGTTCTGCCATGAAGATCCCTCCATACCAGGTCCATAAGCGGGGTCTATCCGCGTTCAGCCAGGCCTCTTTGGCCTGCATATCCATTATACGATTCTTTTCAGATCAAGGCCAAGGCTCTGAGAATGTAAATGCCCAGAAAAAGGGAAAATCCGGAAATCAGCGTGGTACCCAGGACGATCTGGCTGGCCAGGTCGCTGTCACTGTTCATGGTCTTGGCCATGATGAAGCTGGTCACCGCAGTCGGCGAGGCAAACAGGATGAACAGGGCGCCCAGCTCCGGGCCGCGAAAACCCAGGGCAACCGCTGCCAGGGTCGTCAGGGCTGGGATGATGAATTCACGCAGGGAAATCGCCCAGGCCAGCAGTGAAATCCGTCCCTCCAACCTGCTCCAGTTGAACTGGCCACCGAGCAAGATCAGGGCCATGGGATTGGCAATCTTACCGACATCATCCACCGCCCGGGAGAGAAACAACGGCAAGTTCCAGGGCGACCAGGAGAACAGAGCCCCGATGATCGCACCAATGATCAGGGGGTTTCTGACGAGACCGGCTAAAACCTTCAAGTACTTGACCTTGGCTTCTTCGCCGCGATAATACTCGAGCACAAACACAGCCAGGACATTGTAGGTGAAAATGACCATCGGCAGCAGCATGGCGGTCGGACCGACGCCGGTTTCGCCAAACAGATTCTGGGCCAATGGATAGCCCAGGAGCAGGTAATTGCCACGGTAGATTCCCTGGACCATGGCGCCGCGCTGCTTGTTGCCTTTGACAAAACGCGGCAGGATCAGCATCAGGATCACCACGATGCCGACGATGGTGCCAATGGCAAAAATGAACATGCCGGGGTTAAAGTATTCACTGATTTCAATTTTGTTGATCGAATTGAACAGGGCAACGGGGAAAGCCACTTTGAACAGGAAACCGGTGGTCTTGTCGATCATGGTCTGGTCGATGATTTTGTAATGTTTGAGAAAAAAACCGAGCAGAACAAGCAGGATCAGCGGGGTGATCCCATTGAAGGAGAACCAGAAGACACTCATGTCGGTTCCTCGCTGGTCTGGATCTTGCGCCCCTTTTCCAGGCGCAGGACCAGATCCGTCAGCACACTTTTTTCCTTGGAGCGGAAGCGAGCCTTGCCTACGACAGGCCCATGGTCTGCGCAGACAAAACGGGCATCCGCCCGGTTGCCCTGGCGTTGCCAGTCTACCACTGTTTGCAAGTCTGTTTCACAGGCCGGACACGTCAGGTTACTGCTGACCAGCCGGTGCAAGATGGCCTCGTGGCTGGTCCCTGGTTCCAGACTGATCTTGGCAGAACGGTTGAGATTGGGGTCATAGGCATAGATACCCGGCAAGTCGGTCAGGTTTTGTTCATCGGCAGCAATCCGGGCAGTCTCCTGCAGGATGCGGCCTGTGTACCAGGCATCTTTGACGGCCTGGTGGAAGGGTTCTGTCTTGGGCAGGCGCAGAAAATCCACTGCATATTCAATGCTGCGCTGCTGGCCGGACTGCTCGACGATGTCATCGAACACATGCTGGACATCGAGGCATTGCAGGGGCAGGCGGTCAGGCAGACCATGGAAGGCGAGATTGGAGCGCAGGACAGCTGGATCGCTTTCGCTCCAGATGGCGAGGGCATAATCATCACCGGTGGAACTGCACCACCGGAAAAACTCTTGCGCCGCCTGTGGAAAGGGCAGGCCGAATTTCAGGCTTTGCTGGAAACGGCGGGTGACTGCAGCGATATGGCTGCTCAGGACTTTATAGATCTTGGGGCGCACATGGGTGGAGAATTCACCGATGATCTCGTAGCGTTCGTTCAGTTTGACGGCACCGATCTCGATGATTTCAAAAGGCATGGCAGCCTGTGTTTTGGCATCGACCGGATTGGCCCGGCCAGCGATGTTCCATTCGAGATCAAAAACAATGGTATGCATGGGAGTCCTTTCAGGGCCGGGCACATTCGCCTTCGCGCGCGGTCAGGATCCCCAGGGCATGCGGCAGGACAGGCACGATCACCTCGAGACATTCACTGACAGCACGAGGGCTGCCCGGTAGGTTGATAATCAGGGTGCGGCCGCGTGTCCCGGCAACAGCCCGCGACAGCATGGCCCGGTTGGTCAACGTCAGGCTGTAGGCTCGCATGGCCTCCGGGATACCAGGCACCAGGCGTTCGACCACATCGAGCGTCGCCTCGGGGGTGATGTCGCGCGGTGACAAGCCGGTGCCGCCGGTCGTGAGGATCAGGTCGATCCCCTCGCTATCGGCCCACCGGCGCAGCTGCCCGGCGATCGTTACCCGGTCGTCGGCGACGATACTGGTGGTAACAATGGTCCCGACAGATGCTAGCGCAGCCGCTATCACCGGCCCGCTGCGATCCTCGCGCAAGCCGGCTGCACCTTTGTCGCTGGCAGTTAAAATGGCAATCCGGTACAAAGACATGCTGACTCCAGGTTAAAAAGGCAAAAAGCAGGCCGGAAGTTTCTGTAAACGGTTCCGGCCAGCCGTCTTTTTCGCTATAATCTACTATTGCACACCAACTTCGAGTCTGTCCAGCTAAATCCCTTGAGGGGACATGCGGACCGACCGGGGCCCGTTCTGAAAAGAACGTGCCTTCCCCTGTGAAAAGGAGTTAGGCCTTTGTTTGATGTTTCCTACCCGGTGATGGCGTTTACCCCGACCAGATTGGCCCGCATCCCATGCTGAAAGTCATGACCTTGGACAAAGCCCGGAACTTGCTGCTGGGCGAATTAGCCCGGTTGTTGTCCGGGCGCCACCTGGCTGATGCGATAGCCAGTGAAACCGTGAGCCTGGCCGAAGCCTCCGGCCGGATCCTGGCCGAAACCATTGTCGCGCCCTTGGATGTCCCCTCTTTTGACCGTTCCCAAGTCGATGGCCTGGCAGTCCGGGCGGCCGATACGTTCGGTGCCAGCGAAGCCCTGCCGGCCATTTTGAACTGGGCCGGAGAGATCGCGATGGGCCAAGTGGCCACACAGCCGCTGGTTGCCGGATCTTGTTTCAGTGTAGCCACCGGTGGCATGCTGCCTCCCGGAGCTGATGCCATGGTCATGATTGAGGACGTCGAACAGATCGATGCCGAAACACGGTTGGTGACACGCAGTGTATCACCGGGCAGTCACGTGACGCGGCGCGGTGACGACACGCGGTCTGGCCAGGTCGTCCTGCCCTCCGGACGCTGCCTGAAATCCCAGGAGATCGGCGCCCTGGCAGCCTTGGGATTGAGCCAAGTCCGGGTTTTCCCCCGGGTTCGGGTCGGTATCCTTTCTACGGGTGATGAGCTGGTCGCTGCTGGCCAGTCAAGGTTGGATGGCGCCCCAGGAAGCAGGAACGAGCCTGCTGGTCCTCTACTAGCTCTGCCTGGTACAGTCTATGATGCCAATGGCCCCATGCTGGCCGCTGCAGTCCGGGAAGCCCATGCGCTGCCGGTCGAACTCGGCATCGTGCGCGACCAGCTGGAAGATCTGTCTGTCATGTTGCAGACCGCATTGGACCAATCGGATCTGGTCCTGATCTCCGGCGGCAGCTCGGCCGGAGCGCGTGATTATGTCGAGCGCGCAATCGCCTCTGCCGGCCAACCCGGCGTGCTCTTGCACGGTCTGGCGGTCAAACCTGGCAAGCCAACCGTGGCCGGGATCTGCCAGGGCAAAGCCGTGATCGGCCTGCCAGGGCATCCAGTTGCCGCCTGGTTCGTTTTCGAACAACTGGTGTTGCCTTTGCTCGCAACCTTGGGTGGCAGGTCTCCTGTGGCCCGGTCCAAAGTCCGAGCCCGGATCACGAGCCGGATCCCTTCCAACCACGGCCGCGAGGAATTCGTCCTCGTCCGCCTGACACCCGCTGCGGTTGCAGATGGTCTGCCGGCCGCCTGGCTGGCCGAACCATTGCCAACCCGTTCGGGCCTGGTCACTCAACTTTCGTCCAGCGATGGCTATCTGGTGATCGATCGCGACAGTGAAGGGCTCGAGGCAGGGAGCGAGGTCGATGTGTCCTTGCTCCAAGAGCCTGGTGCGACCAATGACAGGCACACAGAAGGAGGCTCCCAGTGGAACAAACCTATCTGAAAAACACACCGCTACAGGAGGCTTTGCTTGCCTATCTGCCGGTTTTCGACTCTCAGACAACTCCAGCGGTCGAACAGGTTCCGGTCACCCAGGCTGCCGGCCGGATCACGGCCGAAGCCATCTATGCCAGGCTGAATGTGCCGCATTACCTGGCCTGTGCCATGGACGGCATCGCCGTTCTCGCCTCAGACACCTTTGGCGCCAGCGATCTCGATCCGGTCGCATTGGCTGACGGCCAGTATGTGATGGTCGACACCGGCGATCCGCTGCCGGACGGTTGCAATGCGGTCGTCATGGTGGAGGAACTGATCCGGCGCGATGACCACGTCTTGCTTTCCACACCGGCCACACCCTGGCAGCATATTCGCCAGATAGGCGAGGACTTTTCGGCCGGGGACATGCTGCTGCCAAGCTACTCATCCCTGACGCCCGGAGCCCTGGGCATGCTGGTAGCCGGAGGGGTCCTGACTGTTCCGGTCCTGCGCCGTCCGACCGTCACCCTGATTCCGACCGGTGACGAGATTGTCGCTCCAGAGAGCGTCCTGCTACCTGGTCAGATTGCCGAATTCAATTCAACGCTGTTCGGCAGCCTGCTGACAAGCTGGGGGGCCGTGGTTGAAACGACTGCGATCATCCCTGACCGACTCGATGCCTTGCAGCATGCAGTCCAGGTGGCGGCAGACCGTTCCGATCTGGTTCTGGTCCTGGCCGGTTCTTCTGCAGGTCGCGACGATTACACGACGCAAGTGATCTCAGGTCTGGGCGACGTTTTCTACCATGGCCTGGCCATCCGGCCTGGCAAGCCAGCCATCCTGGGCCGGATCAGATCTGTGCCGGTGATCGGTCTGCCGGGCTACCCGGTCTCCGGCCTGGTCGTACTCGAGGAAATCGTTGCCCCTCTGCTGCGCCGGATGTTCCGGCTGGATATCCCGGTCCGGCCAACTGTCACGGCCCATTTGTCGCGCCGGTTGCTGTCCTCGCTCAAATACCAGGAGTACATCCGGGTTCGTCTCAGCCTGGTCAATGGCCGCTATGCCGCGATTCCGCTCGAGCGCGGTGCCGGCCTGGTCTCGAGTTTCCTCAAGGCCGATGGCTGGCTGGTGGTGCCGCAGGACTGCGAGGGTTATGAAGCAGGCGACACGGTTGAGATCCAGTTGCTCAGGCCTCTGGGCGCCATTGCCGGGACGCTGAGCGTAATCGGCAGCCACGATCCGCTGCTCGATGAATGCATGGACCTGCTGGCGCGCGAAATGGATCACACCATCCAGCTCAAATCTTCCCACGCTGGCAGTTTCGGCGGCCTGCTGGCTCTGCGCCGCGGCGAAGCCCATTTGGCCGGGATCCATTTGCTGGATGAGGCCAGCGGCGACTACAACCGGGCTGCAGTGGTGAAAAATTTCCAGCCGGGAGAAATTATCCTGGTAGAGGGGGTCTATCGCCAGCAGGGGCTGATGGTGGCCGCCGGCAATCCGTTGCAGCTTTCCGGCCTGGCCGATCTGGCCCGCCCGGGTATCCGCTATGTCAACCGCCAGAAAGGGGCTGGCACGCGCTTGCTGCTGGATTATCAGCTGCGTCAGCTCGGCCTTGCACCAGACCAGATTGATGGCTATACACGGGAGGAGCTGACTCATACGGCTGTCGCAGCCCAGATCAAGGGTGGCAGTGCCGACGCAGGGCTCGGTATCCTGGCTGCGGCGCGGATTTTCGGCCTCGCTTTTATTCCGGTTGCCGAGGAGCGGTATGATTTCCTGGTCCTGGCATCCGCTTATGAAACACCAGCAGTGCAGCGTTTCCTTTCGATCCTGCGTTCCGCGGCCTTCCGGGATCGTCTGGAGCGGCTGGGTGGTTACCGGATCGACCAGATCGGACGTGTGCTCATCCATGCTTGACCAATACGGCCGTTCCATCACCTACCTGAGGCTCTCCATCACGCCGCGCTGCAATCTGAACTGCGTTTATTGCCGCCCGGGGCACTGTCCATCTGGCTTCGATCTTTTTGCCCAGACGAGGATCCTGACCGTTGCCGAAATTGACCGCCTCGTTCGTGTCCTGGCCGGACTTGGCATCACCAAGATCCGCTTGACGGGCGGCGAACCGCTGCTGCGTCACGATCTCGAAGAGATCATCCGCCAGATCCGGCGCCATCCGGAAATCACCGATCTCTCACTGACAACCAATGGCCAGGACCTCGCAGAAAGGGCCACTGCGCTGAAAGAGGCCGGTTTGATGCGGATCAATATTTCCCTGGACTCCCTCAAGGCGGACCGTTTCGAGAAAATCACGGGGAATGGTTCGCTCGACCGGGCGTTGGCTGGCATCGATGCCAGCCTGGCGGCGGGCCTGCACCCGGTCAAACTCAACACAGTCCTGATGCGTGGCGTCAATGACGATGAGCTCGACCAGTTGTTTGATCTGACGCGCGCCAGACCGCTGGCCTTGCGCCTGATCGAACTGATGCCAATGAACCAGTCGGCTGCCGCATCGGATCAATTGGTGACCGGCACGGAGATCCTGCAACGCTATCCCCAGCTGGAGCGAGTCGCCGACAGTTATCCCGGCCAGCCGGCCGAAGACTACCGCCTGCCTGGCCATCGAGGGACCATCGGCCTGATCCGGCCCATATCACACCGCTTTTGCCACGTCTGCAACCGGGTCCGGATCACCGCTGACGGCAAGGTCAAAGGCTGTCTCGGCCAGGATGACGAATGCGACTTGCTGCCCTGGCTGGACCAGCCCGATGACGCCCTGCTCGCTCAAGCTCTAGCCGCTGCGATCCGGGCCAAACCACTCCGCCACCAGTTTGAATCTCATCAGATGCCCAACCGCAGCATGGATCGCACTGGCGGATAAATGGATTGAACTCATTTTGTGCAAGCATGCTCAGGCAGGAAGGAAACCTAATTATGACTCGATCCACTATCGATACCGATGCAGCCAAACCAGCTGACACTCCCTCCACTGGACTCAGCCATTTGAACGAGCGGGGCGAGGCGCACATGGTCGATGTCGGTGCCAAGTCAGCTACAGTACGCACCGCCCGGGCCAAGGCGATCGTGCATCTGCAGCCAGCCACTCTGCAGGCGATCCTCGATGGCCAGTTGCCCAAGGGCGATGTCCTGGCCACAGCGCGGATCGCTGGCATCATGGCGGCCAAGAAAACGTCCGACCTGATTCCTCTCTGCCACCCGCTGGCACTGGAAAAAGTCAGCATCGATTTCACACCTGTGGGGACAGATCACCTCTCCATCGAGGCGCTGGTCCAGCTGACTGGCAAGACAGGCGTCGAAATGGAGGCCATGACAGCCGTCTCCGTTGCGGCTCTGACCCTGTACGACATGGTGAAGGCAATCGACCGCGGCCTGGTCATCGAATCGATCCAATTGCTCGAAAAAACGGGCGGCAAGTCCGGCCACTATTTGAAAAACAAGGAGAACTGACCATGGCATCCGTCATCGCCATCAACCGCAGCGTAAAAAAGGGCGTCCCCAAGGAAGCGATTCCAGAAGGGCATTTCATCGTTGATTTTGGCCTGGAGGGCGATGCCCATGCCGGAAAATGGCACCGCCAGGTCTCCCTGCTCGGCCAGGAGAGCATCAAAAAGATCGAGGAATTGGGCATCGAAGGGCTCTGCACCGGCCGTTTTGCCGAAAACCTGACCACCGAGGGCATCATCCTCTATGAATTACCCATCGGCACCCAGTTTTACGCCGGGCCCGTCCTGTTCGAAGTCACCCAGATCGGCAAAGAATGTCACCAGCACTGCGCCATCTACCACCAAGTCGGCGACTGCGTCATGCCACGCGAGGGCATCTTCGCCCGTGTGCTCGCAGGCGGCACCATCCGGCCCGGCGACCCGATTGAACTGAAATAGGACCGGGTCTTGATATCGGTTTTCGATATCAAGACCCGGTCCCTTTTTTAGCCGGCTTCGACCATGGGGACGAAGGCTATGGTGTCGTTTTCTTGCAGGGGGGTCGCGAGGCCCTGGAGCTGGCGGATGTGGCGGCCGTTGACCAGGACGAACAGGTCTTCGTGCAGGGGCTGGCCAGTCTGGTCGAGCAGTTGGCTGGCCAGTTGTGCACCATAGGTTGTGCACAGGTGCTGAACAAGCGATGTCACATCGGCCGGGCCGCTGACCGTGCAGCTGCTTGTGCCTGCCAAGTCAATCAAGTGGGCGAAAAATTGCACGTTCATGGATTACCTCACAGGGTCAGTCTGATGCGGCCCACAGATCGGGCAATCGGGGCGGGCGGCAATGGGAATCCGTTGAAAATCGAGCGTCCGGCCGTGGTAATACAACATCTCCCCCTGGAGCGGGTCACCCAGCCCGAGCAAGAGACACAAGGCGAGGTCTGCTTCCAGCGAGCCGATGACGCTGGCGGTGGCTCCCAGGGCACCGATCGGAGCGGCGGGCGTTTTCGGGGCAACAGTCGAATTCGCGTCTGTTTCATCAACAGCAGAGGCCATAGGATCTTCTTCCACCAGATCAAAGCGGCAATCGTAGCAGGACGTTTCGCCAGGTCTGTAGACGGCAACCGAGCCGGAGAAACCGCGCACTCCGCCGTCAATCCAGGGTTTTCCCAACGGATAGCAGGCGCGATTAATCAATCGCCGGGCTCCCCGGTTGTCGACTGCGGCCACGACCAGGTCATGGTCCGGGATCACATGCCGGGCTAGTTCTGCCGTGAACGTCTGGTCCAGTGCGATGACCTCGATATCCGGGTGATAAGCCAGGAGGCGGTCCCGGGCGGTGGTGGCTTTGGGCTGGCCGATGTCAGCAGCTGTATAGAGGAACTGGCGGTTGAGGTTGGATGCCGAGACGATGTCATGGTCGACCACGGTCAGGTGGCCGACACCCGCACCGGCCAGAGCCATCAGGATGGGAGAGCCGAGGCCGCCTGCGCCAATAACCAAAACCCGGCTCTGTTGGAGCCGGGTCTGACCTTGCTGGCCGATTTCCGGCAGGATGACCTGCCGGGCATAGAAATCGTTAGGGGTGTGGGACTCAGAACCAGGCTGGATCACCGGGTCATCAACCTTGTGCAGCCTTATCAGCAGCTGGTTTCGCAGCAGCTTTTTCTGCAGCGGTCTTGGCGACAGGCTTACCTGCTGCAGCCTTTTCAGCGGCCGCTTTTTGCTCGGCTGCGAGGGTCTCCAGCACCGGGTCCGGCTCGCACATCATATCATTCGCCTTGGCGATGTAGAGTTTCATCATCTGGTTGACAATCGTTTCGTCGAGGACGCCATGCATGGTGGGCGTTTCAAAAAAACGTTTGGGCAGACGGACAGCCTTCTGGCTGAAGCCGTATTTGGCCTTGATGCGCAGTTTCGTGCGCAAGATGCGCTTGCCAATCTGCTCGAGATCTTGTGCTGTCAGATTCCAGCCGATGCTGTTCAAAGCTTCGATGATCGTCTGGTGGTCATAGATTTTGCGGGCGAACATGCACATCCCGATACCATTGACCATGCAGCGGTCATGTTCCTCGAAGAAAATCTTGCTGACCAGATCTTCCGGATTGACTTCCTTGACCGACTGGTCGATCTGGTAGCCGCCATTGTCGAGGTGGGAGTGGCGCGAGGCGACAGCAAAACCGACGGCTGAGGCGTAGCCAGTGTGGTAGCCAGGGGTTTCGTTGCCGGCATAGTGCATGGCAAAGTCAGCGCCCCCATAGATGGAAGAAGCGTGCTTGCTGCCTTTGCCCAGATTGCGGTAGAACTTGTTCTTGCCCTTGGACAGATAGCGGATCGCCTTGAGATAGCCTTCAGTATCACCGAATTTCAACGGCACAATGGTGTCACTTTCATCGATCAGGCCATGCTCGACCGCTTCAGTTGCCCAGCCCAGGCAGACACCGGCGCTGATTGCATCCATGCCGGTTTCTTCGACCTCGTCGATCAGGGCAATGATTTCGTCCGTTGTCTTGATCCCGAGATAGCTGCCGAGGGCAAACATCAGTTCATAGTCATACGGGACGCTGATCGCCTCGTATTCATGGCCTTTGTCGAATTCGCGCCGGTACATGCCGATATGGATACAGCCAACCGGGCAGCCTGTGCAGGCCACTTTGCGGACCAGGTTCTTGCGGGCAAATTCTTCGCCGGAAATGTCGTCGGCATGTTCGTATGTCGTCGTCTTGAGATTATAGGTCGGCAACGAATTGGACACACTGAGCGACCGCAGGCCGATCGCCGTACCGGCATCGTGGTACTTCTGCATCATGTCGGTCGTCGTACATTTCTTGTAGATCTGCTGGTAGACCTTGAAATAGTTTTTCGTGTCATGGATCGGGATCGAGCGGTCACCCATCACGGTCATGGCCTTGAGGTTTTTCGAGCCCATGACAGCGCCCAGGCCGAGCCGGCCGAAATGGCGGAACGAATCGACACAGACACTGGCAAAAGCGACCTGGTTTTCACCGGCCGGGCCGATGCGGATGATGCTGCGTTTGCCGCCACCCTCGAGCCGTTCGCGGATCGCCTGACCCGTCGGTTCGCTGTCGATGCCCCAGAATGCACGGGCATCATTGAAGGCAATGTCATTGTTTTTGATCGAGACAAAAACGGGTTTGCTGGCCTTGCCGGTGATGACAATCGCATCATAGCCTGCCATCAGCATCGTCATTGCCAGACGGCCGCCAGCATAAGACTCGCCCAGCTCATTGGTCAGCGGAGAACGGAACATGGCGACGGTCTTGGTCAGAACAGGGAACACCCACGTGCCAGCACCGATCGCGAAAATGATCGGCTGGTCCGGATGCAAGGCGTCGAGCTCGGGGTGCATGTTTTCCTCGAGCAGCTTGCTGGCGATGCCAACGCCGCCAAGATAGGGCATCAGATCGGTGCGCTGGTCGATCCGGATCTTGCTCGTATTGAGGTCAATATTGAGGATGCGCATGAACTTTTCGTTGATCATTTTTCACCAGCCTCCACCATCTCCAGGCATTTGTGCGGGCAGAACCGGGCACACGAGCCGCAATGGCGGCAGATGATCGGTTTGTTGATGTCGTCGTCCCAGAAAACTGCCTGCATGATGCACGCTTTTTCACAGCGGTGGCAGCCAATGCACAGCTCCGGTTTCAAGAGGACACCGCCACCCTCACGTTTGACCAGGGCGCCACTCGGACAGGCCTCCATGCACGCCGGGTCGTCGCAAGCGATGCAGACGATCGCGACGAACCGGCCGGTCATGCCACCCCGTGTCCGGACCTTGATCGCACTCTTCGTATTGGAATGATTTTGCTTGTTGACGATCGAGCAAATGTTCATGCACGTGAAGCAGCCAATGCATTTGTTCATCTCACTGGCCGACAGATATTTAGCCACAGCCGTTCCCCCTTTTTTACACCACAATCGACTCATGATTGAATCGTCAGACACCCATCTTTATACCGTAACAAGCCTTATAAATGAGCTAATCATTGTTAATACTGGTTGTTTTTGGTTCCGTAAACGTTTGTGAGTGGGCGTTGAGAGAATTATATTCAAATTATACCGCCATTTCAACCCTTCCAGACAGGATTCCGGTGAAAACAAAACGTCATTTTGCCAGATTTTTTTATTCAATTTGCCATATCGATCAGCAAGTGTCCATTTGGCCCGGATTTCACCCACTTGCCGCCAGGATGGTTGGTCCTTATAATGAGCCCAACAGAATCTATCGTCATTCGAGTTGTCCTGCCTAAAGCGCACCTGCCATGGCACGCAACCATTGGGCCAGCTGAGAAATCGCCTGACCTCCCGCATTGGAAAGAATGGCTGGCCTGGTTTGAATGAACCGGTCTGCTTTTGATGCGGGCCGGTTTTTGTATTCCGGCCCTGACCCGTTGCATAAGCGTAACGGTGAGCGAGTCAGACGGGACAAACGTCGAGACGAAAAGGATCTGGATTTGGAAGGAGTATGAAAAATGAAGCGAACAAAGTTGCTCTGGGTTCCCTCTCTGTTGCTGGTCCTGGCACTGTCAGCCAGCTGTGCAGCGACACCGGCAACATCTGCAGCAACGACTGCGGCCACCTCAGTGCCTGTAACTGAAGCGACCACAACCGTTGCCGTGGAAACAACCACAGTGGCCGAACCCGATGTCAAGGAAATCATCCTGGCCACCACGACCAGCACCCAGGACAGCGGCCTTCTGGACTACCTCATCCCGATGTTTGAGCAACAGACCGGCTACATGGTCAAGACGATTGCCGTCGGCACGGGCCAGGCCCTTGAACTGGGTGCCAAAGGCGAAGCCGATGTCCTTTTAACCCACGCCCCTTCCAGCGAAAAACCCCTGGTCGACGCGGGTCAGGTCGTCAACTACCAGCTGGTCATGCACAACGACTTCATCGTCGTCGGACCACCAGCCGATCCGGCGAAAATCAAGGACCTCACCGCAGTGACGGATGCCTTCAAGTCCATCGCCACCCAGGAAGCGATTTTTATTTCCCGCGGCGACAAATCCGGTACGCACACCAAGGAGCTATCGGTGTGGAAAGCAGCCGGGGTTGAAGCACCCAGCGGTACCTGGTACCAGGAAAGCGGCCAGGGGATGGGTTCTACCCTGACCATCGCCAATGAAAAGGAAGCCTACACCTTGAGTGACCGGGCAACGTATCTGGCCCAGAAAGCGAACCTCGACCTGGACATCCTGAACCAGGGTTCCAAGGAACTTTTAAACATTTACCATGTCA
>DIGA01000030.1 GCA_002419365.1 Mageeibacillus sp. UBA5734 | reverse complement strand
GTATTAAAAGAACGCTGTACTAGTATCGCCAGAAGAGATATAACCATTCTAAAGAGATGTCTAAAATTCATATGTATTCCTGAAAATGTATTTTAAAAAGCGATGAAGTAGATGCTTCACCGCTTTCCTAACTATACAACATTCCTGTTTATTTGACTACTCATATCCCCAGATACGCCCGTCTGACCTCATCGTTCCCCAGCAGCTCGGCTGCTGCGCCTTGCGCCGCCACGGTGCCGGTCTCAAGCACGTATGCCCTGTCCGCAATCTTCAGCGCTTCCTGGGCGTTCTGTTCGACGAGCAGGACGGTGGTGCCGCTGTCGCGGACGTCGCGGATGATCTTGAAGATCTCCTGGACCAGGATGGGGGAGAGACCCATCGAGGGCTCGTCCATCAGGAGGAGCTTGGGCTTGGACATCAGGGCGCGTCCGATCGCCAGCATTTGCTGCTCACCGCCGGAGAGGGTACCGGCGAGCTGCTTGCGGCGCTCGTAGAGGCGCGGGAAGCGCTGGAAAATGGCTTCGTAGTCATTGGCCAGGTTGTTTTTGTCCTTGCGGGTGAAGGCGCCCATTTCGAGGTTTTCCTGGACCGAAAGCTGGGTGAAGACGCGGCGGCGTTCCGGCACCTGGGCCAGGCCGAGTTCGACGATGCGGTGTGGTTCGATCGCACGCAAGTCCTGGCCGAAGAAGGCGATTTCACCGGATTTGGCCTTGAGCAGACCAGAGACGGTTTGCATGATCGTTGTCTTGCCGGCGCCATTGGCGCCGATCAGGGTGACGATTTCACCTTCATCGACATGGAAAGAGACGTCATGGATGGCGTGGATGGCATCGTAGAAGACGTTGAGGTTATTGACAGTCAGCATGCGTTATTCGCCTCCGAGATAGGCCCCGATGACTTTCGGGTTTTTCTTGATTTCTTCCGGGGTGCCAGTGGCGATGATCACGCCGTAGTCGAGTACAATCAGGCGCTCACACAGACCCATGACCAGGCTCATGTCGTGTTCAATCAGGAGGACCGAGATCTGGAAATGGTCGCGGATGAAACGGATGGTCTCCATCAGCTCACGCGTCTCGGTCGGGTTCATACCGGCAGCGGGTTCATCTAAAAGAAGCAGCTTGGGCTGGGTGGCGAGGGCGCGGCAGATCTCGAGCTTTCGTTGCTGGCCATAGGGCAGGCTGCCAGCGCGGTGCTCGGCCAGATGCTCCATGTTGAACATCTTTAACAGTTGCATCGCCGCTTCGGTCATGCGCTTTTCTTCACTCCAGAAGGAGGGCAGGCGCAGAATTCCAGCCAGGATCGAGTAGTTGGCGTTATTGTGGTAGCCGATCCGGATATTGTCGATGACTGAGATATCCTTGAACAGGCGGATGTTCTGGAAGGTGCGGGCGATGCCGTGCTTGATGATCTCGAACGACTTCTTGCCGACAATGCTGATGCCTTCGAGCTCGATCGACCCGGCAGAGGGGGCATAGACGGAGGTCAGCAAGTTAAAGACAGTCGTCTTGCCGGCGCCGTTGGGGCCGATCAGGCCGATGATTTCATTGGGGTGTATCTCGATCCGGACATCATCGAGGGCTCGCAGGCCACCGAAGGTGATGCCAAGGTTATCGACTTTGAGCAAGGCCATGGGGGAACTCCTTCGTCTACTAATATCAGGCTTCGGGGCTGTCCGGGGCCGAGGGTGTGTGTTTCTTGCCTCTCAGGCGTCCCGCCCACTGGCCGAGGATCTTCTGCGACAGCTCATGGCGGCCCAAGAGACCGGACGGGCGGTAGAGCATGAGCACAATCAGCAGGATGGCATAGATCAGCATGCGGTACTGGGCCAGGTCGCGCAGCAACTCAGGGAGAATGGTCAGGATGGTGGCAGCCAGGATGGAGCCGGTGATCGAGCCCATGCCACCGAGAACGACCATGACCATGATGTCGACCGAATAGATGAAGCCGAACTTGTTGGCGTCGATAACGAAGAGCATGTGGGCCTGCAGGCCGCCGGCAACACCGGCGAAGAAGGCAGCGATCGTGAAGGCCAGGAGCTTGTAGTAGGTGGTGTTGATGCCAGATGATTCGGCGGCGATTTCGTCTTCGCGGATCGAGATGATCGCCCGGCCGTGGCGCGAACGGATCAGGAGGAACATCACCGTGATCGTCAGGACGGCGATCGAGTAGGCGTAGGGGAAATTGGTCATGATCGGGATGCCGTTGAGACCACTGGCTCCGCCGGTGAATTTGAGGTTCAGGATGACGACGCGGATGATTTCGCCGAAACCGAGCGTGATGATAGCCAGGTAGTCGCCTCTGAGGCGCAGGGCGGGGATGCCGATCATGATGCCGAAGACAGCGGCGACGACACCACCACTGACCAGGGCGATCGGGAAGGCAACCGCTTCCGGCAGGCCGCTGCGGAGCGATATCAGCGCGGCGGTATAGGCACCGACCGAGACGAAACCAGCATGGCCGAGGGTCAGCTGGCCCAGGAATCCGGTGGCCAGGTTGAGGCTGACGGTGAGGACGATGTTGATCAGAAGGGTCAGCAGGATGCCCTGGTAATAGCGGCCGATCAGGCCAGTCAGCTGCAGGGCATAGAGCAAGATGAAGACGCCGACGACTGCGAGGGCGTTGTAGAGGTAGGAACGCTGGATCTTGGAGAGTTTCATGCGGCCCACCTCAGACTTTCTCACGGATATTACGACCGAACAGGCCGCTGGGCTTGAAGAGCAGGACCAGGATCAGGATGCCAAAGACGACGGCGTCCGAGAACTGGGAGCTGATATAGCCTTTGGTCAGGCTCTCGGCGATGCCGAGCACCATGCCGCCGACCATGGCGCCGGGGATGATGCCGATGCCGCCCAAGACAGCGGCGACGAAGGCCTTGAGGCCGGGCATCGAGCCCATGTAGGGCTGGATCTGGGGATAGGCCAAAACATAGAGGATCGCGGCGAAGGAGGCCAGGGCAGAGCCGATGGCAAAGGTCACCGAGATCGTTGTATTCACATTGATACCCATCAGGATGGCGGCACCGGTGTCTTCCGAAACCGCACGCATCGCCTTGCCCATGCGGGTTTTGGTGATGAAAAGGGTCAGGATGGCCATCAGGATGAAGGCCGCGACGATTGTGCCGACTGTCAGGGTCGAGACTTTGAGGCCGCCGATTTCAAATACGGGAGCGGCCTTGAGCGGGTCGGGGAATGGGATCGGGTTGGGTGAGAAAATCAGCATGACCAGGTTTTGCAGCAGCAGGCTGACACCGATGGCGGTGATCAGGGCGGAAATGCGGGCTGATTTTCGGAGAGGCTTATAGGCGAAACGCTCAATCACGACACCGAGTACAGCGGTGAAGAGCATGGTCACGAGGACAGTCGCCCAGAGCGGCAGATTGAACTTGGTCAGAGAGAACAGGGCGACATAGGCGCCGACCATCATGACATCGCCATGGGCGAAGTTGATCAGTTTGACGATCCCATAGACCATGGTGTAGCCCAGGGCGATCAGGGCATAGATCGATCCGGCCTGCAGGCCATTGAGGAAATAGGTTAGGAAAGTCATGTGAGTCAGCAGCTCCTCGCGTATGAAATCAGAAGGGATGAATCAGAGAAAGGATGGCGCATCTTGCGGACGCGCCATCCTTGCCACATTGCAAGAGTGAAGGATTAAGGATTGACTTTGCCCGAGAACTTGTAGGCACCATTGACGATCTGGATGATCGTGACGCTCTTGGTCGGGTTGCGGTCGGCGTCGAACTTGACATTGCCGGTGACACCGGTGTAGTCGGTCTTGTTCAGAGCTTCGATGACCTTGGCACTGTCGGTCGTGCCGGCGGCCTTGATGGCTTCGAACAGGATGTAGGCGGCGTCATAGCCGAGGGCAGCCAGGGCGTTCGGTTCTTCACCGAAAGCGGCCTTGTAGTTCTTGAGGAAGTTCTGGACCTTGGGATCCTGGTCTTCGGTGGAGTAGTGGTTGGCAAAGTAGTAGCCTTCGACATCTTCCGGTTTGGCAGAGCCGAGGACGCCGTCCCAGCCGTCAACACCGATCAGCGGGATGGTCAGGCCGGTGGCCTTGGCCTGGTTGGCGATCAGGGCGACGGTGTTGTAGTAGTCCGGGACGAAGAGGGCTTCGGCGCCGGAAGCGGCGATCTTGGTCAGCTGGGCTTTGAAGTCGGTGTCGCCCTTGGCATAGCTTTCGGTGGCGACGACTTCGAGACCGAGTTCGGCAGCCTTGGCGGCGAAGGAATCTTTCAGGCCGGAGGAGTAGTCGTCACCGGAATTGTAGATGACGGCAGCCTTGGTGGCGCTGAGGTTTTCCTTGGCAAACTGGGCCATGATCTCACCCTGGAAGGGATCGATGTAGCAGGCGCGGAAGACGTTGGTACCCTGCTTGGTGACGTCGAGCGCAGTGGCGGTCGGGGTGACCAGCGGGATGTTGGCCTTGGCAGCCAGCTGGGCGACGGAGATCGTCGGCTTGGAGGTGATGTCACCGAGGATGGCGACGACCTTCTCCTGGTCGACGAGCTTGTTGTAGGCGTTGACGGCTTCGTTGACGTCGCCCTTTTCGTCGAGGATGGGCATTTCGATCTGCTTGCCGAGGATACCTCCGGCTTTGTTGACTTCGTCAGCGGCGAGCTTGAAGCCGTTGGTGGCGGCAATGCCGTAGACGGCGACGTCGCCAGTCAGAGGGCCCATGGCACCGATTTTGATGGTCTTGCTGTCACCGCTGGCACCGCAGGCAGCCAAGGCCGGGACCAGAAGGGCAACGACCAGGAGCATCAGGGCGATTCTTTTGATCTTCATACTGTTTCTCCTTTTTTTGTGAGGATTTCTTTTATGACGTGAAAACGGTTGATTTGCAAGCGGCTGTTTTCTGGCTTGCATGGTGAAACATCAAAATCCGTGATCGGCCATAAAACTGTGAATATAGTACGACATGATACAGCTATTGTCTAGAATAATTGCTTGCATATGTTACACAAAATGAAATTAATCAACAGAAATCATTCATGCCAAGTATGTAATAAAGACTATCGCCACAATCATTTCAGCACCTAAACCCATTCAGGGTTTCATTGGCAATAGAGCCAGTTGCTACCGTAGCGGTTAAGAAGTAGTATATTGATTTAAATGGAATATAAATCGTAAAAGGTAGTCTACTTATCATGTATAAAATTGGTATTGTTGTCCCGTTTTTCGGCAAACTCCCAGATAATTTCCAATTATGGCTTAATTCATGTTCCTATAACCAGACTATAGACTGGTTACTTTTCACGGATGATCAAACAAAGCATCAGTATCCACCGAATGTTCGCGTGACCTATATGACATTTGACAGACTCCGGGAGAAATATCAGAGTCTATTTGATTTTCCGATTGCACTTGAAAATGGTTATAAAATCTGTGATTACAGAGTGGCTTTCGGCCAGATTTATGAAACGGAACTGTCTGGATATGATTTCTGGGGCTATTGTGATGTGGACCTGGTGTTTGGTGATATCCGAAAATTTATCACGGATGAGATTCTGGATCGTTACGACAAAATTTTATCCCGTGGCCATCTGACCCTCTTTCGTAACACAGCAGAAAACAACAGACGTTACCGAACAGCGATCGACGGTCGCGAGAGATATCGGGAGGTCCTTTCAATTCCGGAAAATTGCCCTGGCTTCAATGAATGGGCAAAAGATGGCATCAACGATATTTATGTCAGCCTCGGTGTTTCGATGTACGACGAAATCATCTACTCAGATATCTATATTGCACGTGACGGCTTCTATCCCTATCAACTGATGAAGCAGAAGAAAGAAATGTACAATAGCATCTTTTTATGGGAGAAGGGGCGATTGTTGCGTTTCTTTTTTAAAAATGGTTCACTTGTCAGCCAGGAAGTCATTTATGTTCACTTGCAAAAAAGAAAGATGGAACTCGATGAAAAGGTCAATCAAGCCGATCGTTTCCTGATCGTACCCAACCGTTACCTTCCTTTCGACGGTGCTACAGATGTAGAAACTTTGAGACCCTTTTTCCGTGACCGGCTGATTTACTGGGGTTTTATCCAGCTGAGCTGGAAGAATCTACGTAATAAGATCAAACGGCTGATAAAGATATGATAGAATAAGAACGATTGTTTGTTTTAAGCTGAGTATCCATTTCTGGTTAGGAGCATCTATATCTCATGGTGATTCTCGGTATCGACCCGGGCTATGCAATCACAGGCTTTGGCGTGGTGGATTACAACCGCAATCGCCTGCGGGTGATCGATTTCGGTGTGATCTCGACCAAGGCCAATACGCCTTTTCCGGAGCGCCTGCTACAGATTGCAGACAAGATCGATGAGTTGATCACCCTGCACCAGCCGGCGACGATGGCGGTCGAGGAGTTGTTTTTCAGCCGCAACACGACGACGGCGATTGGTACGGCCCAGGCACGTGGGGTTGCGATCCTGAGCGGGGCACGATCCGGGCTGCCAATCTATGAATATACGCCAATGCAGGTTAAACTGGCCGTAGCCGGCTATGGCAAGGCGGATAAGACGCAGGTCCAGCAGATGGTTCGGGTCTTGCTGAGTCTGGAGCAGGTGCCGCGGCCGGACGATGCGGCCGATGCCTTGGCTGTGGCGATCTGCCATGCCCATTCCGGCAACCGGTCCGTCGCATTGGCACGAGGAGGCTATCAATAATGTATGCATACATCAAGGGCAAGCTGGTGGCCAAGACCATCGACAGCCTGATCATCGAAACCCAAGGCATTGGTTACCGCCTGCAGGCGGCTTCTTCGCTGCTCGACCGTTTCGGTCCGGTCGGCGAGGAGATCACGGCTTATACCCATCTCTATGTCCGCGAGGACATTTTTGCTTTGTATGGTTTTCCCACCCAGGAAGATGTCGGTCTGTTCGAGCTCCTCCTGACTGTGAGCGGTGTCGGGCCCAAGGTGGCCAGCAGCGTGGTCGGATCGGTCACACCGAGCCAGTTTGCCCTCGCCGTGATCACCGGCGACACGAAAACGCTGACCCAAGTCAAAGGGATCGGCAAAAAAGGCGCCGAACGGATGATCCTCGAGCTCAAGGACAAGCTCAAAGGCTCGGACTGGAGTGGCGATGCCGGATCGTTATCGTCTGCTGCTGCCAGCGGTGTTCAATTGCCCCAGGGTGTTGAAAACGAGGCGATCAGTGCCTTGCTGGTTCTCGGTTATTCTGGTGTGGAAGCCAGCCGGGCCGTCCAGGCGGTCCAGGCCCCTGGCCTGGCGGTCGAAGAACTGATCCGCCTGGCCCTGCGCCAGCTGGTGCGCTGATGTTCGCATGTGATGTTTGCCTTTAAAGGAGCTTTGTGATGCCGTTTGATGATTACGCCGAAACCGATGAGTTCGCGGTCGCTGAGACTGAACGGCTTTTAGGCCGGGAGCGGCGGGTCGAGGACCAGGATGAGAATACCCTGCGCCCGACGCGCTGGGCCGATTATTTCGGCCAGACCAAGGTCAAGGACAATCTGCAGGTCTTCATCGAGGCGGCCCGCCAGCGCGGTGAGGCCCTTGACCATGTCCTGCTCTATGGACCGCCCGGCCTTGGCAAGACGACCCTGGCCGGGATCATTGCCAATGAGCTGGGCGTGCATTTACGGATCACGACCGGACCGGCAATCGAGAAGCCGGGCGACCTGGCTGCGATCCTGACCAATCTGACTGAACGCGATGTCCTTTTTATCGACGAAATCCACAGGCTCAATCGTTCGGTCGAGGAGATCCTCTATCCGGCGATGGAGGATTATGCGCTCGACATCATGATCGGCAAGGGGCCCAGTGCCCGTTCGATCCGGCTCGATCTGCCGCATTTCACCCTGATCGGGGCGACGACGCGGGCCGGTCTGCTGACGGCGCCGCTGCGCGACCGCTTTGGCATGATCAACCGGCTCGAGCTCTATTCGCCGGAGGAGATCGGCCAGATCCTGCAGCGCGATGCGGCGATCCTGAACATCGGCCTCGATGCCTCCGGTCGCGCGGTTATCGCGGAGCGCTCGCGCGGCACGCCGCGCATTGCGATCCGCTTGCTGAAGCGGATGCGCGATTTTGCCCAGGTCCGCGGCACCGGCGTGATCAATGCCGAGATCGCCGATTTCGGCCTCAAGGCGCTGGAGATCGATCCCCGCGGTCTCGACGCGACGGACCGGCGCCTGATGCGCAACATGGTCGAGATGTTTGGCGGCGGTCCTGTCGGACTGGATACGCTGGCTGCGACGACCGGGGAAGACCCGGTGACGATCGAGGATGTCTACGAGCCGTTCCTGATGCAGATCGGCTTTCTGGCCAAGACACCACGGGGTAGGGTGCTGACCCGGCTCGGCTGGGAGCATCTCGGTTTGCCCTGTCCGGTTCAGTATGAACGCAAGCTCAAGGGCCTGGGCACCGCTTTGCGTGGCACGGAGGCCCATGATTTTTCCGATGGCGAGCAACTGCAACTGGAGATCGAGCCATGACTGAGAACATTCTGCTCCATGCCTGCTGCGGACCCTGTGCCGAATATCCACTCGATGTGCTCATCTCTGAAGAAGGCCTGCGCCCGTTGCTGTTTTTCTACAATCCGAACATCCACCCGCAGGTGGAATGGCAGCGCCGCCGTGATAACTTGCAAAAAGTGGCCGATTTACGTGGTCTGAATGTCGTGGTTGAGGCTGATTATGCTGAAAACGAATGGGTGCATTATGACCCGGCCCAGAATGGCGGGCTGAGCCGTTGCCAGATGTGCTACGAAACCCGACTCGATCGCACCGCCGCCAAGGCCAGGGAACTAGGACTGCCGGCGTTTACGACGACACTGCTGGTCAGTCCGTATCAGGATTATGACGAGCTAGTCCGCCAGGGATTGGCTGCGGCCCAGCGCCATGGTGTTGAGTTTCTCGTGCGTGATTTCCGGCCGGGCTTTCGTGCCGGGCAGAATCAAGCGCGCGAAGATGGCCTGTACCGCCAGAAATACTGCGGTTGCAGGCCATCACTCGAGCAATCGGATTTTAAGGAAAAGATTTTGAAGGGCCAGGCAGCCTGGCAGGCGGAGCAGGAGAAGGGTCAAGACTGAAACTGCCACTGGGTCCGGCCCATTTGCCGGAGCTGGACGAACCAGCCGGCACAGCCGCTTTAGAGAAGAATCTTGATCACGACTTTCTTGATCGTTTCCGGGCCAGATACGGCTATTTTCGGCTTGTGGGCCTCGTCGGGCATCAGGGTCACAAGAGTGCCGGCTGCCAGCAGGACCTGGCTGTAAGCAGTTTCCGGGTCATGGTAGAACGTGATGTCTTTCTGTTCGTTGTAGGGCGTTTTTTCACTCAGGGTGGCGCGGTC
>DIGA01000006.1 GCA_002419365.1 Mageeibacillus sp. UBA5734 | reverse complement strand
GCTTTTCGATCAACAGCCATCGCGGTTGCTACGGTGGTTGCCATTTCTGCGCCATCACCTTCCATCATGGACGGATCGTCACCCGGCGCAGCGAAACGTCTATTTTGAACGAAGCCCAGACCTTGATCGCGGACCCTGATTTCAAAGGATATATCCATGACCTCGGTGGACCAACAGCAAATTTCTTTGAACCGGGCTGTGCCAAACAGGAGAAGGGGAGGGTCTGCAAAGACCGCCAGTGCATCACGCCGGAGCCATGCCCGGCTTTGCGCACTGACCACCGCTCGTATCTGGGTATCCTGAAAAAAGTCCGAGCGCTTGACGGTGTGAAAAAAGTCTTCATCCGTTCCGGGATCCGGTTTGACACCGTCCTGATGGATGAGCAATCCGGTTTCCTGGAAGAGGTCTGCCGCCATCACGTCAGTGGGCAGTTGAAAGTGGCCCCGGAGCACATCAGTGAAGGCACCCTCCGCGCGATGGGCAAGCCTGGTCCAGCTGTTTACCAGCGATTCAAGAAGCGGTATGAGCAAATCAATACCCAGCTGGGCAAAAAACAGTTCCTGGTCCCCTATCTGATTTCCGGACATCCGGGCACGACCCTGGAGGACGCGATCGAGCTGGCCTTATACATCAAAGCCAATCGCGTGGTTCCGGAGCAGGTCCAGGATTTCTACCCCACACCCGGAACCGTATCCACGACCATGTATTACACCGGTCTCGATCCGGAAACACTCGAGCCGATCCATGTCCCGGATCTGGCAGAGAAACGCCTGCAGCGGGCCTTGCTCCAGTATGCCAAACCCAAGTACCACCCCCTGGCTTTGCAGGCCCTGCAGAAAGCCGGCCGGACCGATCTGATCGGCTACGGACCAGACTGCCTGGTCCCGCCCAAACCTTACCAAGGCAAGAACACGGAACATAAAACCCAAGCAATGAGGGAGGCAAACAGCCATGACCACCATGATTCGCGGCAAGGAACTCGCCGCACAGCTGCGCAGCCAGCTGGCCGAAAAAGTCCGGGAAACTTACGGCAAGACGGGCAAAAGGCCCGGACTGGCCGTCGTCCAGGTCGGTGAAGACCCTGCTTCATCGATTTATGTCAACAACAAGAAAAAAGCCTGTGAAGAAGCGGGCCTGATGTCCTATGGCTATCGTTTGCCGGCGGACATAGAAGAACATGAGCTGCTGGAGCTGATCGACCAGCTCAACCAGGACCCTTCCGTGCATGGGATTTTATGCCAGCTGCCCTTGCCGGACCAGATCAGCGAATTCAAAGTGATCAATGCGATCGACCCGAAAAAAGATGTCGATGGGTTCCACCCGGTCAATGTCGGGCTGCTTTCCCTGGGCAAAGATGGCCTGGTCTCCTGCACGCCTGCCGGTGTTCTCGAAATGCTCAAAGCTTACAACATCCCACTGGTTGGTGCCAATTGTGTCATTGTTGGCCGCAGCAACATTGTCGGTAAACCGGTCGCTCAGCTGATGCTCAAGGAACATTGCACCGTCACCATCACTCATTCGCGCACACGCGACTTGGCTGCTGTCTGTCGCCAGGCGGATATTCTGATTGCTGCCATCGGCAGACCAGAAATGATCACAGCCGAATATGTCAAGCCGGGCGCGGTGGTCATCGATGTTGGGATCAATCGCAACGCGGCTGGTAAAGTGGTCGGCGATGTCGATTTTGCCAGTGTTGAACCGGTTGCTTCAGCGATTTCTCCCGTTCCCGGCGGGGTAGGCCCGATGACCATTGCCATGCTGCTGGAAAACACCTGGCAAACGTTCCTGCGCCAGGAAGGGATCCAGGCATGAACGGATCGACCGTTCATGTTGCGGACAAGGCCGAACAGAGTCCGTTCAATTCGATCCGCATTGGCGAAATTCTCTGTGTTGGCACTGAGCTCCTGCTGGGACAGATCATCAACACCAACGCGGCCTGGCTGGCCCGCCAGCTGACGCTCCTCGGAATATCCTCCTATTACCAGACTGTCGTCGGTGATAATCCGGACCGTGTCCGTCTGGCAATGGAAACAGCGGCCAGTCGCTCAGACTTGATTGTGGTCACCGGCGGCCTGGGCCCGACAGCGGATGACCTGACCATGGCCATTGCCGCCCAAGTGGCGGGGCAAAAGCTGGTCGAGCATCCGGAGAGCCGCGCGGCGATCGCTGACTTCTTTCATCGCCTGGGTCGCCTGAACATCACAGATAACAACTGGAAACAGGCACAAATGCCGGAAAAAGCCCGGGTGATGCCCAACCACAATGGCACAGCCCCTGGAGCGATCCTGGAATTTAACTATCAAGGCCTGCCCAAGGTTATGATACTTCTGCCAGGACCACCATCAGAGATGACCCTGATGTTCCAGGAGTCTGCTGCACCGTATCTGGAAATGCGCACGGCAACCCGCTTCCGCCATCATTTCGTCCGTCTGATCGGCATCGGTGAATCAGCAGCAGAGACTTTGCTCAAAGATTTGATCGACGGCCAGCACAATCCGACTCTGGCACCTTATGCCTCCGAGGGCGAGGTCATGTTCCGGGTGACCCAGCTGGTCCATGACGAACGTGAACCTGATAATACGGCGGGTTTGCTGGCTGAAATCCAGAGCCGGGTCGGTGAATACATTTATGAAATCGGTCCCAGGACGATGCCCGCAGTGGTCAAGGACCTGCTTTCTGGGCAGCATAAAACCATCAGCTTTGCCGAATCCTGCACCGCTGGCCTGATTGCAGCCACGTTTGGCGAACTGTCCGGCGTCTCAGCGGTTTTCAAAGGCAGCATTGTTGCCTACGCCAACGATGTCAAGATTCAACAACTCCATGTCCCTGCTGACGTGATTGCCCAATTCGGTGCCGTCAGCGAGGAAACAGCAATTGCCATGGCCAAAGGATGTCGTGATGTCATGAATACGGACCTGGCTGTGGCGGTCACTGGCATTGCTGGTCCAGACGGTGGGACCGATGAAAAACCGGTGGGGCTGGTTTATCTGGCTGTAGCCAGTGAGCGAGGTGTTGAAGTCCGCCGGATGCAGATCCCGGGCAATCGTGCCCGGGTCCGCAAAGTATCAGCTTTGAATGCGTTTGACCTGGCCCGGCGGGACTTGCTGCGATGAGCCAAGTCAAAGCCCATAACCTGCGCCTGGCCACGCTGATCATGATGGCTGGTCTTTTGCTATCCAAGCTCAGTGGCCATCTGCGCGAGATCCTGATCGTACCCATGCTCGGCTATGGTGTGGTTTCTGATGCCTTCATCATCGGTTTCCAGATCCCGGACCTGTTTTACCAGCTCCTGGTTGGCGGTGCGATTGGCGCTGCGGTTACACCCAGCCTCTCGCATGCTCTGGAAAAAGGAGAAGAGAACACAGGTTGGCGCAGCCTTTCAATCCTGATCAACTATGCAGCCCTGGCCATGCTGGCTGCTGTGCTGCTGGGCGAAGTGCTGTCTCCCCAGCTTCTGGCCCTGTATAACAGCAGCAAAGATCCGGCTATTGCGGCGCTGGCAGTCCGAGTCTCCCGGGCCTTGTTCCCCCAGGTATTCTTCATGATGCTGGCGGCCCTGTGCATCGGCATCCTGAATGCGTATCGCCAGTTTGGCCGGACCTCTTTTGGGCCCTCCATCTACAACATCGTTGTGGTTCTGGCCATGGTCCTTCTGGGTGAACGCAGTGAAAATGGTGCAGTGCGTGTCGCCGCGGGCGTAATGGGGGCTGCTGCTGTCTATTTCATTTTCCAGGCAGTGATGGCAGCGCCACTCTTAAAAAACTACACCTGGTCGCTGGATCACCAGGACCCTGGATTCCGCCAGATGGTTCGCCTGGCTGTGCCAACCTTGATTTCGGGTTCGATCGTCCAGGTCAACACCATCATCCTGACAGGATTTGCCGACCAGTTTCCTGGTGCAGCCACATCGTTGCGCAATGCAGCCACAACGTGGCAACTGCCATATGGGATTTTCGTGGTAGCTATTGGCAATGTCATGTTACCGTCCCTGGCCCGCCACCATGCCGCCCGGGATGAATCCGGCAGCGGCCAGTTGTTTGGCCAAAGCTTGCGCCAGGCCCTGTTCTTGATGATTCCGTCAGCAGCTCTGCTCCTGGCGTTGCAAGAGGATGTCATCCAGGCCATTTTCCAGTGGAGCAGCAGTTATACGGCTGAGCAAGTCACCACTGCTGCGAGTGTCCTGCGCTGGTATACGCTGGCCATGATTGCCCAGACGTTTGTTTTCCTGACCAACCAGGCTTTCTATGCCCGCAAAATGACCCGGGTAGCCTTGGTCAATGGCCTTCTGACTTTGGTCCTCAATCCTTTGCTCTGCCTGGTCCTGTTGCATGGTTTCCGGATGGACATCAGTGGCTTGTCCCTGGCGTACACCCTGACCAGCATCGTCAGTGCCTTTTTCCTCTTCAGGACCTATGCCTATGTAGCCCCGCAGGCAACCCCGCGCCACCTCAGTGGCTACCTGCTGCGCCTGATGGCAGCAGCCAGTGCCATGATGGTATTGCTTTTGTTCCTGAACCGGGTCGGCTATGTCCCGCAGGGCAAGGTCAACGAACTCGTCTGGCTGTTTATCCGCAGCGCACTGGCCCTGCTGGTATTCCTTGGTGTCGCAGTTTTGCTCCATGTCAAAGAGGCTTCAAACCTGCTCGACACCGTCCATTCGAGATTTTTGGCTCGGATAGGCTTGTCGAAAAAGCGCGATTAATGTCGAACGAAAGTTTGGGAAACTGGCAAAGATGCGTTGACGGTGTCTGAAGCGAACTCTATAATGAAATGAATACAAGAACGAATGTTCTTTTTGGAGGTAACCATGGCCAGGACAGATAAAGGTGCCGGTAAATCGACCCAGGAGATCAGCCAGAAGCAGGCATCAGACCGCAACCGTGCGCTGGATGCCGCGCTCGGCCAGATCGAGAAGCAGTTTGGCAAGGGCGCTGTCATGAAACTAGGCGAAAGGACAGCCATGCAAGTCGAGTCCATCTCGACCGGTGCCTTGTCCCTGGACTTGGCCCTGGGGATCGGTGGTGTGCCGCGTGGTCGTGTCGTCGAGATCTATGGACCGGAATCATCTGGTAAGACTACCGTTGCTTTGCACATCATTGCGGAGGCCCAGCGTGCGGGCGGCACGGCGGCATTTATCGATGCCGAGCATGCCCTCGACCCGAATTATGCGGCCAAGCTGGGGGTCGACATCGACAACCTGATCGTATCCCAGCCGGACACAGGTGAACAGGCCTTGGAAATCACCGAGGCCCTCGTCCGCAGCGGCGCCATCGATGTCATCGTCGTCGACTCCGTGGCAGCCCTCGTACCCAAGGCAGAAATTGACGGCGAGATGGGTGACTCCCATGTTGGGCTGCAGGCCCGCCTGATGTCTCAGGCCCTGCGCAAACTGGCCGGTGTCATCTCCAAGTCCAGCACGGTGGCTGTCTTCATCAACCAGCTGCGTGAAAAAGTTGGTGTCATGTTCGGCAACCCTGAGACGACTCCGGGCGGCCGCGCTCTCAAATTCTACGCGTCAGTCCGCCTCGACGTGCGCAAGATCGAGACCTTGCGCAATGGAACCGATGTCGTCGGTTCGAAAACCCGGGTCAAGGTGGTCAAGAACAAAGTCGCCCCACCCTTTAAGGAAGCCGAGTTCGATATCATCTATGGTGAGGGCATTTCCAAGGAAGGCTGCATCCTTGACCTTGCAGTCAGCATGGATTTTGTGGAAAAAAGCGGCGCCTGGTTCTCTTACAAGGGCCAGCGGATTGGCCAGGGCCGTGACAACACCCGCCTGTTTTTAAAGGCCAACCCGGAAATCCGCGACGAGCTGGACAGCCGGATCAGAGCCCAGATTGCCAATCCCGGTACACTGGACGAGCCGGTGTCCGAGGATGATGAACGTGAAGAAGACATCCTGGGTCTCGACCTCTAAGGATCACTGGCAGGCATGACCAAAGATCCCTACGAGTTCTTGCGCCAGAGGATCCAACTGCCAGAACCGGAACAGGATCCCGACAGCAGGCAGCTGGCTCGATCGGCCGCTGTCCGGTGGCTGGGGCTTGGCCGCAAGCCATCGGGCCAAGTCCGCGACTATCTGCAACGGCAAGGTTTTGCCTCAGATCTTGTATCCAGCGTGATTGCTGAGTTGAAAAACGAGGGTAAGATCGACGATCTTCGCCTGGCCCAGCACAAGGCTAAATCCCGGACCGGAGCAAAATCCGAATCAGCCCTGCGTCTGACCCAGCGCCTGTCGGCCCAGGGCCTCGACCAGGCGGCCATCGAACAGGCTCTGGCGGATCGTCCAGCGGACTGTGAACTGGCGCTGGCTGCTCTGCAGGGCAAATTCGGACGGTCTATGGACCTGGCAACTGGATCACCTGAACAAAAAAACAAATACCACCGGTTCCTCGTCAGCCGCGGCTTTTCGTCAGACTGTGTCCGTGAAGCTGTTCGAGAATTCCTGAAAGGTCTTTCAAGCCAAGATGACTATGCAAACTGACGCATCTGTTGCCCTGGAGAACAGGCAGGTCTATCTGCTTTCCCTCGGTTGTGCCAAGAACCTCGTTGATTCCGAGTGCATGAGCCAGATCCTGCGCGATGCAGGCTTTTTAATGGTTGATGATCCGTCCCAGGCTGACATCCTGCTGGTCAACACCTGCGGATTCATCGAGTCCGCTAAAAAGGAAGCCATCGAGAGCATCCTGCAGCTGGCCGATTACAAGCAGCCAAACGGACGGGCCAGATATCTCATCGTTGCCGGATGCCTGTCTCAGCGTTATGCAGTCGATATCCTGGGCCAGATGCCGGAAGTCAATGCGGTCCTAGGTACAGCAGACTACAACCGGGTCCGGGATGTGATTGACCAGCTGGACAAGGACATGGCCCAGCCCGATGGACAGATTGGCGCTTTGCCTGGACCGGGCGGCAGTCTCGCGCATTTGTCTGTCCCCCGCCAGCCATCCACGCCTGGCAACTACGCTTACATCAAGGTGGCCGAGGGCTGCTCGAATCACTGTTCCTACTGTGCCATTCCGGGGATTCGCGGCCCATTTGTTTCCCGCCCTTTTGAGGAAATTGTCGCCGAAGCAACCCGTCTCAGCGCAGCCGGTTATGGTGAGCTGATCCTGATCGCCCAGGATACGACCCGTTATGGACTCGACCTGTATGGCCGGCGCCGCCTGCCAGATCTGATTCGTCACCTGTGCCAGATCCCACAGGTCCGGATGGTCCGGATCTTGTATGTCTACAACGATGGTCTGTCCGATGAGCTGATCGAATGCATGGCCAGCGAACCCAAGGTTGCCCATTATCTCGATTTGCCGATCCAGCATGCTGCTGATCCTGTCCTGCGAGCCATGAACCGCCGTGACACGCAGACCAGCATTCGGGCGACGGTGCAAAAGGTGCGCCAGGCCATGCCGGACCTCATTTTACGTACCACCGTCCTGGTTGGATTCCCCGGTGAGACAGATGCTGACTTTGCAACACTGAAGGACTTTCTGGCCGAAATTCGGTTCGACCGTCTGGGGTGTTTTGTTTTTTCGGCGGAAGAGGGAACGCCTGCAGCCCAGATGAAACCCAAGGTTAAAAAATCAGTCGCCCAGGCGCGAATGAAGGCTATCATGGCGCAACAACAGACGATCTCGCTCCAGTCCAACCAGAACAGACTGGGCCAGGTCCTGGATGTCACCCTTGAAAGCGTCTCGGATGATGGTGTATTCTACAAAGGCCGCAGTTTTGCCGAAGCTCCGGAAGTGGATCCAGTCATCTGGGTTGCTGCTTCTGAGGCAGACCTCAGACTCGGTCAAACAGTGCCTGTGCGCATCGTCGATGCGGGAGAATATGAATTAACGGGAGTAACCGTCTGATGAATCTGCCCAACAAGCTTACCCTGCTCCGGATCATCCTGGTTCCCTTTGTCCTGGTTTTCATGTTGCCGGTGCCGAGCCAGCTACCTGTTTTTGCCAGCTGGAACACCTTCATCATGGGCTATGGCCAGATCATCGCCCTGTTGATCTTCATCATCGCTTCGCTGACAGATCTGCTGGATGGTGCCATTGCCCGCAGCCAGAACCTGGTCACAAACCTGGGCAAATTCCTCGATCCGATCGCGGACAAGATGCTCGTCATCTCTGTTCTGATTGCCCTGGTCCAGAATACACGGATCCACGCCCTGGTGGCGATCATCATCATCATCCGCGAATTCATGGTCACAGGTATCCGGCTTCTGGCTTCAGACCACGGAGTTGTCATCGCAGCAGGCCAGCTTGGCAAGCTCAAGACTGTGACCCAGATCATTGCGATCTCCCTCATGATGGTAGAAGACCTGGTCCTGATGCTCCTGGAGCCCGTGGCGCCAGCCCTGGCAGCCAATTATCACTGGATCGGCGACGGAGCCATGTTGATCGCGGTTGTCATGACCATCGTTTCTGGCTATGACTACATCAAACGCAATCTGCATTTCCTGCATGGTTGAAATATCTTATACATAAATGAATTTGAACCGCTAACTGACTTGACAATTGCTTGATGATCAAATAAAAATAGGATAGGTTTGGCAACGAACCACTAGAACATTGCGAAAACGCCCACTTGAGGAGGAGCACTTCATGTCTACAGATAGCATTTTTGCCAGCGTCCAGAATATCCTGGTCGACCAGCTTGGGGTTGATGCCGACAGCGTCAACATGCAGTCCAATTTCATCGACGATCTCAATGCCGACTCGCTCGATATCGTTGAACTGGTCATGGCGATGGAACAGGAATTCAATATCTCGATTCCGGACGAGGATGCCGAGAAGATCAAGTCAGTCGGAGATGCCGTCGAGTACATCAAAGCCAATACCTGAACTCACACCTGATCAGACTGCAAAAAAGCCCCGGCCAGGGGCTTTTTTTTCGAAACAGGGGGACATCATGCAGGAACAATTCCGGGCTGGCTGTGATCGCCTTTGCCAGGCGATCGGCCATGAATTTGCCCAGCCGGACCTTTTAGTCCAGGCCATCACCCATTCCACCTATGCGTATGAACACCGGGCTGAAAAAATCCCTGACAACGAGCGGCTCGAGTTTCTTGGTGATGCTGTCCTCGACCTGGTTGTCAGTGATTTTCTTTTCCGTGTGCCATCAGCATTGTCCGAAGGCATCATGACCAAGACCCGGGCCCTGATCGTCTGCGAGAGTACGCTGGCCCGTGTCGCCCGTGAACTGGAGCTTGGCCACCTGCTGATGCTGGGGAAGGGCGAATGGACCACTGGGGGAGGGGATAAGTCATCCAATCTGGCCAATGCCATGGAAGCGATCTTTGGAGCAGTCTATCTCGATGCCGGTTATGAAAAGGCGCGCACAATTATCCTGGCCTTGCTGGACGAGTACATCCAGCAGGCCTTGACCGGGGACATGATTTACGATTACAAGAGCCGTCTTCTGGAAATGGTCCAGGGGACCCGTGGCAACAGCGTTCTTCGCTTTGTCATCGTTAACGAAGAAGGTCCGGTCCATGACCGTCTCTTTACTGCCGCCGTGGTGGTGGATGACCGCCAGATTGCTACAGGCAGTGGCAGCAGCAAGAAGGACGCCGAACAGAAAGCGGCCCGTGAGGCCCTGAGGTATCTGTCCTGCAACCGGGAAGGCTGCCAGGTCCTGGATGGCGAGGAATCCGAATCATGAACCAGGGATATGAACCATGCATCTGAAAACACTGGAGATCCAGGGTTTCAAATCCTTTCCTGAGCGCACCGTGATTGACTTCCATCCCGGAGTGACAGCGATCGTTGGTCCCAATGGCAGTGGCAAGTCCAATGTCACGGATGCCATCCGCTGGGTGCTGGGGGAACAGAGTGTCAAAACCTTGCGCGGTGCGCGCATGGAGGATGTCATTTTCACTGGCACTCAATCGCGCCGGGCGATGAGTTATGCCGAGGTCAGCATCACCTTTGATAATTCCGACCGGGCTTTACCGGTGGAATATACGGAATTGTGTGTGACGCGACGGCTGTATCGCTCCGGAGACAGCGAATATCTTCTGAACCAGACAGTCGTCAGGCTCAAGGACATCACGACTTTGTTCATGGACACCGGACTGGGCCGCGATGGCTATTCGATCGTCGGCCAGGGCCGGGTGGATGATATCCTGAGTCACCGGTCGGAAGACCGGCGGCGGATTTTCGAAGAAGCGTCCGGTATCGTCAAATTCAAGACCCGGAAAGAAGAATCAGAGCGCAAATTGCTCCAGACCGAGCAAAACCTGATCCGGATCAATGATATCATCCAGGAGCTTTCGGAACGGATCGAACCGTTGAGCCAGCAGGCAGAAACCGCCAGGCAATTCCTGCGTCTGTCTGATGAACTCAAAACCCAGGAAATCGCCTTGATTCTGGATACGATTGACCAGCACGAGCAAACCATCGCGCAGGCTAAGGAAGAAAAGCTGTTGCTGGAAAACGACTGGATGATCGAGCAGGACAAATTGGTGGCCTTGCGCGACGAACATCGCACCGCGACCGAGTCGATCCGGACAATCGAGCAGCAGATCGAAGCACTCAGAGACCAGTTCAACCAGCAAAACAGCCTGATGGGGTTGCTCTCCAGCCAAAAAGCGGCTAATACCGAACGAGCTGACCAACTGGCCAAAAGGATTGCGCAAAGCGGCAACCAGGAACAGGACTTGAAGCACCAGATCGAGATCTTGCAGGTCGATTTGGCGGCAAGATCAAAAAAAGCGGATACCCTCTTACGGCAGCAAGACCATTTCTCGCGCCAGCTGGAAGCGGCTGAACAGGCCATGCAGGGTATCCTGGCGCAGCTTTCCAGCAGCGAACAGCAGGTTGAAAGCCTCAAGAACGAACTGGAAGCAAAAACCGAAGCCATTTACGAACAGAAAAACCGGGTCGGCCAGTTGAAAAGCCAGTTGCCCATGGTTGAAAACCGACGCAAGACCATCAGCAGTGACCTCCAGGCCCAGGTCAGCGATGCAGACCGGATTCATCTCCAGATCGAAGAAGTTACAGAAAGCTATCATCGAGTCGCCAGTGCTCTGAAAGACGAAGAAGCGACCAAAAACACCCTCCGCCAAGGCATCGAGTCGGCGCGCGAGCTGTTGAGCCAGGCCCATGCCCAGACTGAGAGTTTGCGCCAGACCCAGCGCAATGACCAGTACCGGCTACAGACACTCGTTGAACTGGAAAAAAGCCACGAAGGTTATGCCGAGTCCGTCAAGCGGATCATGAACCAGGCCAAGGAGAAGCCTGGCTTTGGCCAGGGAATCGTTGGGACACTAGGAGAATTGATCAGCGTCCAGCCGGATCTGGAACTGGCACTTGAAACCGCCCTGGGACCTGCTGTTTCCAATATCGTGACTGACAACGAAGCAACTGCCAGCCGTCTGATTGCCTATCTCAAGGACAACCGGGCAGGACGGGCCACTTTCCTGCCCATGGCCACGATCCGTGGTCGCCGCCTCGACGGTGCAACCTTGTCCCAGCTTCAAGCCATGCCTGGTTTCATCGGCCTGGCCAGCGATCTCGTGCAGGCAGATTCAGCCCTGGGCGATATCTTGGATTCTCTGCTAGGCCGGATCGTCATAGCCCGCCAGCTTTCCGATGCGACGACGATGGCCCGTAGAGTCCAGTATTCCTGCAGGATCGTTACCTTGGAAGGGGATGTGGTCAATCCAGGTGGATCGATGACCGGCGGTTTCAATCGCCGGGGGCCCAGTGGTCTGCTCGGCCGGTCCCGGGAAATCGAAGCCATCCGGAGCCGCCTTGAAGAATCGGATGCCAATATCCATGCTTCCGCCCTGCTTGAGCAAGAACAAGATGCCACGCTCAAGGAATTGGCCCGTCAATTGTCAGTGGTCGAGCACCAGCTGCTTCAGCTGTCGCACCAGAAAGTTCGCGATGAATCACAGCTGAGTTCTCTGAATGAGCAACAACAGCAGTCCAGATCCTTGCGCCAGCGGCTGGAAGCTGAGCAGCATGCACTTGGCCAGCAAGCCCAGGGCCTGCTGCGCCAGATCGGTGAACTGGAGCAAGCCATCAGCAAGGAAGAAGTGGAGATTGCTGCGATCCGGCAGAAAATCAGCCAGCAAGAAGGCGTCAGCAAAGCTGAACAACAACGCCGGGATGATTTGCGTGAAGAAGTTTCGGATCTCAAAGTTTCCCTCCATTCCATCACCGAGTCGCTCCAGGCTTCCAGTGAAATCCTGGAACGGATTGCCCAGGAACGCCAGGCCATCGAGGATCGCCAGGTTCGCGGCCAGGCTGAAATCGCAGAGCATGCCGCTGAAATTGAACGGTTGACTGCTGAGACCCAGTCCCTGGACCGGCAGATTGCCGCTACCCATCAGGAGAGCCTGGCCTTATCCGAGCAGGTGCGCCAGCTCAATATTCAGCGCGAAGCCCTCGAGGCCAGTCAGGCCCGGTTTTTTGACACCCTTGAGTCGCAGTCGACCCGGATCAGTTCCCTGCAGGCAGAAATTGCCAAGACACAGGCCCGGATCGAACGGCTGGAACAAACCGGGGATGAAGCCAGGAACCGCCTCTGGGAATCCTATGAACTGACCGTCCAGACTGCCCAAGCCTGGCGCCAGCCGGTGGAAAACCGTTCTGAGGCCGGCAAAACCATTGCAGCTCTGAAAGCGGGCATCAAGTCTTTGGGGCCTGTCAACCTGGCATCGATCGATGAATACCAGTCTGTCCATGAACGGTTCGAATTCATGGTCCAGCAGCAAGAAGACATCGAAAGTTCACGCCAGAAGTTGCAGAGTGTGATTGCGGAATTGACCGAAGCCATGCGCCAGCAGTTTGCCCAGCATTTCCAGCTGATCAATGAAAATTTCAAAGTTGTCTTTTCCGAGTTGTTTGGTGGTGGCATGGCCGAAGTGCACCTGGAAAACCCGGATGATGTCCTATCCAGTGGCATTGAGATCAAAGCTCAGCCGCCGGGCAAGAAATTGCAGAGCCTGCTGTTGCTATCAGGTGGCGAACGCTGCCTGACAGCCATAGCCTTGCTGTTTGCCATCCTGAAACTAAGGCCAACACCCTTTTGTGTGCTGGACGAAGTAGAAGCAGCCCTGGACGACGCCAATGTCGTCCGCTTTTCCGAGTACATCCGGCGATATGCCGAGGAGTCACAATTTATCCTGGTCACTCACCGCAAAGGGACCATGGAATCGGCAGACCGCCTTTATGGTGTGACCATGCAAGAACGCGGGATCTCCCGGATTTTATCGATGCAATTGTCTGGCTGAGCAGGCGAAGCTTGTACCTGTATGGGCAATGCCTGGGAAAGGAAACTCAAAGAAAATGGGAATTTTTGATACATTTCGCAAAGGACTGCAGAAAACACGCGATTTTGTCGCCGAGGGCATCAACCGGATTGCAGCCAACATGGGCTTTTTTGACGAAGACATGCTTGATGACCTCGAGATGCTCCTGGTCCAGGCTGATGTCGGGGCGGCCTGTTCGATCCACCTGATGTCCAAAGTCCGTCAGGAAATCAAAGCCACCGGGGATGCTTCGCGCACAAATGTCATCTCGACCTTGCACCGGGAAATGCTGGCAGTCCTCGGCGAAGCAAAACCACTGTCGTTTAAAAAGGGCCAGCTGAATATCCTCCTGATGGTCGGTGTCAATGGTACTGGAAAAACTACGACGGCCGGCAAGATCTGCGCCCGCTATAGAAAACAGGGGTATAAGATCCTGCTCGGGGCTGCTGACACATTCCGGGCAGCGGCCATCGAGCAACTGACCCACTGGGGTGAACGGACCGATACGGCGGTCATCGCCCATCAGGAAGGATCAGATCCGGCTGCAGTTGTTTTTGATGCCATCGCAGCAGCCAAGTCACGTGGCGTGGATCTCTTGATTCTGGATACGGCGGGGCGACTGCACAACAAGGTTAACTTGATGAATGAACTGGGCAAAATCCGCCGCATCATCCAGCGAGAAGCGCCGCAAGCCAACGTTGAGACCCTGCTCGTGATCGATGCGACGACCGGACAGAACGCTGTCACTCAGGCCAAAGTCTTCACGGATGTGGCTGAGGTCACCAGTCTGGCCATCACCAAGCTCGACGGCAATGCCAAAGGCGGGGTGGCTCTGGCTGTTGCCCACGAAACGCATACCCCGATCGCCCTGGCAGGACTGGGCGAAAAGCTGGATGACCTGATGGATTTCGATCCGCAAGCTTTTGTCGAGTCGCTCCTCCCGATGCAGCAAGGATAAACCCAGACCAGCCTTGCAGGGACACTCCGTGAGTACGACTGGTTGTCAAGTGAAAAAGCTTGACAACCAAGTGCTGTTCGGGTATCCTGTGCAAGATGAAGCGCATACCGACAGACATTCAGGATTACCGGACGTTTGTTCTCTGGCTGGATTTCTACAGCCAGCTGCTTACTGCCCGCACCCGCGAGGTCCTCGAGCTGCACTACAACGAGGATATGACGGTCACGGAGATCGCCGAACACTTGGCGATTACACGACAGGGTGTGCACGACAAGATCCGCCAGGGCGTCAACCAGCTCGCTGACTATGAGGCCAAACTCGGTCTGGTCCAGCGTTTCCTCACCCAGAAAGAACAGATCGCCCAGGCGATGGCAGACCTTGACGAGGGTCAGGCAGATAAAGCCAGAACCACCTTGTCCCGGTTGTACCAGTCACTCGGCTAACGGAGGCAGCATGGCACTTTTCGAGGGCCTGTCCGCAAAATTACAGGATATCACGGCGAAAATGCGCGGTAAAACCCGCGTCACAGAACAAGACATCAAGGACATGATGCGGGAGATCCGTCTGGCCCTTCTGGAGGCTGACGTCAATTTCACTGTTGTCAAGGAACTTGTCGCCGAAATATCTGAAAAAAGCAAGGGTGTCGAAGTCATGGAGAGTCTGACACCTGGCCAGCAGGTGGTCAAGATTGTCCACGAATCGCTCGTCGATATCCTGGGCCAGACCAACAGCAAGCTGCTGGTTTCACCTTCTGGTTTCACGGTGATCATGCTCTATGGTCTCCAGGGCGCCGGTAAAACGACCACGGCTGCCAAGATGGCGCTGATGCTCAAGAAAAAAGGCAAGAAGCCGATGCTGACATCGGTCGACGTCCATCGCCCGGCGGCGGCCCGCCAGCTTGAAATCCTTGCCAAGTCCGTCGACATCCCCTGTTTCATCCAGCCTGAGGAAAAGGATGCGGTCAAGATCGCCCGCCAGGCAGTTGACCGGGCAAAATACCTGCTTTGTGATACCCTGATCGTCGATACCGCCGGCCGGATGACCATCGATGCCGACATGATGGCCGAGCTCAAGGCCATTGGCAAGACAGTCAATCCTACTGAGAAGCTCCTGATCGTCGATGCGATGATCGGTCAGGAGGCGGTGAATGTCGCCCTCGGCTTTGACAAGGAAATCGGCCTGGATGGCTTCATCATGACGAAGCTCGATGGTGATGCCAGGGGCGGTGCCGCCCTCTCAATCCGCAAGATCACGGGCAAGCCGATCAAGCTGATCTGTGTCGGTGAAAAAATCGACGCCATCGAAGAGTATTACCCGGACCGCATGGCATCGCGTATCCTTGGCATGGGGGATGTCCTGTCCCTGATCGAAAAGGCTTCAGCCAACCTGGATGAGAAGAAAGCCGCAGAGGCTTTTGATAAGCTGAAAAAGAACCAGTTCACGCTCGAAGACATGCTGTCGCAGTTCGAAGAAGTCAAAAAAATGGGCTCGATCAAGGATGTCCTGTCGATGCTGCCGGGCATGGGCAATAAGGCAATCCCTGATGAGCACATCGATGAACGGGCCATCGACCGCAGTGCAGCGATCATCCGTTCGATGACGAAGAAGGAACGGCAGAATCCCGGACTCCTGAATGCCAGCCGCAGGAAACGCATTGCCGCCGGTTCCGGCACGACGGTCCAGGATGTCAACCGCCTGATCAAGCAATTCGAAGAAACCCAGAAAATGATGAAGCAATTTTCCGGCATGATGAAAGGGAAGGGCAGAATGCCCAACTTTGGTTTTGGCAAACGCGGTTTTCCCTTCTGAGCGCCTGCCGATCGGGCAGACAGAAGCGAAGCTGATATGCAGATAAATATCCAGACTTTGGATAAAAAATTTGGAGGTACCCAACAATGGCAGTAAAAATCAGACTGAAGCGCATGGGCGCTAAGAAAGCTCCGTTCTATCGCGTCGTGGTGGCCGATTCCCGCTATCCGCGTGATGGCCGTTTCATCGAAGAAATCGGCACCTACAATCCGCTGACTGAGCCGGCTGATGTCAAAATCGATGCCGAAGCCGCCAAAAAATGGATTGCCAATGGCGCCCAGCCCACCGACACGGTCCGTGCTCTGTTGAAGAAGAACGGCATCATCGGCTAAATCACATTTTGGAGGTCAGGCTATGAAAGAACTGCTCAGCACGATCGTGCGGCCTCTGGTCAACGATCCTGACGCTATCAGCATCAAGCAGGTCGACCGTGGCCACACCATTGTGCTTGAACTGCACGTGGCCCCGACCGATATGGGAAAAATCATCGGCAAGCAAGGCCGCCGCGCCCAGGCCATCCGAGCGATTGTCAAAGCTCGTGCCGCCCGCTTGGGCAAGCGTGTGATTGTTGACATCATCTGATGATGAACGAGACAAAAAATTTGCGTGACATCCTCCATATCGGCCGGATCATCGGGGCTCATGGTCTGAAAGGGGAGCTCAAAATCCTCCCCCTGACTGATGACCCGAAGCGGTTTCTGTCCCTTGAGGACTGTCTGCTCGTAACTGATGATGAAACAGATCGGGTGCCTGCCCATGCGCAAGGTGCCCGGTTTTTCAATGACCAGGTACTCCTGACACTCAAAGGCGTGTCAGACCGGACCGCCGCAGAGAAGCTCAAAGGCTACCTGGTCAGTGTGACTCGGGAGCATGCCGTGGCTTTGCCACCGGACACCTGGTTCATCTGTGACCTTCTGGGCTGCGAGGTTTTTGACCGTCGTCACGGCCATTTGGGACAACTCAAGGATATCCAGTCAGGCACAGCCCAGGATGTCTATGTCGTGGCTCAAGCCGGTCAGAAGGACCTGCTGTTTCCGGCTCGGAAAACCATCCTTAAAACCGTGGATCTGGACGCCAGGCGAATCGAGGTCGATTTGCCGGACGGATTGTTCGAAATCTACCGGGAAGTCTGAGCGGGAGACTCATGGCGATGCGTTTTTCGGTTCTGACACTTTTCCCCGAATTGGTTGAATCGATTGTCCAGACCAGCATCACTGGCCGGGCGATCAAGAGTGGCCGGATCGAGCTCGAAACCATCCAGATCCGGAACTTCGCCGTCAATGCTTATGGCCAGGTGGATGACGCACTCTACGGGGGGGGGACAGGTATGCTGCTGCGCCCGGAACCGGTCTATGCGGCCTGGCTTGCTGCCACTGGCCAGTCCTGCCCGGCTGAGGTGGTGCAGCATCCGGAACTGACCCGGACCATTTTCCTCTCACCCAAAGGCAGGGTGCTCAATCAGGCCTTGGTCGAGGAACTGGCCGCCTGCCCGCATCTGATCCTGGTCTGTGGTCACTACGAAGGGATCGACCAGCGTGTCCTGGACGCCGTTGTCGAAGAGGAAGTATCCATCGGCGACTATGTGCTCACCGGTGGCGAAATTGCTGCTGCGGTGCTGATTGATGCGGTCTCACGCCTCGTTCCGGGGGTTTTGCCTGACCAGTCCGCCCATGAGCAGGAATCCCATAGTCTGGGGCGGCTTGAACAGCCCCAGTACACCCGGCCCTCATCCTGGCAGGGTCAAAAAGTGCCTGATGTCCTGTTGTCAGGCCATCAGGCCAGGATCGACAAGTTCCAATATCTGTCCAGTCTGAAGGATACACTGGTCAAACGACCGGATTTATTCAACCAACTGCAACTTTCTGCCGCGGATTATCAGGAATTGATCGAATTCGCTTGCCAGGATCAAAATCCGCTGGTATAATTTCAACGGTTATCACGGATGGTCCGCTGCTCAATTGCGTGCATGAACGTCCTGAAAAAGAGAGGAGGAACGCAATATGAATCTGGTTTCCGTAATTGAAAACGAACAGCTCCGTTCGGATCTGCCCAAGGTCGAAATTGGTGACTACGTCAAAGTTCACCTGAAGATCAAAGAAGGCAACCGCGAACGTGTCCAGGTCTTCGAAGGCACCATCATTGCCAAGAAAGGCGCTGGCCTGACCGAAACCATGACGGTTCGCCGCCTGTCCTATGGCGTCGGTGTCGAACGCATCCTGCCCGTGCACTCGCCCAAGATCGACAAGATCGAGATCGTGCGCAAGGGTAAAATCAGACGGGCCAAGCTTTACTACCTGCGCGACCGCGTCGGCAAAGCAGCCAAAGTCAAGGAAAAACTGGTCAGCAAGTAATTTTAGCTCACTTGATCTGGAAAGAGGCCTGTTGCAGGTCTCTTTTCTTTTTCATATCCTGTCAATAACGGCACGGCTGGTCTTGAACAGGACCAGACTGACACTCCCGGGAGGAGAATCATGGACGTCAACTGGTTTCCCGGCCACATGGCCAAGACCTTGCGCGAAATGCGCGACCACATCAAGCAGGTCGACCTGGTTGTCGAGACCTGTGATGCCAGAATACCCGAAAGCAGTCGCAATCCCGAACTGGACCGGCTCCTCGGCACCAAACCGCGGATCCTGGTCCTGAACAAGGCCGATCTGGCGGATCCGGTCCAGACCAATCGCTGGCTGGAGCATTACCAGAAAGCAAATATCCCAGTCCTGGCCTGCGAGGGCAATCGTCGTGCGTCCCTGGAGCCTTTGCGCAAGCTGATCATCAGTATGAACCAGCATAAAATCGATGCAGCCAGGGCCAAGGGACGCCTGATCCGTCCGATCCGGGTCATGGTGGTCGGTATCCCGAACACAGGCAAGTCGACGATCATCAATGCCTTGTGCGGCAAGAAGATCGCTGCCACGGCCGACCGGCCTGGTGTGACCCGCCAGGCCAACTGGTCAAAATCCGGCACAGAACTGGAGCTCCTGGACACGCCGGGTGTCCTCTGGCCCAAACTGGGCAGCCCCTCCAGCCAGCGGCGGCTGGCGGCCAGTGGTGCGATCAAGGATGATGTCCTGCCGATCGAGGAGATCGCCATGGAAGTCCTGTATGACCTGAGCCAGGATTATCCCCAGCAGATCCAGGCGCGCTACAAACTGGACCAGCTGACCGAAGAACCCCTCCAGCTGATGGAAACAGCCTGTCGCCGCAGAGGTTGCCTGTTGCCAGGCAACAAGCCGGATTACACCCGGTTTGCGGTGCTGTTCCTGGATGAGTTGCGTGCTGGAAAAATTGGCCGGATTACCCTCGAACGTCCTGCCCGGCAGTGAAAATGGCAAAGGAGGACCAGCCGGATGAGAATCAGTGACCAGGATCGATATGCCTTGCTGAACGACTATGAGAACCAGGCCAGGCAGGCCGGATACCAGGCCATCGCCGGTGTGGACGAAGCCGGACGAGGCCCACTGGCTGGTCCCGTTGCTGCCGCAGCAGTCATACTGGATCCAGGCCGGCCGATTCTGGGACTGAACGATTCGAAAAAACTCAGTGAAATGAAACGCGAGTTCTTGTATGACCAGATCCAGGAACAGGCGTTGGCCTGGTCTGTTGTTCTGGTTGATGCAGCTGAAATCGACCGGATCAATATCCTGCAGGCAACCAAGCAAGCCATGCGCCAGGCCATTGCCGGTCTTTCGCTTAAACCTGACCTGCTCCTGATTGATGCTGTTGAACTCGACCAGGTGCATGTTGACGTCTGGCCCATCATCAAGGGTGATGCCAAGTCCAACTCCATCGCTGCTGCCTCGATCCTGGCCAAAGTCACACGTGACCGCCTGATGCACCAGCTGGATACGGTGTATCCCGGTTACGGCTTTGCCCGGCACAAAGGCTATGGTACGGCCCAGCATTATGATGCAATCAGGCAATTCGGCCTGACCCCGATCCATCGCCTGACGTTTCTCAAGAACCTGGCCGGACATGACCGCGCCTGACCCAGGACATGATCCTGCCAAGGGTCAAGACCCATCCAATCCCCGTGGCCTGGCGAAAACGAGAGGCGATGCGGGTGAGCTCGCTGTCGCACGCTATCTGCAATCCCATGGATTTTTGCTGCTTGCCCACCAATTTCTGGTCCCGCGCCTGGGTGAAATTGACTTGGTGATGAAAAAAGGCAGCTGCTTGTATTTCATTGAAGTGAAAGCCCGATCAGGAGCAGCATCCTATGGCAGCGGACTGGAGCAGATCACACCAGCCAAAGTGAAAAAAATCCGCCAGGCAGCCCTGGCCTACTGTCAAACAACCTGCAATATGAATACTGAGATGCGATTTCTTGCAGCAGAGGTCCACCTCCGCCATGGAGAACCGGATGGAAAAATCCGGATTGTGCCGATAGAAATGAGCTAAAACAGGCAATATTCGTCAATTGTACGACTTGTCCACGTCGTTAGGATCCCTTATAATAAAGCGGCAATCGCGTCCGTTGTGCAAGGAGGATACAACATGCTTTCATATTCTGCGATGAATCGCCAACAGCTCGAAGATGAGCTCAAAGTACAGGAAAACCGTTACCAGGCTTTTGCCGATCTCAAACTCAAGCTCAACATGACGCGAGGCAAGCCTTGCTCAGAGCAGCTGGACTTGGCCAATGGTCTCCAGACAGCCCTGAGTGAAAAGGACTTCAAATCTGCGGATGGCACCGACTGCAGGAACTACGGCGGCCTGGAAGGGATTCCGGAAGCCCGCCAGCTGTTTGCCGACCTGCTGAGTGTTCCGGCCAGCCAGATCCTGGTCCTGGGTAATTCCAGCCTCAATTTGATGTATGACACCATGGCCCGCGCCATGCTGTTTGCCGTCCCTGGGGCAGAGCGTCCCTGGAGCAAGGAAGCGTCGGTCAAATTCCTCTGCCCCGTTCCTGGCTATGACCGCCACTTTGCCGTCACCCAGTCGCTGGGGATCGAAATGATCCCGGTCCCGATGACAGCAGAAGGCCCGGACATGGATCTGATTGAGTCCCTCGTCGCTGCGGACGCATCGATCAAGGGCATGTGGTCTGTGCCGGTCTACAGCAATCCGGATGGCTATACGTATTCGGAAGCGACCTGCCGTCGTCTGGCCGAAATGAAAACGGCCGCTCCGGATTTCCGCATCTGGTGGGACAACGCGTATGTGGTGCACCATCTGTTTGCGGATGACCGCGACAGTGTCCCGGATATCCTGGACCTGTGTGACACGGCTGGCAATCCTGACCGTGTCTTTGAATTCGCCTCCACATCGAAAATCACCTATGCCGGAGCAGGCCTGGCCTGCCTGGCGAGCAGTCCGGCCAACCTGGCCTGGTTCAAGAAGCAGCTGACCATCCAGACCATCGGACCGGACAAAATGAACCAGCTGCGCCACATCCGGTATCTTGCATCCGCCGGTGGGATCGAAGCCATCATGGACCGCCATGCGCAAATCCTGCGGCCGAAATTCGAACTGGTCCTGGAACGGCTCGACGAAGAACTGGCTTACACCGGTCTTTGCACCTGGAAACGCCCGAAAGGTGGCTATTTTGTCAGTGTCAATGTGCCGAATGGCACCGCTTCAGAGGTCGTTCGCCTGGCCAAGGAATGCGGCGTCGAATTGACTCCGGCCGGGGCCACCTATCCTTATGGCAAGGATCCCCTGGACAGCAACATTCGCCTGGCGCCCTCTTTCCCGCCGATGTCTGAATTGCGCCCGGCGATGGAAATTTTCTGCACCTGTGTTAAACTGGCAGCAATCCGCCAACTGCTGGCCTGACAGCCAACACAGGATCTAAGCCCCCGGGAATGTACGCAAGGAGTAAAAGACATGAAAAACAGCTATGAGAGTCCGTTCAATTCGCGCTATGCCAGTGAGCAGATGCAGGCCATCTTCTCGCCAGACATGAAATTCAGGACCTGGCGCAAATTATGGATCGCTCTGGCTGAGGCCGAGCAAGCTCTGGGATTGCCGATCAGCGATGAGCAGATTGAACAGCTGAAGTCACACCAGGATGACATCAATTATGACGTCGCGGCCAGGGAAGAGGCACTTGTGCGCCACGATGTCATGGCCCATGTCCATGCCTATGGCGAACAATGCCCGCTGGCAAAGGGAATCATCCATCTGGGTGCCACCTCCTGCTATGTAGGCGACAACACCGACCTGATCATCATGGCCGAGGCCTTGAAACTGGTCCGGGCCAAGCTGGTTGCGGTCATCGAACAGCTGGCCAAGTTTGCTGACGAATACAAGAACTTGCCAACCCTTGGCTTCACCCATTTCCAGCCAGCCCAACTGGTGACTGTAGGCAAGCGGGCCACCCTCTGGATGGCTGAACTCGTATCCGATCTGGAAGATCTGGACTATGTCCTGGGCTCGTTGCGCCTTTTGGGCAGCAAGGGCACCACAGGCACTCAGGCCAGTTTCATGAGCCTGTTTGACAATGACCAGGAGAAGGTCAGGCGAATCGATACGCTCATTGCGGAGAAGTTCGGCTTTTCTGGCATCTATCCGGTCAGTGGCCAGACCTATTCGCGCAAAGTCGACACCCGTGTGGTCAATGTCCTTTCCGGGATCGCCCAGACGGCGCACAAGTTCTCCAATGACATCCGGCTGCTCCAGCATCTGAAGGAGATTGAAGAACCGTTTGAAAAGAGCCAGATCGGTTCTTCGGCCATGGCCTACAAGCGCAATCCGATGCGCAGTGAACGGATGGCTGCACTGTCACGCTACGTCATCGTCAATGCCACCAATCCAGCCCTGACTGCTGCTGAACAATGGTTCGAACGGACTCTGGATGACTCGGCCAACAAGCGGATTGCCATTCCGGAAGCTTTCCTGGCCATCGATGCGATTCTGATGCTGATGCTCAATGTCTCCAGCGGACTGGTCGTCTATCCGGCCGTCATTGCCCGTCACATCCGCGATGAACTGCCTTTCATGGCGACCGAGAACATCATGATGGAAGCCGTCAAACGCGGCGGCGACCGCCAGGACTTGCACGAGAAGATCCGCCAGCACAGCATGGCAGCCGGTGCCCGCGTCAAACAAGAAGGCGCAGCCAATGACCTGCTCGAACGGATTGCTGCCGACCCGGCATTTGGACTCGACAAAAACGAACTCGATGTGCTGCTGGATGCCAATTTGTATATCGGTCGCAGCCCAGACCAGGTCACAGAATTCATCCGTGATGTGATCCAGCCGATCCTCGATGCCCGTCCAGCTGGCTCGATGCCCGTTACAGCTGAACTGAAGGTCTGATCGACCCTGAGGATCCCCGCCCTGGCAAGCCAGGCCGGGGATTGGACCATCTGAATCATCCATGCTAAGATGTAAAGACAGGCAAACATCCAAATTGCCTGTCTTTATTTTTGAAAGGACAGCTTGTGTGATGAAACTCGACAAACGCAGCAATATCCCCTTGTATGCTCAGCTCAAGGACCTTGTGCTGGAACGGATCGCCTCAGGCCAGTACCCGGCCGGACAGCAAATCCCCTCGGAACTCAATTTGTGCGAAGAACTGGCCCTGAGCCGTCCCACGGTGCGCCAGGCCATCGCCGAACTGGTCGCCGAGGGCACGCTGGTGATCCAGAAAGGCAAAGGGACCTTTGTCTCCGCCGAGCCCGAGCGACTCGAGATCCGGCAATTTACGCCCTTTTCCTATTCCTTGCTGGCCGCCAAAAGTCTGTCAGACTATGCTTTTCACACGATTGAACAGATTCCCGCCGATGAAGACACGCTGCGCCTGTTTGAGGGTGCCGGTGCCAGTGGCAGCCCGGGTTTCTGGTCCTTGACCTGGCCGATCCTGATCCATGGCCAGGAAATCGGGTTGGGCCACTCCCTGATCCCAGTCAGTCTTTTTCCCGATTTCGGTGACCAGGTCCAAAACGGGAAATCCATGATCGATATCCTGGCCAACAAATACGCCTATTTGCCCAGCAAGGGCAGTTGTCAATTGGCAGTCCGCGCCGCCACCCATACGGAAGCGCTGGCTCTCGACATCAGCCGCAGATCCCCTGTGCTTTGTGCCACCAGCCGGCTTACTTCCAGAAGCGGCCATGTCTGTGAATGGATTGAGCTGATCTGGCGCCCGGACAGTGTCACGCTGGGACTGGAAGCAGGGAGGACCTGATTTGGCCTTGATCTACCTCGACCACAGCGCGACCACCTGGCCATCCGAGGCTACGATTGCTGACTATGCCAGGGATCTTCACCAGGTTGCGGCCAATCCTGCTTCGCTGCACCGCCTGGGACAACAAGCAGCACGTCTGGTCCAGGATAGCAAGGCTTCTCTGGCGCGATCTTTGGGTTGCCAAACCAGTGAGGTCATCCTGACATCTGGTGGTTCTGAATCAATCAACATGGGCTTAAAAGGCACCGTCGCGGCCAATCCGAAGCGCGGACGGACCATTGTCACGTTGGCTGGCGAACATGCTGCGACGCGAGAGACGCTCTCTTATCTACACCGTCAGGGCTATATCATTCGTACGGTAGCGATACAGAGCAATGGCCAAGTGGATCTGGGGCAGCTCGAGGCAGCGATCGATGAAGACACCGTCATGCTGACTCTGTTGCTGGTCAATAACGAAACAGGTGTCGTCCAGCCTCTGGATGAGATCGTTTCCATCCGCAACCGGAAGCGCCCCCGGGCGGCGATCCATGTCGATGGCGTCCAGGCATGTGGCAAAATCCCGGTCCATTTTGACCAGATGGGTATCGAGCTTTTCTCCGGCAGTGGCCACAAATTCGGAGCTCCCAAGGGGATTGGATTTTTGCTGGTCAAAAAAGGGTTGTCCATCCAGCCACTGATTCATGGTGGCGGACAGCAAAGCGGTTTGCGCGGTGGAACGGAAAACGCTCCCCTGGCAGCAAGCATGGCCCGCAGTCTGAAGTGTTCGGTTGCGACGCTGGACAGCCGTTTGCTCCAGTGTCACGCCCTCAGGGACCGCTTGCTTTCAGAACTGCAATCCCTCGGCGTTTCCTATGTCCAGATATCACCCGGGGCAGCAGTCCCGCACATCCTGAATCTCGCCTTCCCAGGCTTGCGCGGTGAAACCTTGCAGCATGCCCTGGAGGAAGATGACATCTATGTGTCCACAGGATCAGCCTGCTCGTCGCACAAAAAAGGGCCCTCGGAAGTTTTGCGGGCCATGGGGATTCCTGTTCCAACAGCCGAGTGTTCGATCCGGATCAGTTTGTCTGACAGCAATACTGAAGCAGACATGGTCCTGGCAGCTCAATCGATCGCACAAGCCTGCCAGAAATACCGGCGCTGAAGACCCGCATTGATAAATTTTAGAACGAATATAGAGGAAGACCATGCCAGAACAACATGCAGCAACCCCTAGCGCTCCCACCAGGGAAAAAATCCTGCTGGTCCGTCTGGGCGAAATCACACTCAAAGGGATGAATCGCCATAAATTCGAACAGCAGGTGATTCGCAACATGAAGCACCGGCTCAAAGATCTCGGCCATTTTTCGATCCTGCAGAGCCATTCGCGGATCTGGCTCGAGCCAGACCCAGCCACCTCTCCGGAAGGTTTTTCCGATGATGACCAGGTCGATCAAGTGATCAACCGGATCAAGGATGTGTTTGGCGTCGTTTCCATCAGCCCGGTCTGGCGTTTCTCCGGTGGGATCGAAGCGATCGAAACCACGGCTGTCGACTATGTCGGCCAGCTTCTGTCGGATGGCCGAAAACGGACTTTCAAGGTTGAATCCCGGCGCGGACTCAAATCATTTCCTTTCCAGTCGCCGGAAATCAGCGAACGGATCGGCGGCCTTCTTTTCGAACGTTTTTCCAGCCAGCTGACTGTCCAAGTCAAAAATCCTGATTTCATTCTCTATGTCGAAGTCCGGGAAAAGAATTATCTCTACAGCTCGATTATCAAAGCGCATCGGGGATTACCGGTCGGCACCAGTGGTCATGGTCTGTTGCTCTTGTCCGGTGGAATAGACAGCCCGGTGGCCGGTTACCTGATGGCATCGCGTGGCATGATGCTGGACGCCATGTATTTTCATGCGTATCCGTTCACCAGTGACCAGGCCAGGGAAAAAGTTGTCGAGCTGGCTCGGCTCATCGCCCGCTATGCCGGCCGGATCCGGCTCCATGTGGTCAACTTCACCGAGATCCAGATCACGTTGCGCGATTTCTGTCCGCCGGAAATGATGACGATAGTCATGCGCCGCATGATGATGCGAATTGCGGACCGCTTTGCCGGGCAGAACCAATTGAAAGCATTGATCACTGGAGAAAGTCTGGGACAGGTGGCCAGCCAGACGCTGGAGGCACTGGTCACCACCGACCAGATCAGCACGCGCCCCGTGTTCCGGCCCTTGATCGGCCTCGACAAAGATGACACGGTATCCATTGCCCGCCGGATCGGCACCTTTGAAACCTCGATTTTGCCTTATGAAGATTGTTGCACGGTCTTTGTCGCCAAGCATCCCAAGACACACCCCAGCCTGGCCGATGCGCTGGAAGCTGAAAAGGACCTGGATATCGAGGCGCTTGTCACACAGGGGCTTGCCGCCATTGAAACAGAGATCATCACCCCCCGGTATGATGATTGTCCCCAGGATGGTGCGCTATGAAGGTCGGCAAACTGGACCCGGCTAATCTCGAGGATCTGGTCCTGCACCGGCTGCCGGTCCTGTCGGATGATATCGTCTGTGGTCCGGCGACCGGGCTCGACTGTGCCGCCATCCGTTTCAAAGATGGCCTGGCCGTTCTCTCGACGGACCCCATCACGGGTGCCAGTGCCGATATCGGCAGCCTGGCGATCCACGTCTCCTGCAATGATCTGGCTGCTTTCGGGATCCAGCCCAAAGGCATCCTCCTGGTCCTGATAGCGCCACCCTGGGCCACAGCTGAAGATGTCGCGGCCGTGATCGAACAGGCCAGCCAGACAGCGGAAAAACTGGGCGTCAGCATCGCCGGTGGCCATACCGAAGTCAGCGACGCGGTCAACCGTTTCATCGTCACGACAACGGCAATTGGATTTGCCGAATCCGGCCATATGGTCCAGAGCGATGGTGGCCAGCCAGGTGACACCTTGTTGATGACCAAGACGGGTGGCCTGGAGGGAACGGCTATTCTGGCAGCTGACCAGAAAGCACGCCTCAGCCGTGTCTTGTCCAAATCCGACCTGGCTGCAGCCAGAAATCTGATCACCCAGATCAGTGTCGTGCCGGAAGGCATCATCGGTGGCCAGCTGGGTGTCCATGCCATGCACGATGCCACAGAGGGCGGCATCCTGGGAGCTGCCTGGGAGATGGCCCAGGCCTGTGGTCTTGGCCTGGAAATTGAGCTCGATGCGATCCCGATTCATCCCCTGACCCGCCAGATCACGCAAGAGCTGGGCCTTGATCCGTACCGCCTGATCTCGAGCGGTAGCCTGTTGATCGCAACCGACAAACCGGATCTCGTCCAGAAATCCCTGGCTGAGGCAGGCATCCTTGCCAGCCAGATCGGCCATTTGACCCAGGATGTCCAATATGTCCAGTTTTGTTCAGGAATTGCCTCGGAAATGGCCCCGCCAGGACCGGATGAACTTTACAAAATCACCTGATTGTTTACAATGAATGTGAAATTCCAAAGGAGAGGTACACTATGACTTACCAGCATTTGGCCCAGGTTGATCCGGAAATCTACTCGGCTGTCCAGCTTGAGATCGGCCGCCAGCGTTCCAAGATCGAACTGATCGCATCGGAAAATTTCGTCAGTGAAGCCGTTCTTGAGGCCGTCGGCACACCGCTGACCAATAAATATGCCGAAGGTTACCCGGGCAAACGCTACTATGGCGGCTGCGAATACGTCGATATCGCCGAGAACCTCGCGATCGAACGGGCCAAATTGCTGTTTGGTGCGGATCATGTCAATGTCCAGCCCCACTCCGGCGCCCAGGCCAATACCGCGGTCTATTTCGCCATGCTCGAACCGGGTGACACCATCCTGGGCATGGACCTGGCCCATGGCGGTCATTTGACCCACGGCATGTTCAAGAATGTCTCTGGCAAGACCTACCATGCTGAGTCCTACAAAGTATCCGAAGGCACCTGCTTGATTGATTACGACCAGGTCCTGGAAGTAGCTCGCCGCACCCGGCCGAAAATGATCGTGGCTGGTGCCAGTGCCTATCCGCGGACCATCGATTTTGCCAAGTTCCGAGCGATTGCGGACGAAGTCGGTGCGCTGCTGTTTGTCGATATGGCCCATATTGCTGGTCTGGTTGCCGCTGGCCTGCACCCCAATCCGGTCCCCTATGCCGATTTCGTCACCACGACCACCCATAAGACCCTGCGTGGTCCGCGTGGTGGCATGATCCTGTGCAAGTCCGAATACGCCAAAGCCATTGACTCGGCTGTCTTCCCGGGCCAGCAGGGTGGTCCCCTGATGCATGTCATCGCCGGCAAGGCTGTCGCCTTCAAGGAAGCACTCGAACCTTCTTTCAAAGTCTACCAGCAGCACATCCTCGACAATGCCAAGGCCCTCGCCGATGGCCTGATGAAGCGAGGCATCAATCTGGTCTCGGGCGGCACTGACAACCACCTGATGCTGGTCGACCTGCGCGGGACAGGTGTCTCAGGCAAAGAGATGCAGCTGCGCCTCGATGAGGTCAACATCACCTGCAACAAGAACGGCATTCCCTACGATCCGGAGAAGCCGACCATCACCAGCGGCATCCGCCTCGGTACCCCGGCTGTGACCAGCCGCGGCATGACACCGGCTGACATGGATGAGATCGCCGACCTGATCGCCCTGACCCTGAACGATTATGACGGCCATCATGAGAAGATCCGCAACCGTGTCGCCGAGCTGGTTGTGAAGTATCCGCTCTATCCCAGCCTCTGACCTCATCTGGCCAGAGAACAGCACCATCCATGATATCCAACACGTCCCGGCAACCACTTGC
>DIGA01000035.1 GCA_002419365.1 Mageeibacillus sp. UBA5734 | reverse complement strand
GGCAAATCAGTAATGGGACCTTGAACCATGACAGGGCCCTTGTAACGTCTTTCCATATCCATAGGTCGTATTTTGTAACGTTTTTCTCACTCAACGACTGTGATCTGGCTTCGGATCATGCCCATCCAGCAGGAAAAGGGTACGATGCCACTTTCGTCCGGGGTGAACTCAATGACGTTGTCGCCAAATTCCAGCGGCTTCTCGATCCCATATGCCGGGATGACGATCGCATTGTTGCAGCCATTGAGTGTGCCATCGGCGGCATGGATGGTCCAGCGCACAGGGATACCAGCCTGGACGGTGATCGGCGCATAGCGGTTGCTTTTCAATTCCGTCGTGACGAGCTGGACGCCATCCACCAGCTCGGCCTGGCCCTCGGATGCTCCGTTTGCTTTTTGCGAGGCCGGTTGGGCGATGGAACCTGCCAGAGCCGATGCCGATACGCCGGACAAGCCCAATCCGTTCTGGAACATCAGCACCCCCAGGATGATGACCAGCATCGCACTGGCCTGCATCATGTTGCGGGTGAAGCGGCGACTCAGCAGGGATCCGAGGGCCCCAAGCCCGAACATCAGAGGGACCGTACCCAGTGAAAACAGCAGCATCGACAAGGCGCCCTCCAGCGGATTGCCCGTGGACAGGGCATAGATCTGCATGGCCTGGAGCGGTCCGCACGGCATCAGGCCATTTAAGAGGCCAACCGTGAAAGGACCTTTGTTGCCGCGCTGCTTTTCCCGGTAGATCAGGCTGGCCAATGCCCGGGGCATCCGTGGATTGAACTTTCTCAGTACCGGAAAAATCTGCAGCATGTTGAGGCCCATGATGACCATGAACACGCCAGCGACGAGGGCGACCAGGCCTTTGGCGCGGCCAGGCAAGACCAGGACGGATCCCAGTGCACCTACGATACCGCCGATCACGGTGTAGGAAACAACACGGCCCATGTTGTACAAGAGACTCGGTTTCACGGTCTGCCAGCGCGAGCCGCTGGATCCAGATGCGCCGGGTGCACCAGAATCCTGGTCCGGAGCAACCCGGGGCAGGCACTGGGACAGGTTGATCCCGCCGCACATGGCCACGCAATGGACCGAGGTCAATAGGCCAATGATGAACAGGAGTCCATAGCCCATGCCGGCTTCAGCCTGGGGAAAGACGTTGAACCAGCTGGCCAAGCCAAGGCGGCGACTGACCAGAAACAAACCAACCAGGATGATGGCCATGCCGATCAGATGGTCGCGCTGGTTATGGCCAGAAGCGGCTTGCGGTTTGGGAGGCATCTGCTTTCGGGATGTTTGGGTCGTGGCACGGGTTGCAGGCACAGCGCCTTTCACGACCGGATAGTCAATCCGCACCAGTTCGGACTCGATCTGCCGGACGGTGACCAAAGCTGGATCATAGCTGACCATGGCTTGCGCACGTGCGAATGATGCCTTGACCGCATGGACCCCAGCCAAATGGCTGAGATGGTTTTCAATGTGATGTTCACAGGACGTGCACGTCATGCCTTGGATGTGCAGGATAATGGTTTGGGAATGAGCAGCCATGATTGGGAGTCCTCTCTGATTTCTCAAGCAGGGTGTGATGCTCCGATTGTAAGGGCTGCATTTGGAGATTTTATGGAGTTTGCGGGGTAGATTGCAGCAGCGGACAGCAGAGGGGCGCAAAGGATTGCCATGACCGCCCCTATTCCAGAGGCAAGGTCACCTGGAACACGCTGCCTTGCCCTGGCTGGCTTTCAACCGTTACCAGTCCGCCATGGGCTTCGACGATCGATTTGACGATCGCCAGGCCGATTCCAGAGCCTCCGGTTTCCCGGGTCCTGGATTTGTCAGCGCGATAGAAGCGTTCGAAGATCTGGATCAGGTCTTCAGGGGCGATGCCGATGCCTGTATCCTCGATGCTGACTATGACCTGGTGCTCGGCCACGCGCGTGAACACCCGGACCGAACCCCCGGAATGGGTGTATTTCAACGCATTAGCCAGAAGATTGATGAATACCTGGCTCAGCTTGTCGGTGTCGCCCTGGACAACAACCGGTTCGGCCTGGATGCTTAATTGCACGTTTTTGCTGGCAAAATCGCGCTGGAAATTCAAGCCTATCCGCGTCAGCAGGGCCTTTAGATCAACGGCCTCTTTCTGCAGGGCCAGATTCCCCTGCTCGATCTGAGTCAGCTTATCCAAATCATTGACGAGACTGGAAATGCGCACGACTTCGCCGTGGCAACTTTCCAGCCGCTTCTGGTCTGCTTGCCAGGTCCCATCGATCATGGCTTCAAGATGACTTTGCAACACCGCCAGGGGTGTCCGCAGTTCGTGGGCGATGTCGCTCGTCAGCTGCTTGCGCATGGTTTCCTGCCGCCCGAGCGATTCGGCAAGGCTGTTGATCGAACTGGTCAGTTCTGATAGCTCGCGCGGACCTTTTTCTTCGCTGATGCGGTCACTGTAATGGCCATCGGCGATCCGGCGCGTCGACTGGATCGCCCGGGTGATCGGGCCCGTCAGCTGGCGCGCGATCATCAGGCCCAGAATAGCCGCAATCGCCATCGAAAGAACAGCGGCGAGCAGCAATAACTGATTCAGTCGTTTGAGAAAGGCCAAGTCGACCTCTGAATAGGAATAGGGTCCGTAAAACCCGATATCGATCGATCCGATGGAAGCACCGGCAACGGTCAGCGCCTGAGTCTGCTCGGTGTAGCCGCCCTGGAAATTTTCAAACTGGCTCTGCATGCGTTCGGCAATGTTGGCCAGCATCAGACTGCACATGCCGTGGTTGTGAACCTGGGCATCCCAGAGGATCCGGCCGTCCTGATCTTTGAGCCGGATCAAATAGCCTTCACTCAGGGCATTGACGCCGATGCTCTCAATCCCGGCCAGGTCCCAGCGATTGCCCCAGTCGACGTAACGGCTGGTAAATAAATCGGCAAAAGCGGCAATACGCTGGTTCTGCTTGTCGATGGCGTAGTTTTTGAACTGATTGGCCAGCAGGCCATTAGCCGCAAAACTGATCGCGGCAAACATGACGGCAACGACCAGGAAAAAAGCCAGGGACAGGCGCGCTTTGAGCCGGATGGATTTCACGAGCCGCCTCCAAATTTGTAGCCGACGCCATGAACGGTCTGGATGTACTGGGGATCACGGGTATCATCTTCGATTTTCTGGCGGATGTTCTTGATGTGGCTGTCGATGACCCGGTCATTGCCCTGGTAGTCATCCTCCAGCGCCAGTGAGATCAGCTCTTCGCGGGTGAAAACCTTGGTCGGATATTTGCCCAGCGAGGCCAGGATTTTGAATTCGATCGGGGTCAGGGACACCGGTTCACCGCCCTTGCGCACCTCATGACGCAAACTGTCGATGACCAGGTCACCGTTTTTGAATGAGAGCTGGTCAGCCAGGGTGTAGGCTTCGTCGGACACTCGGCGCAAGATGGCCTGGATGCGAGCCAGTAGCTGGCGCGGGCTGAATGGCTTGGTGACGTAATCGTCCGCACCCAAGTTAAAGCCTTTGAGCAAATCTGCTTCTGCCACTTTGGCCGTGAGCATGATGATCGGCACCCTGGATTTGCGGCGAATCATGCGGCAGACTTCCTCTCCGGTAATATCCGGCAGCATCAGGTCCAGAACCACCAGGTCCGGGGCCATCTGGTCAAACAGCGCCAGCGCATCGCGCCCGTTGTAAGCCTCGAGGACATGGAAGCCCGCGTTCAAAAGGTAATCGCGCACGACTTCAACGATCCCTTTTTCATCATCCACGATCAAAACTGTCTGTCTGCTCATCTTCATCCACCTGGGTGCCAAAAATGGGACGGCGTCCCTTTTTCGGCGTATTGTTGTTTGTTGGCAGGCCTCTGTCTTCAATCTAAACGAAAAAAGACCGCCAGGGCAAGCACTTCCCAAGCGGCCTTGCTGCGAAATCGCCAGGGGTTCCCCTGTGGAGTGGATTGTCGCAGATATTTATGGAGATTTTGTGGGGCTTTCGATCACGCAGTTAGTCTGGATCGGATCACATCCCGGATTTGTAGGCGACCTGGATCGCAGCCTGGTGCTGACTGTCAACCGAATTGGTCCCATGGGTGCGGCTCTTGTAAAAGTGGATGTCGAAATGGCCATCCATGTCATTGCCTTTGACAGAATCGTAGTTGACGCCGGTACCAAAGCCACCACTGCGGTTGCGGACGGTCTCCAGCGCTGGCTGGTTATCCAAACCGGCATGGGGGCGGCAGGTCATCGAGGCCGCCAGACGCTGGCCATCGATTTCAACGATGATCGGGCGCCGCGTCCAGTTCCATTCACCACCGGCGACTTGCAGCAATTTGGCTGTTTCAGCGGCGTCAATGGTTTCAACATCGGCATGGTTGTGCCCGCCGGTCCGCTGGATCTGCAACCGGACACCGGTTTCCAGGTCAATCACGGTGGCCACCTCGCCTTTGGCGTAGACAGTTTCCGCTTCTCCAAACCAGGGCAAACGGACAATGGCGCCACTTGCAGCATTCGAGTCCAGGCTGGATTGGCTACGCGAGAGAGCCTCTTCAGGCTGAGCCAGATCGGGGGCGGCCAAAGCCGGGGTCGGGGCAATGGTCGGGGCAGGTGTGGGGGTTCCTGTGGGAGCGGCTGCCTCATCCACAGGGGCAGGTTTGACGATGAGAGCAGCTAGCTCAGCATCATCCCGTGTGGTCTGGCGACGTGGAGATTCAAACAGCGCCGCAGAAACCGGGACAGCAGACTGGTCCTGCAGAACAGCGGTGGGTAGATCGGAAACACGTTGCGAGGGCTGCGCCAGGATAGCCAAGGCGGGCATGATTGTGAATGAAGTCAGGAAAAGGGTAGCAGAAACAAGGGCCGTGGTTTTACGGATGTTCATGAATCAGGGTGTGGACTCCTCTTTTGATAGCTTGCGAGGTTAGTTGACGGATTCGGGAAAAAGAGTAGTCCCGGCCGCAGGTGCGGCTTCACCCCAGGATGAATAGAAAATTCCCCCGCTCCTCCTGCGACCAGGAAGATTCAGCTTCGGGCAACATTTTACAAGCTATCTCCTGACAAGGCAACCCTTCATGTCAAATAATTGGCAATTCCGGCCATTTGCACAAAAAGGGACCGGGTCCCATTTTGTGCAGCCCCTGTAGTTGCTCCAGCTACAAAGTGCCGAATTTGGGACGGTGTCCCTTTTGGGGCAAGAGAAAAGCGCTGCCGTTTCCAGCAACGCTTTTGGGTTCTGCGTATGGGTCTCATCCAGATGGATGGTAAGGGTTTTGGGTTGCTAGTCGAAGAAATACTCGCTCATGCGGCGGATTTCGCGACGGTGCAGTTCGGTGATGGTGCTGTCTACAGTCAGGCGCTGATGTTCGCTGTCTTCGACGATGAAATCACCCTCATGGACATTGGTCGGCAGCGCTTTTTGCGCAATGCAGGCAGACGAGCGGTCAGCCATGTCAATGACAGCGCCTTCTTTTTCAAAATGGTTAATGAAACCTTCCAGTCTGGTCACAAAAATCCTCCTTTCGGACTTGCCCAAAGATTAAAAGGGGGCAAGGTATTGGGATTGAGGCAAGCTACTGTTTCCGGCATTGGATACCCTCAGGTTTCCATGTGATCATGGTCACTGAGATGCTATTAGTTTAGCAGGATCATTTCCCCGAGATGGAACCTGTGTGACCACCGTAACCTGGGACTCGAAAAAAGGTCTCTTTCTTTGTTATGGTGCACTCAATAAGCCCATTCTGGAGGTGCGGTGTGAAAATCGAATTGTGGGCGGATTTTGTCTGTCCGTATTGCATGGTTGGCAAAAAGCGCCTGGACGAGGCACTCTCATTGTTTGAATATCGTGATGCTGTGGAGGTTGTCTGCCGCAGTTTCGAATTGTATCCCGGTCGCCCGGTTTACTCAGGGAATGGCCTGGCCGATGTTTTAGGCGAAGTCGAGGATATGACTCCAGAAAAAGTCCGGCGAATATTGCACAAGACAGCCCAGCTCGGTCACGAGGTCGGTTTGACTTTTGCGCTCGATGATGTCAAGCCAACCAATACGCACGACGCGCATCGCCTGTGCCATTTCGCCCGCACAACCGGACACGAGGAAGCTTTGATCCACAGGATTTACGAGGCCTATTTCCTGAACGGCCAAGTCATCAGCGATCATGACACCTTGCTGGAACTGGCTGTACAGTCAGGGCTCGACCGCACGGCAGCCGATTCAGTCTTGAGCGACCCATTGGCCTACCGTGCCGAAATCGCCAAAGACCAGGCCGATGCTTATGAGATCAATTTCCCTGTCGTCCCCCATTTCCGGATCAACGGACTTCATCACCTGTCAGCTGTGCCAACGCTGGACGAGTTGCTGGATGTTTTGCATCAGGCTTGGGGCGAAGAAAACCAATCATAATATTCATATAGTTTCTGGACACCATTCTCCAAAACAAAATAATGCCTGATATAAGGGATTAGAAGACACGCATCCAGAATCAAAATTCCCGCATACCATAGATTTCCGGATATCTCCAAGGCAAGCAGGGCGACGAAGGCCAGCACTGCAAAAGTGAGCGTCACGAGCAGGTGAATCAGTCGTTCATGCTGGAAAAAATTGATTTGAATGAGTAAGTCAGCCAAAACAGCCTGACGCTTCGCATCGGTAAGGTCTGGACTCGTTTGCTGCTGTTCAAGACCTGCCAGATAGTGTTTCAAACGCTTTTCCAAGGCATCTCCCCTCCTCTGTCACTTCATCGAGGCAGCTTAGACGCCTTAAGCACTCTCGCGTTCAGCCGCCAGGGCGTAGAGCGATTCCACCCGGGCCTGTACGGTTTCATCCTCAAGATATTCATCGATCGGCAGGTGGCTGTCGACCACGCCACCAGGGGTCAGTTCGATGATCCGGTTCGCGATCGTCTCGATGAACGTATAGTCATGCGAGGCAAACAGCAGGGAGCCCTTAAAGGCGACCAGGCCGTTATTGACCGCAGTGATCGACTCAAGGTCAAGATGGTTGGTCGGTTCATCGAGGATCAGGATATTGGCCGAGGAAAGCATCAGGCGGGAGAACATGCAGCGCATCCGCTCACCGCCAGAGAGGACGCGGGCCTCTTTGAGCGCTTCTTCGCCCGAAAAGAGCATTTTGCCGAGAAAGCCACGGCAATAGCTTTCATTCTGGTCCGACGAATATTGCCGGATCCAGTCGATCAGGTTCAATTGCACACCTTCAAAAAAGGCAGTATTGTCTTTAGGCAAATAGGCCTGCGAGGTGGTCGTCCCCCAACGGAACGTGCCGCTGTCGGGCTCGATTTCACCGGCCAAGATCTGGAACAGCGTCGTACGGGCGAGATCGTTGCGCGACAAAATAGCAATTTTGTCACCCTTGTTCATCCGGAAAGTGATGTTGTCGAGGACCTTTTCGCCATTGATCGTCTTGCAGAGGTTTTCCACATAGAGGATGTCTTTGCCGGCCTCGCGCTCGGGTGTGAAGCCGATGAACGGGTAGCGGCGCGAGGAGGGCAGGATCTCATCGAGGACGATTTTGTCGAGCATCTTCTTTCTGGAGGTAGCCTGGCGGGCTTTGGAGGCATTGGAGCCAAACCGGGCAATAAAGGACTGCAGCTCGGCGATCCGGTCTTCTTTTTTCTTGTTGCGGTCATTCATCAGGCGCAGCATCAGCTGGCTCGATTCATACCAGAAATCATAATTGCCGACGACCAGGCGCGCCTTGCCAAAGTCGATATCAAGCATATGGGTGCAGACCTTGTTGAGAAAATGGCGGTCATGCGAAACGACGATGACAGTATTGGGGTAATCGATCAAAAATTCCTCGAGCCAGCGGATCGCCTTGTAGTCGAGGTGGTTGGTCGGTTCGTCGAGTAGCAGGATGTGCGGATTGCCGAACAAAGACTGGGCCAGAAGGACTTTGACCTTGTCGCCGCTGGGCAGATCGCGCATCAGGCTGTGGTGGAGCGATTTATCGACACCCAGGCCCATCAGGAGTTTTTCAGCATCGGTCTCCGCATCCCAGCCACCCAGCTCCGCGAACTCATGCTCAAGATCCGCTGCCAAATGCCCGTCCTCTTCCGTGAACGGATCCTTGGCGTAAAGGACTTCTTTTTCCTTCATGATTTCATACAGACGTGAAAAGCCCATGATGACAGTCTCCAAGGCGGGATAGTCATCAAAGGCAAACTGGTTTTGCTTTAAAGTAGCGAGGCGTTCTCCAGGCGTGATGACAACGGACCCAGTGGTGGGCTCAATTTCGCCGGATAAGATACGGATGAATGTCGTCTTGCCGGCGCCATTGGCACCGATCACCCCATAGCAATTGCCGGGTGTGAATTTGACATTGACATCATCAAAAAGCTTTTTGTCGGAAAAACGAAGGCTGAGGTTGGTGACTGTGATCATGGATCCCCCTGTGGTTTTTGGCATGAATTGACAGTATAGCTGATTCTTGCCAAAAATGCACG
>DIGA01000024.1 GCA_002419365.1 Mageeibacillus sp. UBA5734 | reverse complement strand
TAAGGTTCTTTTCCATTTCATGATCATATTCGTAATCCCCTTTACCTAGAGAGAAGGTGATTACGGCAAGTGGTTCCAATATTTCACGTCCTTGGAACGACTTGTCGTGATAACCTGGCCGACCCAATAATAAACAGCACAAATTAAAGCGGGTCATCGCCTCCTTCAATTAATAAACATTTATTACATTTTTTATGTCTAAATTGACGGGTTCATCAATGGATACGTATTTGCCACATTGTTTGAGAGGGTAATTTGCTATAAATTGATCGCTATTAAAAAATATTATCGCTAGCCGCCTGGCTATCGGATTTGCTTATTCCAAAATAAAAAGCCAGCATTTTCGCTGGCTTTCAATCCGTTAGGTAGTCTTGGGTAGATTAGGGACGGACTTTTTCAGCAGCACGGTCGCCTTGAATTGGCAGATCGAAACCTCGATCAAGCCAAATAGGATGGTGGTAATCGTGTGGGTCGTGATCCTACAGTTCAAGATTCACTTGTGATACGATTTCCCCTCCAGGATCCGGAACGCACGGTAGATCTGTTCCGCAAGTAGGAGACCAGCGGTGTCCGAGCTTAGAGCCACGGGCGAAAGCGAGAGGGTGCCGAATTTGGGACGCCGTCCCAAATTCGGCACACCGACGTAAAACATCAGCTGGCTGGTGCCGCTGGTCATATAGTTCTGGATCTGGCTGGCGAATTCGGGGGAGGTGTAGGACTGCCCGGTGCGGTCGAGGATGATGGTCATGACCTGGATCTGGCTTGACTGGCTGCTTTCATAGCCGCTGGTGTCATTATCAGCCGGAGGCTCAACGCCCGTTAGCCAGTCGAGCTGGCAGCTTTGGGAGAGGCGTTTCTTGTATTCCTGCAGTCCGGCGAGTGCGGTTTTGGACAGTTTTTTCCCCGTGAATAGCAACGTGATTTTCAGCATGGTTTGATACCGGTAAAATTCACGTGTTCTCAACGAAGGCGCGCAGCATGTTCGAGCCTTCGTCGGTGAGGATGGATTCGGGGTGGAACTGCAGGCCGAAAACGGGCAGGGTCTTGTGCTGGAGGGCCATGATCAGGCCGTCTTCGCTGGTGGCGGTGACTGCGAGGCAGTCGGGCAGGGTCTCGGGATCGACCATCAGGGAATGGTAGCGGCCGACCTCGATCCGCGCGGGCAGACCGGCAAACATCAGGCAGCTGCGGTCGAGCTCGACGGTTGAGCGTTTGCCGTGGACGGGGACGGGGGCGTGGATGATCCGGGCGCCGAAGGCTTCGCCAATCCCCTGGTGGCCGAGACAGATGCCAAGCAGGGGGATTTTACCGGCAAACTTCTGGATCACGGCGGGCATGATCCCGGCGTCGGCTGGATAGCCAGGACCGGGGGAGAGGATGATGTGCGAGGGGTTCATCGCTTCGATGTCGGCGAGGGTCAGGATATTGTTGCGATAGACTTCGAGGTCAGGATGGAACTCACCGACCATCTGGTAGACGTTATAGGTGAACGAGTCGAAATTGTCGATTAAGAGGATCATAGATAGTCACCTGCCTGGTTGATGGCCGAGAAGAGGGCCATGGCTTTGTTGACCGTTTCCTGGTATTCGGTTTCCGGGACGGAATCAGCGACGATGCCGGCACCAGCCTGGACGTGGATCTTGCCGTGGGCGAGAACCGCTGTGCGGATCGTGATGCAGGTATCGAGCAGGCCGTCAAAACCGAGGTAGCCGACCGCTCCACCATAGGGGCCGCGGCGCAGGGTCTCGAGCTCGTCGATGATCTCCATGGCGCGGATTTTCGGTGCGCCGGAGAGTGTGCCTGCCGGCAGCAGGGAAGAGAGGACGTCAATCGCCGACCGGTCTTCACGCAGCTCGCCTTCGACAACGGTGACCAGGTGCATGACGTGGGAAAAGCGCTCGACATGGCAGAAATCGCGGACAGCGACGGTGCCGAAGCGGCTGATCCTGCCGACATCGTTTCGAGCCAGGTCGACAAGCATGGCGTGCTCTGCCAGCTCCTTGGTGTCAGCCAAAAGGTCAGTCGCGAGCTGGTCGTCCTGCTCGACGGTCTGGCCGCGCGGGCGTGTGCCGGCGATCGGGCAGGTCTCGATCCGCTTACCGGAGAGCCGGACAAGCATTTCCGGCGAGGCGCCGATCAGGATCGCGCCGGACTGGCGGACAAAAAACAGGTACGGCGATGGATTGACGTGGCGCAAGGCCCGGTAGATGGCAAAGGGATCCGCTTTGTAAGGGGCAGAAAAGCGTTGTGACAGCACGACCTGGAAAATATCGCCGTTGCGGATGTATTCCTTGGCCCGGCGGACCTGGTTCAGGAAATCGTCTTTGTTGACATTGGACTTGAAGTCGAGCTGCATCGAGCGGCGGCTGGCATGAGGTAGCGCAACCGGCATGTGGCCCGGTTGCGGTCCAAAGAGCTGGCTGATCAGGCCGAACAGGCTGGCGGAGGCCTGGCTGTAATCACGCTCGGGGTCGTCCGAAATCAAGACATTGCAGATCAGGGTCATTTCATTTTTCAAATGATCGTAGCGCACGACTTCGCCGGGAGCCATCAGCTCGCAGTCGGGTAAATTCAGCGTGTCCTCGTTCTCGTCAGGCAAAAGCTCGAGATAGCGGATGAAATCGTAGCTGAAATGGCCAACCAGGCCACAGCGGAAACCTTCTTCAGCTGGTGCGGGCGGCAGGGCGTGGTTTTTCAGCAGGTCGCGGATCAAGTCGACCGGAGAAAGGGCATCGACGGCAGTCAAGGGCTGGTCGCCGAAGGCTAGCTCCACTTGGCTCGTGCGGCTCTGCAGGCGCAGGAGCGGCCGGCGGCCCATGATCGAGAACCGGGCCCAGCGTTCGCCGCCGACGACCGATTCGAGCAGGAAGGATTGTTTCTGGTCGTCGAAGCGTTGGAAGAGCGAGATCGGTGTGACTGTATCCGCTGGCATGCGAACCGAGACCGGCACGATGCGGTAGGTGCGGGCCAGTTCGAGAAAGGTCGCGCGGTCTGGAAACAGGGGCAGGCGGTTTTCAACCATGGTGAGCCTCCAATTCAGGATCGGGCTGTTTGTTGGGCGGCCTGGGTGCCCTCGTCGAGGGCTGTGCGCAAGCTAGCGAGGTAGTCGCCCAGACGCTGGGCCAGTTGATGAGCATCGAGACCTTCGGCGTGGCCTTCGCCAATGCGGCGGACAATGGCACTGCCGACGATGATGCCATCCCAGCCGGCAGCCAGTTCACGGACCTGCTCCGGGGTGGAAATGCCAAAGCCGAGGGCGCGCGGGATTGGACTGACGGTGCGCAAGGCCTGTTCGAAACGGCTCAGGTCAGCGGACAATTCGCTGCGTTCGCCTGTGACGCCGAGGGCGGCGACGCAATAGAGAAAGCCACGCGCATCGCGTGTCAAATCCTGGAGGCGCTCGCCGGACAAGGGCGAGACCATGCGGGTGATGATCACATCATGGGCTGCAGCAACGGGGGCGGCTTCATCCTGCTCTTCGACCGGCAAGTCCGGGATGATGACTCCGTCGACACCGACCTCGCGGCAGGTGGAAAAGAACAGGTCGAGCCCCATCTGGACGATGGTGTTGTAGTACAGGAGGAACAGGATCGGCTTATCGGTCACTTGCCGCAGCTCGCGCACCATATGGAAAGCATCGACGATCGAGGTGCCGTTGGCCAGGGCGCGGGCATCAGCAGCCATGATCGTCGGGCCATCGGCGCTGGGATCGGAGAAGGGCACACCGATTTCCAGGATATCGCCGCCATTTGCGAGCAGGGAACGGGCAATCGTGATCGATGTTTTAAGGTCTGGGTCACCAGCGACGATGAACGGGATCAGGGCCTTTTGGCCGGTCTCAGCCAGCTGGGCCAGGGTGATTTCAATGCGATTGGTTTGTGCCATGGTCATTCCTCCCGGTTGTCGGTCATCAGCAGACCGTGGTCCTGCTGGTAAGCCTGGATCGCAGCCACATCTTTGTCACCGCGGCCGGAGAGCGTCACGACGACAACCTCCTCCGGTCCGAACTCGCCGGCCATTTTGCGCAGCAACGCGATGGCGTGTGAACTCTCGATCGCCGGGATGATGCCCTCCATCCGCGATAGCCAGGCGAAGGCATCGACGGCTTCCCGGTCGGTGACAGCGGCATATTCTGCGCGCCCGGACAACTGCAGCCAAGCATGCTCAGGGCCGATTCCGGGGTAATCCAGACCGGCGGAAATCGAATAGACAGGGGCGATCTGGCCTTTGTCGTCCTGCAGAAACAGCGAATGCATACCGTGGAAAACCCCCGGTTTGCCATAGGCCATGGTCGCGGCATGACGGGGTGTATCGATGCCTTCGCCGGCAGCCTCGGCACCGATCAGTCGCACCTCAGTGTCGTCGATAAATGGATAGAAGGTACCCATGGCATTGCTGCCACCTCCAACACAGGCAATCAGGGCGGTGGGCAAGCGGCCGAGGGCAGCCAGGGACTGCGCGCGAATTTCGTCGCCGATCACGCGCTGGAAGTCGCGTACGATGGTTGGGTAGGGATGCGGGCCCATGACCGAGCCAATCACATAATAAGTATCGTCGGCGCGGCGAGTCCATTCGCGCATCGCCTCGCTCGTCGCGTCCTTGAGCGTGGCCGTGCCGGAGGTCACCTTGTGCACCGAGGCGCCGAGCAGCTCCATGCGATAAACGTTCAGCGCCTGGCGTTCCATGTCTTCGGCACCCATGAACACGGTGCATTCGAGACCGAAAAGCGCGGCGGCTGTCGCGGTGGCGACGCCGTGCTGGCCGGCGCCGGTTTCAGCGATCAAGCGCTTTTTGCCCATGCGGCGGGCGAGCAAGACTTGGCCGAGCACGTTGTTGATCTTGTGCGCGCCAGTGTGATTGAGATCCTCCCGCTTGAGGTAGACCTGGGTCCCCAAGGCTTGGCTTAAGCGTTCAGCATGATAGAAAAGGGAGGGCCGGCCGGCGTAATCTGCGAGTAAACGCTTGTATTCGGCCATGAAGGCAGGATCGGCCATGGCTACTGTATAGGCTTTCTCCAGCTCGAGCAGGGCTGGCATCAGGGTTTCGGCGGCGAAACGGCCGCCAAAAGGGCCGAAACGGCCGGGTTTGTCACCGGGATGGGGGGCGGGTTTATTTGTCATGGTTCAAGTCCTCACTGTCTTGATTGTGGACGGCGGCGCGAAAGGCTGCCATGAGGTCGGCTTGTTTTTCGAGATTGCGTTCGATGCCGCTTGAGCAGTCAACAATGGCTGGATGCAGGGTGGCGATGGCCGCGGCAACATTTCCAGGATTGAGTCCGCCCGCACAGGCGACGGTGTGGTGCCTGGCAAAATCAGCGAGCAGCTGCCAGGGGAAGGTCTGGCCGGTGCCGCCGGACTGGCCGCCGATTTCGGTGTCAAGCAGAATGACATCGGGCAGAGATTGATCCCGTCCCAGCTGGGTCAGCGCGCTTTCAAAGCGTTGCACTCGCCGGGCGGCTGCTTCTGGATCGACTGGAATCGCCAGCTTTTGCCAGATCTCGGTGCCGGGAGCCAGCTGCTGGCGCAGAGCGGTCCATTCAGGCGGGCCCTCGTCTCCATGTAATTGTACCGCAGCCAGTCCGACTTGGGCGGCGATTGCCACGATCCGGTTGACCGCTTCATTGACGAAAACACCTACAGGGCGGATGGACGGGTCCAAGTGTGCGACCAGAGCTGCGGCATGCTCCGGCGTGATCTGGCGTTTGCTGGGCGCAAAGATGAGGCCGATGTAATCAGGCATGAACTGATTGGCCAGGGCTATATCCTCATGCCGGCGCATGCCGCAGAACTTGATCCGGGTCATCCTGGCATCTCCGAATAGAGCTGGCGGATGGTGGCAGCGACCGATTCCGGACTGCCACCGGCGCGCATCAGGGTCTCACCGACCAGGACGGCATGGGCACCGGCGCGATAGACGCGGGCCATGTCGCGGGCGGTGACGATGCCACTTTCCGAGATGACGGTCCGGTCATTGGGGATGATCCCGGCCAGCCGTTCGGTCACACCGAGATCAACGTGGAAGGTCTTGAGGTCGCGGTTGTTGATACCAATGATCTGGGCGCCGCAATCGATTGCCCGCATCAGCTCTTCCAACGTATGCACCTCGACTAGAACATCGAGCCCCAGCGACTGGGCCAGGCTGATGAATTCGCGCAGCTGGCTGTCAGAGAGGATCGCGACGATCAAAAGGATTGCCGAAGCACCGAGCAGTCGGGCTTCGTAGATCTGGTAGGGGTCTATGGTGAAATCCTTGCGCAGGATCGGCTGGGGCACAGCGGCATGGATGGCCTGCAGATGCTCATCGGAGCCGAGGAAGAAATCTTCTTCGGTCAGGACCGAGATGGCCTGGACTTCCGCCTGGGCATAGGCGAGGGCCTGCTCAACCGGCCGGAAATCGGGTGCGATGATGCCCTTGGAAGGTGAAGCCTGCTTGATCTCGGCGATCAGTCCGAGGCTTTTCGGCTTGCGCAGTGCAGCGGCGAAGCTGGCTGGCTGTGCTGCATTGGCTGCCATAGCGGCGAGGGCTTCCGGTGCATGTGCAGTACTCGATTGCAGACGAATGAGGGCTTCCGCTTTTTGGCGCAAATCCAGCAGAGTAAGGCCGCTTTGGCGCTGCTCGAGGCGGAAACGCTTTTGCTCGACAATGCGGTCGAGGATGGTGCCGGTCAGGATCGTGCTCATAGAGCGACCTCCTCAGCATGGTGGCGCACGGTGCGCAGCTGATCGATCAGTCGTACAACAGCCCCGGAGTCGATTGCCGCTTCGGCTTTGGCGAAGCCTTCCTGCAAGCTGCTGGCTTGCTGGCCGACGTAGATCGTTGCGGCTGCATTCATCAGGATGACATCACGAACCGGCCCGCGCTCCCCGTGGAAAGCGGCTTCGACGATGCGGACATTGTCTGCGGGACTGTCACCTTTGATCGTTTCGAGGGGAGAAGGGGTGAGGCCGAAATCCTGCGGGCGGATGACACTGGCCTTGATCTGGCCGTCCTTGAGTTCGATGACTGCGGTTTCACCACTGATCGTGATTTCGTCGGTGCGGTCGCTGCCATGGACGATCAGAGCGTGCTGGACACCGATCGCCTTGAGCGTTTCGGCGACGAACGGCATGATCGCCGGATCGTGGACGCCGATGACGTGGCCCTGGGCTGATGCCGGATTGGAGAGGGGCCCGAGGATATTGAACAGTGTGCGGATGCCAAGCTGGCGCCGGACCGGGGCGGCAAAGCGCATCGCCGGGTGGAAAGTCGGGGCGAACATGAAGCCGAAACCGTACGTTTCGATGCAAGCCTGGACCTCGGCCGGGCTCAAGGCAATGTCGAGCCCCAGCTTTTCATAAAAGTCGGCACTGCCGGATTTGCTGGAAACGGATCGATTGCCGTGCTTGGCAACCTTGGCTCCGGCTGCTGCAGCAACGAGGGCCGCCGCCGAGCTGATGTTGACCGTTCCGGTCTGGTCGCCGCCGGTACCGACCGGGTCGACCAGGAAATCGACCGCCGGATGGATGCGGATGGCAAAATCGCGCATCGAACGGGCGGCACCGGTGATTTCCGGAACCGTTTCACCCTTGACACGCAGGCCGGTTAAAAAGGCCGCAATTTCGACCGGTTGCGCTTCGCCGCTCATGATTTCATTGACTGCTGCAAAGGCCTCAGCCTCACTCAGATGTTTACCTTCGCTGATTTTCCGGATCACTTGATTCAACTGGCTCATGTTGGACCTCCTTGTGTGGTGCTTTTGCCGCCCTCTGGGTCGGAAAAAACAAAAAAACCCTTGTCCTCTCTGGGACAAGAGCTTCCACTCCTGCGGTACCACCCGGATTGGCCTTTCATCAAATAGAAAGACCCCCTCTGTTCACGCACCATCATGCGCACTCGCCGGATAACGGGCCGAGTCCCCGTCAGCGCCTACTCGTAAACTTTCGGGCTGCCCTCCTGAATCCATTCGACCCGGCGTCTCATGCTGCACTCTCACCATCGGCAACTCTCTGGGATGACCCATCCGGATGTACTCGCTTCAGTCATAGGTTTATGGCTGATTTAGTTAAAAACAATCCTAGACGCGTTTCTGGCATTTGTCAATAGGGTGGCGAGCAGGGCTCTAGGGTCTCAGGTGCCCGGTCGGTTCGCGCCGGGTGGAACTTGTGCCATTTGGGGCGCGACCCCCGGTGCAGATTCCGGCAATTGCCGGTTTTGGATGAACCCGCCACGCACCCCCGCCCCCGCCCGTGCTCGCGCCATGCGCAGGTGCTTTTCCACAGTTATCCACAGAGCTTTCCCGGCGAATGATTGTTCGGTCTGTGACACAATGCACAAAAGATGAAAGGATGACAGGCGGTGAATGGTGCTGTTTACAGCTCTTTTGCAAAACAACTGTAAAACCAGACAAGTTTGATCAGATCTATGTAAAATCCGTGAAACGCTAGTGTTTCAATCTCTTTACAAGAATATTACGCGTGAAACAGGGTTGTGAGTTATACACAAAGTTATCCACTTTATCCACAATTTCAGAGGAGACTTTTTCCACATCTCCACAGAGCAGAAAATAGGAATCCGGGCCCGGTCGCCTGAATCCAATGGCCTGACATGAAAAGTTCATGAGGCCGGGCCCCGGGAGATCTGGTATAATGGCGGGTGGAAAGAGACGCTCCTGGAGGTATTGAATGATGCAAGTCTGCGCTGTAGTCCTGGCCGCTGGTGAAGGAAAAAGGATGAAATCCACCCATGCAAAGGTCGTCCACGAGGCCGCAGGTAAGCCACTGGTCAGCTGGGTCAAATCCGCTCTGGATGAAGCCGGCGCCGAGGACCAGGTCTATATTGTCGGTTACCGCCAGGAGGAAGTTCGCGCCATCTTAGGCGAATCCGTCGCCTTTGTCCTGCAGGAGCAGCAGCTGGGTACCGGGCACGCCGTGCTGCAGGCTTCCCATTTCCTCGAAGGTCGCGATGGCGCGACGCTGATTGTCTGCGGCGACACGCCGCTGATTACCGCTGATTCCCTGCGCCGTGTCCTGGACCAGTTTGAACAAGGCGATTATGCCGGGATAGTCGTGACGGCACTGGCGCCTGATCCGACTGGCTATGGCCGCATCATCCGCAACAGCCAGGGCCATATCGAACGTATCGTTGAGCATCGCGATGCCAGTGAAGAGCAGCGCGCCGTTCGTGAAGTCAATGCCGGCATGTATTGTTTTGACACCGCCAAACTGCTCTCGGCACTGGGTCGGATCGGCTGCCGCAATGACCAGAAAGAATATTACCTGACAGACACCATCGAGATCCTGATCCAGGATGGTCTCACGATTGGCGCCTGCACCCTCGATTTCGAGGAAATCCTGGGCGTCAATGACCGGCGCCAGCTTCAGGAGGCGATGCATATCCTGAACCAGCGCATCCTGGACCGCCATATGGTCAACGGGGTCACCATCATGGACCCGGCTTCGACCTGGATCGAAGAAGGTGTCACGGTTGGCATGGACACCACGATTCTGCCCAATTCGAGCCTGAAAGGCCATACGCATATCGGCCAGGCCTGCCTGATCGGACCCGATACGCATCTATCAGATGTCACGACGGGCAACGAAGTCATCCTCGACCATGTCACTGCTGCCCAGAGCCGGATCGAATCGAAATGTGAAATCGGCCCGTATGCCCATATCCGCCCCGGTTCCCAGATCGGCCTGCGCTGCAAGCTGGGCAATTTCGTCGAAATCAAGAACTCGACCCTCGGCGAGGATTGCCTGCTCGTCCACCAGTGCTACATCGGCGACACCGATGTCGGTGAAAACGTCAACATCGGCTCATCCTCCAGCACAGCCAACTACGATGGCGTCAACAAATCGCGCTCGTCGATCGGTAGCCATGCATTCATCGGTAGCAACAGCTGCCTCGTTTCACCGGTCGCTGTCGCAGAAAATGCCTATGTCGCCGCTGGTTCGACGATCACGGAAAATGTACCGGACTATGCGCTGGCGATCGCCCGTGCCCACCAGACCAATAAGGAAGACTGGGTCAAGACACGCGGCCTGCTCAGAAACCAGCGCGTCAATCCCTGAGTGCTGCCAGGCACCAGCGGATCTGACCGGCTATCAGAATAAGGAATAACAGTCAACGTATGGAACAAGAACTCTGGCTGGTTGCCGGACTGGGCAACCCCGGCCGCCAGTATGAAAAGACCTGGCACAATTGTGGCTACCTGGTGCTGGAGGTTTTGAGCCAGCGTCACCAGATCCCACTCAATAAGATCCGTTTCAAGGGTCTGACCGGCCAGGGCACCATCGCTGGCCGGAAAGTCGTCCTGCTGCAGCCCACCACCTATATGAACTTGTCCGGGGAAAGTGTGCGCGAAGCGATGGCTTTCTACAAAATACCGCCCCAGCGCACGCTGGTGATCTACGATGATCTCGACCTGCCGGCTGGCCAGATCCGCATGCGGCCCAGTGGAGGAGCAGGAACCCACAATGGCATGCGCTCGATCATCAGCCAGCTGGGGCGCCAGGACTTCCCGCGTGTCCGGGTGGGCATTGGCCCGCTGCCGGCCAACTGGGAGCTGGTCAGTTATGTGTTATCAGACATCCCGCAAGACCAGCAGAAGGAGATGTTCGAGGCTTTCAGCCGGGCGGCAGACGCTGTTGAAAAGACCCTGCGCGACGGGATCGAGGCCGCGATGAACCAGGCCAACCAGAAAAAGGAACGCCATGAATCCGAATGATTTGACCAAGCTCTTGGTCCAGGCCTCCAATGACCCCGTTTTTGCCCGTTTGTCCGAGAAGTTTGCGCGTGGGCTCAGGCAACCGGTCAATGTGTTTGGCCCCAGTGACACCCAGAAGGTTGTCCTGGCCCTGGCCTTGCTGGCCCACTCCGGTTCCCGGCCCTGCTTCCTGGTATCCGATGAACTCAGGGCCCGGTCAGTCGCTGCCGATCTGGATGCGTTGCTGGACGGTCCTGTCCTGGTCTTCCGCCCACGCGAACTGAATCTGACGGATGCCGAGGCGGCCAGCCACGAAGAAGAACAGACTCGCCTGTCCATTTTAGGCCGTCTGCAGAGCCATGATTTTGCCGCCCTGGTGGTTCCGGCAGCGGCGTTGCTCCAGCGCCTGCCCAGTCCGGAGACGCTCAAGGCGCGCACCCTGACCCTGGCTGTTGGCCAGCAGGTCGCACCTCAGTCCCTGGCCAGGGAGCTGCTGGCGCTGGGGTATGAACGGATGCGCCTGATCGAGGGGGCCGGCCAGTTCGCTGTCCGCGGCGACATCATCGACATCGGCTTGCCGGACACCGGTGACCGTGACGATGCCATTGGCCTGCGCCTGTCTTTTTTTGACGATGAAATCGATGCGATCAAGACTTTTGACATCGAAAGCCAGCGTTCACAGGACATGCTGCAGCAGGCGGTGATCCCACCGATGCGTGAGCTTTTGACCCAGGCGGACGAGCACGACCAGATTGCGTCCCAGATGGAGACCATCGCCAGCCAAGTGTTCAAGGAAATGGTCGCCAATGGTGCATTCCGAGAGGAAGCGGAAGCCGTGCGCCAGCTGGCCCATCGCGATCTCGACCGGTTCCGCCAACAGGTGGCCTTCTCGGGCATTGACCGCTGGCTGCCCTTGTTCACCCCGGAAAAGGCCACCATCCTCGACCACGCCAAAGCCGCCGGATGCACCATTTTCCTCGACGAGCCGCTGCGCTGGCGCAACCGCCTCGACGCCGCCCAGGCTGATTTTGACGAACGCTACCGCACCATGTTCAGCAAGGCACAGGTCTTGCCGGTTACGCACGAAGCCCAGCTACGCGGCGTCGATCTCGCGCGCTGGATCGACCAGCAGAGCTCGGTCATCGCTCTGGCCCAGATTGGCGCCTCAGGTAATGGCCTGCCCGGCGCCCTGAATCTCGACATCAACGGGCGGCCCGCCGATGGCTACCGCGGCCGCGAAGAAAAGCTGGCCGCTGACTGCCTGGATCTGATGCACACGGGCTACCAGACCTGTCTGTTTGCCGGGTCGGACAGCCGCCGGCAGCGCCTGCAGGATCTGTTCCGTGAAAAAGGCCAGACCATCACGGTCTCTGAAAGCGCCCTGCGCACCGGTTTTGTCTGGCCGGCGGCCAAGCTGGCCCTGATTGGCTCGCAAGACATTTTTGGCAGCGAACGGACCGGTCGGCGCCGCCAGACCAGCGGGATCAAGATCGACCTGTTCAGCGACCTCGTGCCCGGGGAAATGGTCGTCCATGAAGCCCACGGCATCGGCCGCTATGATGGGCTGGTCCAGCTCGAAACCGGCGGCGTGCGGCGCGATTACCTCCTGATCACCTACGCCAATGACGACAGCCTCTACATCCCGATGGAGAGCCTCGACCAGATCCAGAAATTCGTCGGGGCTGAGGGTCGTGATCCTAAACTCTCAAAGCTCGGCGGCCAGGAATGGGCCCGCCAGAAAGAACGTGCCCGGGAATCGATCAAGAAACTGGCCACGGATCTGATCAAGCTCTATGCTGAACGTGCCGCCCACCGTGGATTTCCCTTCAGTCCGGATACTGTGTGGCAGCAGGAGTTCGAAGAGAATTTCCCCCATGACGAGACGGCTGACCAGACGACCAGCATTTCGGAAATCAAACGCGACATGGAATCGGAAAAAGTCATGGACCGGCTGCTCTGCGGTGATGTCGGTTTTGGCAAGACCGAGGTTGCTTTTCGCGCTGTTTTCAAATGTGTCATGGACAGCAAGCAGGCGGCTTTCCTGGCCCCGACCACCGTTCTGGCCCAGCAGCATTACGAAAACCTCAGGAAACGCATGGCAGGTTTCCCCGTCACTGTAGGGCTTTTAAGCCGTTTTGCCAGTGATGCGCTGCAAAAGCAGACGGTCTCAGGTGCGGCGACGGGCAAGGTTGATATTATTGTTGGCACGCATCGCCTGTTGTCCCAGGATGTCCATTTCAAGAATCTCGGCCTGCTCGTTGTCGACGAGGAACAGCGCTTCGGCGTCGACCACAAGGAAAAGATCAAGGCCAGCTATCCCGATGTCGATGTCCTGACCTTGTCAGCCACACCAATCCCGCGCACGCTGCACATGGCGATGTCCGGCATCCGCGACATCAGTGTCCTCGAGGAGCCGCCGCACGAACGCCGCCCGGTCCAGACCTATGTCATGGAATACGACGAAGCGATCATGACCGAAGCCATCTTGCGCGAATTGTCGCGCCAGGGCCAGGTTTTCTATCTGTTCAATGACACCCGCCGCATCCAGGAGAAAGCAGCCCAGCTCGGCAAACTGCTGCCAGGCGCCCGGATTGCGGTCGCACATGGCAAAATGAGCGAAAAACGCCTCGAAGAAGTCATCGCCGATTTCATCGAGGGTGGAGCCGATATCCTGGTCTGCACGACAATCATCGAATCGGGCATTGATATGCCCCATGTCAACACGATCATCATCGAAGACGCGGACCGCCTCGGGCTGGCCCAGCTCTACCAGCTGCGCGGCCGGGTCGGCCGCTCCGACCGCCAGGCCTTTGCCTACATCACCTACCGGCGCGACAAGATCCTGACCGAAATCGCTGAGAAACGCCTGGCTGCGATCCGTGATTTCACCGAGCTGGGTTCTGGTTTCAAGATCGCCCTGCGCGACCTCGAAGTGCGCGGTGCAGGTAATTTGCTCGGTGGCGAGCAACACGGCCATCTCGATGCGATCGGTTATGACCTCTATTGCAAAATGCTCGAAGAAGCGATCCATGAGCTGCAGGGTGAGGTCAAGGAGAAAGGTATCGCGGCCACAATCGATCTCAACATCGACGCCTATATCCCCAAACTCTATATCCCGGACGAAGGCCAGCGCATGGACATGTACCGCCGGATTGCTGGCATCGGCAGCGTGCAGGATCACCTCGATGTCCAGGACGAACTGGTCGACCGCTTCGGCGAGCTGCCGGACGCCGTCAGCTGGCTGACCGATATCGCGCTGGTCCGGGCTCAGGCAGGCCGCCATGGGATCCAGAAAGTCGAAGTGGTCCAGGACAACTTCGTCCTGACCTACGCTGAAAACAAAAAGCCGGACATGCAGCTGCTGTCCAGTCTGCTCGGGGCGCCGGCCTTCAAGGGCCGCATCTTGTTCAATGCCGGGAACAAGCCATACCTGGTCTATCGCGCGGCAGCAAAGTCACGGCCGGACTGGACGAAAAACCTGCGCGACCTCTTTGCCCTGATGGACAGCTTGGCCCTGCCACAAGCCAGCTGACCAAGGCTGGCGCAAATTGACCACGGGTGCCACTTTCTGGCAGGAGACGTGATAAAATAAAGATAGAAAGTCAAGCATGAGGAGGTTCATCCCATGATTTACGATTTGTCCTGGCCCTTGTACGATCAGATGCCTGTCTACCCGGGCGATCCGCCCTGCCAGGTCAGCCGCCCCCATACCCATGAAACAGACGGCGTCCAGCTGACCCATCTTTCCCTAGGCTGCCATACCGGTACCCATCTCGACGTGCCACGCCATTTTGTGGCCAGTGGACCGGCCATTGAATCGGTGCCCCTGGACCGCTTCATGGGTCCCGCGGTCGTCCTGTCCGTCCCCTGGCAGCCCGACCAGGCGCTTGATCTGACGGCTGCAGACTGGAGTGCCTGGCAACCCGGTGACTTCGTCCTGTTATCTACTGACTGGGAACACCGCGGCGGCACATCCGCCTTCTTCCAGGACATCCCATCCTTTGCCGCTGGTACATCCGAGCTCCTGATCGAAAAGGGCGTCCGCCTCTTTGGCCTCGACTTGCCGACTGTGCGCGAGATCGTGCGCCCTGGGTTTGACAAGCGCTACATGCACCGCGCGATCCTCGGCAATGGCATGATCATCGTCGAAGGACTGGCCAATCTGTCCAAATTGGTCGGCAAGCGTATCTATTTCTGCGCTGTGCCGCTCCTGATTCCGGGTGCGGATGGCAGTCCGGTCCGGGCTTTCGCCAGCGACATCCGCTAGCACACCTGTCCCGCAGAGAAGTCGCCCAGCCCGGCCAATCATCCACCAGGCTGGGCGATTTTGATTTCTGGAGGTCATGCCTATGCAGATCCAGGCCAATACCCCGGAGGAGTACCTCGCCGCCCTGCCGGATCATCAACGTGAAAGTGTGACCCGTCTGCGCGAGATTTTACGCGCCAACCTGCCTTCAGAACTCGAGGAAACCATGGCCTACGGCATGATCACTTATGTCGTGCCCCATGCCATCTACCCGCCTGGCTACCACGTCGATCCCAGGCAGGCTTTGCCCTTTGTCAGCCTGGCGGCCCAGAAAAACCACATTGCCCTGTACCACATGGCTCTCTATGCCCTGCCCGGACAGCTGGACTGGTTTACGGCCGCCTACGCCGACGGGGTTCCGGGCAAGCTCGACATGGGTAAAAGCTGCATCCGGTTCAAGCCCGGGCAGACAATCCCCTATGACCTGAT
>DIGA01000003.1 GCA_002419365.1 Mageeibacillus sp. UBA5734 | reverse complement strand
CCGCGCCGTCGAGCTTCTTGGTCGTCACGAGGTATTCCGACATCGTATTGTTTTTGTACGTGACGAGGCCGCCCTGGCCGACTGCTACATCACTGGCGATCAGGGTGAAGGGCAGGGCTGAGCCGCTGGAGGCCAGGTCATCTTGAGCTTCGTAGCGGTAGACGTGGACCTTCTGACCTTCTTCGAAGTCGGTTTCGATGGCAAACGTCGCGATACCAGGCAGGTTGCCGTGATAGCCAAAGCTGTAGACAAAGGCATCGCTTGCGGACTCGGTCATTCCTGCTGCGGAAAGCATCTCTTTTTCGTTCAAGGCGCCAGCGGCGAAACCGAAGTCGAAAATCGATAGCGCGGTATCAGCATCGACGCCCTGGACGTCCCTACCGGCGAAGGCAATCGTTGCGCCAGGCTGGTTGAAGGCGAGGCTTGCTTTCGGGGTCTCCTTGAGTCCGGTAAACAGCTCGCCGGCGACGAAGGTTCCGGTGCTGTCGTCCAGGTCGACATCAAAGGTGCCGTTGCCCTGGCCAGCCAAAGCATCGAGGATCGAACCATAATCGAGATGGGTCACGCTATCGAGGGGGTTGATCACATACGCATCGATTGAGTCGATCAGATCTTGGCTATCGAGAGGCGCGCCGAGGAAGAAATCGTCTGGATTGAACAAGTTGGCCTGGTCGCGGATGACGTCTTCGAGCTTGTCCTGCAGGCCAGGTGGGATGGTACTTTTATCGAAATAATGGTAATTGTCGCATTGGGGCGCTTCGTCGAAGATCATGATACCGACACCGGAATCGTGGGGTGTCATGACACCGGGACAGGCGTGCCAGTGGACGTAATGGGCGCCATTGAGGGTGTCACGGTCCCGTGTGTAGATATCCTGAGTGTGTAGACTCCGGTGCCAGGCCACTCAAGAGGAAAATTCTTTGACATTCCCTTAAGATGCTTGAACTTGCGACATTCTGAAGTGAGCACTCTGATATTTCCCCAAACATGACCTGGCACGCCGTAGGAAATATCGGAAATTAGCTCTGTAAACCCGGTGCCATGCTACTCCAGAGGAAATTACTTGGTGAATTTTCATTGTTGCCTGAGCTTGCTGCCTTGCAGAGTTTATGTGAAATAATTTCCTCAACTGTAACCTGGCACGCTACACTCGTCTCCTCCGCCAAACCACAACCCCAGCGCCAGCCAATAGCACAACCGCCACACCGCCGATGATCCAACTGGTCATCGGCTTTTTCGCGCCGCCGTCCTGCAGCGCAACCATCTCGCTCACGTCCGCGCCGTCGAGCTTCTTGGTCGTCACGAGGTACTCCGACATCGTATTGTTTTTGTACGTGACGAGGCCGCCCTGGCCGACTGCTACATCACTGGCGATCAGGGTGAAGGGCAGGGCTGAGCCGCTGGAGGCCAGGTCATCTTGAGCTTCGTAGCGGTAGACGTGGACCTTCTGACCTTCTTCGAAGTCGGTTTCGATGGCAAACGTCGCGATACCAGGCAGGTTGCCGTGATAGCCAAAGCTGTAGACAAAGGCATCGCCTGCAGCTTCGGTCAGGCCTGCTGCGGAAAGCATCTCTTTTTCGTGCAAGGCGCCGATTGCGAAACCGAAATCGAAAATCGATAGCGCGGCGTCAGCATCGACGCCTTGAACGTCCTTGCCGGCGAAGGCAATCGTTGCACCAGTCTGGATGAAGGCGAGGCTTGCTTGCGAGGCGTCTTTGAGACCTACAAAAAGCTCGCCGGCGACAAAGGTTCCGGTGCTGTCATCCAGTGCAACATCAAAGGTGCCGTTGCCCTGGCCGGCCAGAGCATCGAGGATCGAACCATAATCGAGATAGGTCACGCTGTCGAGAGGATTGATCACGAATGCGTCGATCGATTCGATCAGATCTTGGCGATTGAGGGGTGCGCCGAGGAAGAAGTCGTTCGGATTGAACAGGTTGGCCTGGTCGCGGATCACGTTTTCGAGCTTGTCCTGCAGGCCGGGTGGGATGACACCTTTGTCGAAATAATGGTAATTGTCGCATTGGGGCGCTTCGTCGAAGATCATGATACCAACGCCGGAGTCATGGGGTGTCATGACACCGGGACAGGCGTGCCAGTGGACGTAGTCGGAACCATTGATGGTGTCACGGTCGAGTGTGTAGACATCCTGAGGATGATCATAGCGAATCGTTGCTGCATTGAGTGGCAGGGCAAGGGTGATCTCCCGAGGCTGGTTTTCAGCGTTGAAATCGAACTCTGGTGATTTGACAAAGGGCAATGTCTGGCTCCAGTTTGATCCACCGGGCTGGGTGGCCAGCTGTACCAGCTGTGAAGCGGAGTCAACTTGAACTGGGTCCAGCTCGTCCGAACGCGTTGCCATTGGGCGTAAGGTCGGCAGAGGCAGGGTGGGCCGGACCAGCTCGAGATAATTGACTGTGCATTCCTGGGTATCTGAACCGACGTCGTTACTGGCGCGGATAACGAAATAGTACGTTCCCGGATCCATGCCGTCACGCAGAGTCAGCAAGCCGGTCTCTTCATCGATCGTGGCTGTCTCCGGATAGGGATACCGCTCGCTGCGCCGCTCTAGTGACCAGCTGATGGGCTCGCTGCCATCTGCCTCGATCTGGACCTCGTAGTCGCCGCTGCCGATCAGCTTGACAAAGGTATAGTCGTGGTCGGCGTCCGCGATTTCCGGCGGCGTGCGCGGGACAGGCGTCGGTGTTGGCTCGGGCGTCGGCGATGGTGTGGGTGTAGGTACCGGCGTCGGCGATGGCGTGAGTGAAGTCGGCCGGGTCGCGGAGGTGGCTTCGCTGGTCTCGGTCGGTTTCGTGGCACCGGGCTCGTTGCTGACAGTCAGGGTGAAGACCTGTTCATCCGGCAGTGAGGGTGCATGGCCCTGATAGGGATCATTGATGAAAGGTGATTTGACCGCCTTGGATCGGTCCTCTTCAGCCCGAATGGTGAAGGTGTAGTCCCCTGGGTCCAGGCTGGCCGGGATCTGGATCTGGCCGTTGCTGGCTCCGATCTGGATACCCGCTGGCGCGCCGGCCAGGGTGAACCGGAAAGGCGCAAACCCGCTGGCGGTCACAGGGAATGTGCCGCCCTGCTGGTTGACCGTCGTATGGTCAGCGCTGGTGATCGTGACTGGATTGGGATGGGCCTGCCAGACCCATTCGACCGTCACGCGCTCTTTAAAGAGCGCGGCCCCTGTCTCGCGTCCCTCACTGTCGAGCAAAGGGATCAGCTGCTTGCCACTTTCGCCAAAAACCCACTGATAATTGCGCACGAGGTCGGTTTCCTTGCGGTAATCGGTGTCACGGCCGAGATCCTGAGTGGAAAAGACGACCCGGTTATAGCGGAATTCGTCTGATGTGACGGTGCGGGTGCCATTTGGATTGACGATCCAGATCGATTCGTCGTATTGCACCTGGTTGATGATCTTGCCGTTTTCCTCATAGGTTTTGAAGGAGCCGGGCACTTGCTGGATGGTGCGGTCGAAGCTGATCTCGAGCGTTGTGTGGACCGGGACCTTGCCTGTGGTCGTGGCCTCGTGGTAATTGAGGCTGACATCGTAACCGACCATATTGCCCCAGTTGGAGGGCGTTTCATGGACATCAAAACCATCATTGCTGATCGGCAGGCCCGTGATCAGCGAGACCGGCGGCTTTCTCGTGTCGAAATTGCCCCATTCATCCGTCATGGCCCGGGCCAGGTGGCCGGTCGGGACATGCTGGTTGTAGTTGAGGCTCAGGTACTGGCTGAGATTGACCAGGGCCCCGCTGCAATACGTCCACTGGTACTGATCTTCGGGAGGCGCATCGGCCGGAGCCTCCCAGTTGATTGAGCGGATCGGATTGACCTGGCCGGTGACGAAATCGTTGAAAGAATCAGCCTTGGCGATGGTAAACGAAGAGAAGGGCAGGGTAGGTGTTGCGGGATTGGAATAGTACGACTCGCCATTGACCCGGAATTCGATGATCACCTGGTCTTTGTGGTACAGCATCTGCGGATCGTGCTGGTAAAATTCGCCTTCGCCATTGGTGGTGGCATAGCCGGTGGCAGGGTATTTGCGGATCTCAGTCTGATTGACCGACGCGACGTCATTCGGATCAAAGAACACACCGTCCGGTACGACCAGAATCCGGTATTCCAGCCCCTGGGCGACCTCAAATTTGGGTGGTGCCGCTGAGACCTGCTTTTCGATCGACCCGCCCACCAGGCCAGGTGAAATGAACGCCTCGACGACCTTGATCCGGTAGCCTAGGGTATTGGCCTGGCGTCGACGGAGGATCGTCGGCTTGTAATTGGCCAGGTTGAAATTTTCACCGGCCAGCTTGACGTAGACATTGAACAAGCCGTAGAGGTTGACGTCGAGCATCTTGTTGTCCGCCTGGACATGAACCCCGGCGCCAAGGAAAACGCCCGCGCCAACCAGATCAAAACCAAATAGCTCCAGGCCCATCATCGGGCCGAATTTCAGGTAGCCATCGATGTCGCCATTGAGGTCGACATCGCCGTCACTGGTAAAGCCCTGCTGGAAAATCGGCTTGACACTGGTCGGGACATAGAACTTGGTTCCGCCCCGGACACCCATGGTGGTTTCGGTGTAGTCACGGGCCTCGATTTCCAGACTCAGGCTGCCATCGAGCCCGATGACGGCAAATATGCCGCCGGAAATCCGGCCAACGCCAAAGGGAATGTCGAGGCCGAGCAGGGGGATGTAGACCTCCTGCTTGACAGTGGCCCCCATTTCAACGACCAGATAGCTCTCCTGCCGGAGGGTGAGTTCGATCCGGTAGCCATCAAATCCGGAATAACGGCCGGTGAGGTCGATGTCCTCGATGCCGAGGCCGCCACTGACGGTGACCTGGACTTTGCCGCCGCCACCCAGATTGGCCTCCAGCGTCTGGTCGGTGAACTGGAGCTTGATGAAAGGATCATCGGAGAGGTATTTGAAATCCTTCAGCGCATCGCCGAAAGCTTGCGGCTGGGCCAGCCCCGGCAAGACCAGGCTTTGCTCGATGCCAGGGGCAAAGCCGCTGATGTTGCCACGGGTCAGGCGGATCGTGTCTTCCTCGAGCTCGAAATTATTGATGACTTCATGGAGCTGCGGCCGGGCGACGCTGTAGGTGTTTTCCAACGGTTTGACAAGGTCGCTGAGTGTTTCATTGGTGGCAAATGCGCCGGTAAACGTGGACGGTGAAACGACTTTGAATGCTGTGCCCGCAGTGGTGTCGACAAAAATGGAGCCGTTTTCGACGGAACGGCCGCGCGCCTGGGCGGCCTGCTGGAGGAGATCCTGTGCGATGTAGCCGCCTGCGGCAATGATTTTGTCCGGCCGCTGCAACGGTTTGGTCGCGCCAGAGAGCAGCTGGCCGGCTGTGGCCAATTGACTCGTAACCTGGCTGTCGATCTCGATCACGGAGTCCGCCAGTTCATAGTGGATTTTATCCGCGGCGAATGTGGCGGGAGTCTCACCAGCTACAAAATCAAGCCAGTCGGCAGAAGGTGCCTGGAAATCATAATCGAACGGTGCCGCAGGCTGCTGGTCGATAACGCCAGGCCAGTCACCGGAGGTGTCAGTGGAAATGACCGCCTGGACAGGGGCCGCCAAGGGCAGGAAGACAAACAGCAAGACGATCCAGACTGCACAGACTTTCTTCATGGCTGACCTCCCGCCGGATAACCGGCAGATTATTCATGGTGCAGTAACAAAAGGACTTGTCAAATGAAAGGGTGTTTGGGCACACTATCATTATACCCCGAACCATCTCAAACGATTCCGCCAGAACAACGCTTGTGCGATTTTGTCACGGTTGGATGGCTGAATGTCAGGTATAGTCAGGAACGTAACGAGCAAACGAGGTGTCCCAATGGATTTCAATCTTTCTTCCAGCCTTTTCGTCGGCGAACAGAAATTCAACGCATTTGCATCAGACAAGATTTACGACGTCATCATCATTGGTGGCGGACCAGCTGGCATGACAGCTGCAGTGTATTGCCTGCGCAAAGGCATGTCGACTGGCCTGATCACCCGTCAAGTGGGCGGACAGATGGCTGATACAGCCGGAATTGAAAATTACCTTGGTTACCGCTACATCAACGGTGTCGAATTGGCTGACAAGTTCCATGACCAGGTGATGCAGTTCGGGATCGATTTTGAAAACAATACGACGGTCAAGTCTATCAAGGATGGCCTTTATAAGGAAGTGATCCTCGATGATGGCCGGATTTTCAAGACCAAGACAATCATCGTCGCCTCCGGCAAATTGCCCAGGAAGCTCAATGTCCCGGGAGAGAAAGAATTCACCGGCCACGGCGTCACCTACTGTGCCATCTGCGACGGCCCGTTCTACAAGAACAAGAAGGTCGTTGTTGCCGGCGGCGGCAATGCCGGGATCGGTGCAGCCATTGACCTGGCCCGCATCGCGACCCACGTCACCGTCGTCCAGCGTCGTGACCGGCTCAAGGCAGACAAGGTCCTGGTTGACAAGCTCAAGCATTTTGACAATGTGGAGGTGCTCCTCGGGCATGTGGTCAAAGAGATTCACGGATCCACAACGGTCGAAAGTGTTGCAGTCGAGAACCGCGAAACAGGTGCCCAGATTGACATTCCGGCCGACGGCATTTTTGTTGAAGTCGGCTCGATCCCGAACAGCGAACTGGCCCGGGGTCTGCTCCATATGAACGAACTGGACGAGATCGTCATCGATGCATTCGGCCGCACCAATAAGGAAGGCATTTTCGCCGCCGGTGACGTGACCGATGTACCATATAAACAGATCATCATCGCCTGTGGTGACGCAGCCAAGGCTGCGCTCTCGGCGACCGATTATATCCTCAGCAATCCCAATTTCTGATCTTATCCGTAATCCACGACAGCCGGTCCTGGACCGGAAAACAACAGCCAACACCTTCAGGAGGTATGAACCATGGCACTTTTTGACGACAACATCCGTAAACAGCTCGCCCAGATCCTTGATGGCCTCAAGAACGACGTCAAAGTCGTCTTCTTCACCCAGGAAATCGAATGTGAATCCTGCCACGACGCCCATCAGTTCATCGAGGAAATCTGTGAACTCAATCCCAAGCTGAAAATGACCCGCTACAATCTGGTCACCGACGCGGAAAAAGCAGCCGAATACAAAATCGAAATGGTCCCGGCCGTGGTCATGCTCGATCAGGACGGCAACGACACCAATATCCGCTTCTTCGGCATCCCGGGTGGCTACGAGATCAACTCGTTCCTCGGCGCCCTGCTCGAGGTCTCTGGCGAACGCCAGGAACTGCCGGCAGACATCCTCAAGCGGATCCAGAAGATCGACAAAGACATCCACATCCAGGTCTTCGTCACCCTCAGCTGCCCCCATTGCCCCGGTGCCGTCATCACGGCCCATCGTCTGGCGCTCGAAAACCCCAGAATCAAGGCCGACATGATCGAAGCCAACACCTTCGTCCCGCTCTCGATCAAATACAACGTCAGCGGCGTGCCAAAGATCGTCATCAATGGCGAGCACGAGCTGCTCGGCGACCAGCCGATCACAGCCTTCCTCGACGTCATCGAAAAAATCTGAGAAAACCTGAGAAGATCTGAGAGCAGACAGGAAACGGCTGTTCTGGACCAAGCCCCTGTCCGGGGTTCATAACAACCGCCTTTTCGCCCCATTGCGAGAAGGCGGTTTTTGCTGTGGTGCGAGAAGATGGCTCTGCAACCGGTTGCACGAAAGAGGGGCCAGGCGTAAGATGAGGGTATCTCGTTTTGCCGGAGGTTGTGGTATGAAAAAGATCGTCTCCCGTGTCCAGCATCCTGACTGGTCCCGAAACGCAGTCATTTATGAACTGAATGTACGCCAGTTTTCGCCGGAGGGCACGTTGCGGGCAATCCTGCCCCAGCTAGGACGGCTCAAGAACATGGGCGTAGATATCCTCTGGCTGATGCCGATCAATCCGATCGGTGTGGTGGAGCGCAAAGGGACGTTGGGTAGCAACTATGCGGTCAGTGACTACAAGGCGGTCAATCCGGATTTTGGCAGCTTGGAGGACCTGCGTGAACTGGTGCGTGAGGTCCATCGGTTGGGGATGTACCTGATTCTCGACTGGGTTGCCAATCACACCGCCTGGGACCATGTCTGGGTTACCGAGCATCCGGACTGGTATTTGAAAAATGCAGCTGGCCAGATCCATAGTTACGTTTATCGCCACGACGAAACCGCTCCGGAAGAGCATTGGACCGATGTCGTCGGCCTTGATTATCGCCAGCCAGCCTTATGGGACGCCATGACCGATGCGCTGCTCTACTGGATTCGTGAGGCCGATATCGATGGGTATCGTTGTGACGTGGCGGGGCTGCTGCCGACAGCCTACTGGGAACAGGCTCGGGCCGCATTGGAAAAAATCAAGCCAGTGTTCATGCTGGCGGAGTGGTCGACACCGGAGCTGCACCGCGCCGCGTTTGATATGACCTATGACTGGGACCTTTATGACCTGATGACGCGGATGGCTCAAGGTGAGGCATCTGTCCTGGATCTCAAGCGCTTGGTCACCCGGCCACCGGTCGCATACCCTGCCGATGCCTATCGCATGCGCTTTACAACCAATCATGACAAAAACACCTGGGTGGCCCATGATGAAGAACTCTATGGACCTGCCTTCAAGGCCTATGCTGTCCTGGCCGCGACCTTACCCGGCATGATGCTGATCTACAGTGGCCAGGAATCCGGCCTGGACAAGCGGCTGGAATTTTTCGAGAAAGATCCGATCAACTGGGGGACCTATGCCCTGGCGGATTTCTACCGCGAACTGGCCCGGTTGAAGCACCAGAATCGCGCCCTCTGGAATGGCACTGCCGGTGGACCGGTCGAGATTTTGCCTGTCACCACCCGCACCTTGCTTGCCTTCAGCCGGGTCAAAGACGACAACCGCGTCACGGTGCTGATCAATTTTTCCCGCCGCAGTCGCAAGGTCGCCGCTTCGGACCTCTGGCCAGATTTGACCCTGAAGCCATTCGGATATATGATCCTTGAAGGATAAGATTCGAGGAAAGTGCCATGTCTGATCTAGTTTCGCTCAATTTGGATGCCTTTGCCGAGGCGCGCCAGATCCTGGAGCCGGTCATCACCAAAACCCCGCTCGTATACAGCCGCCATTACACGCGCCTGACCGGCAACCAAGTCTATTTCAAGCCGGAAAACCTGCAGCTGACTGGTGCGTACAAGGTGCGCGGTGCATTTGTCAAGATTGCCCGCCTGCCGGCTGAGCAGAAAAAGCGCGGCCTGATCACGGCATCGGCTGGCAACCACGCGCAGGGTGTCGCCCTGGCCGCCCAGCTGCAAAAGCTTAAGGCCACGATCGTCATGCCGCAGACCACGCCGCTGGTCAAGGTCAATAACACGAAATCCTATGGCGCGACGGTGGTCCTTTTCGGCGAAAATTATGACGAAGCCTATGCCCATGCGCTGGAGCTGGCCCAGGAAAAGGGCCATACCTTTGTCCATCCGTTCAATGATCTCGATGTCGCTTCGGGTCAGGGGACGATCGCCTTTGAAATCCTGGCTGATTTGCCTGAAACCGATGCCATCATCCTGCCGATCGGTGGGGGTGGACTGGCCGCCGGGGTGGCCACACTGGCCAAGATCCTGCGCCCGGAAATCGAAATCATCGGCGTCGAGCCAAGTGGTGCCGCCTCGATGAAATGGTCGGTCGAGCAGGGCCAGATCTGCACGCTCAGCCACATCGACACGATCGCCGATGGCGTGGCCGTAAAAACGCCGGGCGATCTTGTTTTTCCATATGTCAGGGATCATGTTGACCGCTTCCTGGCGATCGATGACATCGAGCTGATCGATGCCTTCCTGACCGTCATGGAGACCCACAAACTGATCGTTGAAAATGCCGGCCTATTGAGCGTCGCAGCCCTGAACCACTTAGGCTTCAAGGGGAAGCGTGTGGTCTCGATCCTGTCCGGTGGCAACATGGACGTCATCACCATGGCTTCTCTGGTCCAGCACGGCCTGATCAACCGCGGCCGCGTCTTTACCTTTTCCGTGCTCCTGCCCGACCGGCCCGGTGAGCTCGAGCGCATCGCCCACATCATCGCCCGACAGAAAGGCAACATCATCCGCCTCGAGCATAACCAGTTCGTCAGCATCAACCGCAACATGGCCGTCGAACTCAAAGTCACTCTCGAAGCCTTCGGCTACGAACACCGCGACACCATCATGCACGCCCTCGCCGACAAAGGCTACCAGGCAAAACTCGTCATGTCGACTGCTGTATTTGATTAGATAAGGGACCCGGTCCGTTTATGCACCAAATATGCAGAAAACGAGCGGTTTCCGTATAAACGGTGCATAAACGGACCGGGTCTGTTTTTGGCAAAAGACCCTCCAGCCTTACGGCCAGAGGGTCTTTGCCGGAAAACGGTTTATCCGTTTTTGGTCACATGGTCTTGGAGGGGTGTTGTTGAAACGGCGGACGGTCCGCTCAACCCTTGACCATGAAATCCGGATAGCTTTCGGAGCCGTGCTCGCGGAGGTCGAGTCCTTCGAGTTCTTCGGCGGGAGAGACGCGCAGGCCGACGGTGTGCTTGAGGATCAGGAACAGGGCGCCTGCGGTCAGGGATGTCCAAACGCCAACGGCCAGGACACCGGTGAGCTGTGAGATGAAGAGATCGAGGCCGCCACCATAGAATAAGCCAGAAGCGGTGCCACCGAAATTATCTGGGATGGCGAAGAGGCCAACGGCCAGGGTTCCAAAGACACCGTTCATCAGGTGAACCGGGACGGCACCGACCGGATCGTCGATGTGGAAGATATTTTCCAGGATCCAGGCACCAAAGACGATGATGAAACCAGCGATCAGACCGATGAGGATGGCACCGATGTTGCTGACTGCAGCGGTACCAGCCGTGATGGCAACCAGGCCGCCGAGGACGCCGTTGAGGGTCAGGCCGACATCAGGCTTTTTGAACTTGAGCCAGGAGATGAACATGGCGCTGACGCCGCCGGCTGCTGCAGCCAGGTTGGTGGTCATGGCGATGTCGCCGATTTCCGGGACGAGGGCGACCGTGCTGCCAGGGTTGAAACCGAACCAGCCGAACCAAAGGATGAAGACACCGAGTGCGCCCAGGGTCAGGCTATGGCCAGGAATGGCCCGCGGCTTCATTTTGGAATTGAATTTGCCGATGCGGGGACCGAGGATGATGGTGCCCATCAGGGCTGCCCAGCCACCGACAGAGTGGACAACAGTCGAACCGGCAAAGTCATGGAAGCCCAGGCTGGCGAGCCAGCCACCGCCCCAAGTCCAGGCGCCGACAATCGGGTAAATGATCAGGGTGATTACGGCTGAATAAATCAGGTAGGATTTGAACTTGGTGCGTTCGGCCATGGCGCCGGAGACGATCGTCGCTGCGGTTGCGGCGAAAACTGTCTGGAAAAAGATGAAATAGCTGTCACCAATGGTTGTTGGATCGATGAATCCAGTGGTGCCAAACAAGCCCATGAATTTGTCGCCGAACATGATACCGTAGCCGACGAGGAGGAAAAGCAAAGAGCCGACTGCAAAGTCCATCGTGTTCTTCATAATGATGTTGCCAGCGTTCTTGGCCCGGGTGAAACCGGTCTCCACCATGGCAAATCCGGCCTGCATGAAAAAGACGAGAATAGCAGCAATCAAGGTCCAGAGGATATCGGCATTTTTTGCCAAAGTTTCTACAGTCATGGTCAAATCTTCCACAAAAACCATCCTTTCTCAATTCACAGTGCCCGCGGAGGGCGGCTTGCTCAGATGCTTACAAGGCCTTTTCGCCTCGTTCGCCGGTGCGGATGCGGATCACGTCAGCTATTTCAGTGACAAAAATCTTGCCGTCGCCAGCTTCGCCCTGAGGCAACTGGTTGCAGATCTGATCGATCAGCTTTTCTGCTTTGAGGTCATCTGTAATAGTCGTGACTTTGACCTTGGGCAGGAAATTGACGGTGTAGCGGGTGCCGCGGTACAGGGCGGTGATACCCTTTTGGTTGCCGTACCCCATCACGTTGCTGATCATCACACCGGTGGCGTCCGCTTCCTCGAGAATGGCTTTGAGGATCTCCAGACGTTCAGGCTTGATGACGATTTCGAGTTTCTTCATGGCTCATACCCCTTTCTTTGATTGGCCATCATGGCCTTGGCCAGCAGGGTGCACGAAACCAGAGGCAGCCTGTAACAGGCACCTCGCAGATGCGTTTATTCTGCTTGGCTTAGTTGGTTTTCAAAACAAAAAGGGCGCTCGACCGGTGGAGGTCAGCGCCCTTGCTTTGATGGATTCAGAATAAACGATCGCAATGGAGAAGTCAAGCAATTTTGCAAGATCGATTTGATTAAATTGCAAAAATTGGCAATATGCATGAATATTATTGCCTTTGACAGGGCACAAATGGCGTTATAACGTATTTAAATTGCGTGTAGCAAGCAAGAAATGATAGTGCGGTAGAAACATATTTCAAAATCACCTGGTTTTACAGGCTGGAAAAGCTCGATTTGACCAAACGCTCAAACCATGCGTTAGATCCTTTGGCAGGAGAATCCACGAAAGGACCATCCCTCACGCCACCCCTGGCCCCGCAGGCGGAAATTTCACGATCCAGTGCCAGGGGTGGCCGTAGGTCTGGCACCTTGGATGGAAAGTTCCACGATTGGGGTCGGTCTACCAAAACGGTACTAATCATATGGGTCTCGAAAACCCTGCAGCAGAGGCTTTTTCAGGTCATGCCAAGATCTTCCAATAAAGTGCTCCGACAGTGTGTCCTGA
>DIGA01000034.1:8339-12956 GCA_002419365.1 Mageeibacillus sp. UBA5734 | reverse complement strand
TTCGTCGTTTTGTTTTCACACTAATCACTTCTTTGCTATAAATTCGATCGGCTGGCCTGGCCTTCTGTTCAGATACCGTATGCGACGAGCCGTTTCATGGGAATTTTATGCGGCTGTCTGCCAACTGTCAAATGCTATTGTTACTAAATAACGCACTTGAAATGACATTCGGCTCATAAGTGAGCCTCTGCAGGTCTCTCGTTCAGGAGGTGGCACCCGCCAGGTTGGCTGCGGCCTGTTCTTTGATGAACTGCAGGTAACTGCGGCGGGCGATGGCCCGCCTTTTCTGGGCGATCGGGATGACCATGCCGTCGAGCATCTGGCAGCGTCCCTTGGCCAGGCTGGTGATGTAGTGCATGTTGACCAGGTAGCTCTGGTGGATCCGGATAAAGGAGTCGGGCACGAGCTGCTCAACCTCGTCGAGCTGAGCATAGAACTGATGCTCATTGGCCGTGCGGTGGACGATGATGATCCGGCGCTCACTTTCGAGGTACATGATGTCCTTGTACGGGACATTGAGGTGGTGGCCACGGCTGTTGATCCTGAGGAAGGATGCCTTCTGCGAGCTGATCCTGCGCAGGGCCATGTCCCAGGCCCGGCCCAGGCGGTCGCTGGATACTGGTTTGTTAAGGAAGTAGACGGCCTCCAGGTCAAAAACGTCCAACGAATAATCAATATCGGCAGATACGAAAATCGTCTGAATGAATGGATAGCGCTCGCGGATCATCTGGCCGAAATCAAGGCCATTGGTGTTGCCACCGAGCATGATATCCAGGAAGAGGATATCCACGTGATTCTGGTTCTGTTTCAGATAATGCATCAATGGTTCGCCGGCCTGGAATTCGACAAACTCGACAAACTGGCCGGATGAACGAGCGATCTGCTCGATCATCTGCTCCAGCAATTTGAGGAAGATCGGATCGTCATCACAGATTGCGACTTTAATCATGGACAAGCCCTTCCCTTTCCGGTACGTTCTTAAGAATGATTATATACGATTTGATCACGTGTAANNAATTTGTCATCTGGTTTAGCAAAACTGACAGATTCGCCAGAAAAATTGACACCTACTCTGGACAGGTCTATCATTTTGACATCTGGACCCGTGCTTTGGGCTGGGGACCAGGAACCGGTCAAACGCGAGGAAACCATGAACTTCCACGATCTTTCGAACCTGGTCAATTATGAAAGCTATGCCCGCGGCCTTGGCCACAACCTCGTCCCGCTCGACGAAGTGGCTGGTTTCAAAGTCCGTCCGGGCTTTTTCCTGGAAAATGGGGCAGTCGTCCTGCCGGGTGGAGTCAGTTTCACCGTCCACTCGCAGAATGCCTCGTCCATCAGCCTGGTCCTCTTCCATCGCGAGCAATGCCAGCCCTTCGCTGTCATCCCCTTTCCGGAAAATTACCGCATCGGTTATGTCTACTCCATGATTGTTTTCGGCCTCGACATCGAGGAATTCGAATACGCCTTCAGCGTCGATGGCATCTATGACCCCAGCCGTGGCCACCTCTTCGATCCGACCCGCCTTCTGATCGACCCTTACTCCAAAGCTGTGACCGGCCAGAGCAAATGGGGCGAACGTGCGCTCTCCAATTGCCATTACAAATCCCGCGTGGTTGCCAATGATTTCGACTGGGGCCACAGCCGCAACCCCCAGATCCCGATGCAGGATCTGATCATCTACGAACTCCATGTGCGCGGCTTCACCCGGCACGAATCGTCCGGCGTCACCGATCCCGGCACCTTTTCCGGCCTGAGCGAAAAGATCCCCTACCTCAAGGAACTCGGGATCAATGCCGTCGAACTGATGCCGATTTTTGAATTTGACGAAATGCGCGACGTACGTGAATACAAAGGGACCAAGCTGCTTGATTACTGGGGCTATAACCCGGTCAGTTTTTTTGCCCCCAACACCGGCTATACGGCCAGTCTCGAATACAACCGTGAAGGCATCGAGCTGAAAAACCTCGTCCGCCATTTCCATGAGCATGGCATAGAGGTCATCCTCGACGTCGTTTTCAACCACACGGCTGAAGGCAATGAGAATGGTCCCGTCATTTCATTCAAGGGTTTCGACAACAACGTCTACTACATGCTCAGCCCCGATGGCCATTACTACAATTTCAGCGGCTGCGGCAACACCCTGAACTGCAATCATCCGGTCGTGCAGCAGATGATCATCGAATGCCTGCGCTACTGGGTCACAGAATACCGGGTCGATGGCTTCCGCTTCGACCTGGCTTCGATTCTCGGCCGCAACGAAGACGGCTCCCCGATGAGCAAGCCGCCGCTTTTGCAAATGCTGGCCTATGACCCGATCCTGGCCAATGTCAAGCTGATCGCCGAAGCCTGGGATGCGGGTGGCCTGTATCAGGTCGGCAGTTTCCCACACTGGAGCCGCTGGTCGGAATGGAACGGCCGCTACCGCGACGATCTGCGCTGCTTTTTAAAGGGCGACAGCGGCCTGGCCGCGATCGTCGCCGATCGCCTGGCCGGTTCGCACGATCTCTACGACCCCCTCCACCGCGGCAAAAACGCCTCGGTCAATTTCATCACCTGCCATGACGGATTCACCCTGCATGACCTCTACAGCTACAACGAAAAACACAACGAGGCCAATGGCTGGGGCAATTCCGACGGCGAAAACCACAACAACAGCTGGAACTGCGGCGCAGAAGGCGAAACCGACAACCCGGAGATCAACCGCCTCAGAAGCCGTCTCGTCCGCAATGCCCTGACCGTCCTCCTCTGCAGCCGCGGCACACCCATGCTCCTGGCTGGTGACGAATTCGGCAATACACAGCATGGCAACAACAATCCCTATTGCCAGGACAATGCCATCAGCTGGCTCGACTGGGACGACCTGGCCAAAAACCAGGGCCTGTTCCATTTCGTCCAGAAACTGATCGCCCTGCGCAGGAAACACCCCGCCTTGCGCAACGGCACCGAAGCCGCGCGTTGCGGCCTGCCTGCCTTCAGCAAACACGGCGTCAAAGCCTGGTACCTCGACCCCTCGCCAGAAAATCGCACCGTCGCCGTCATGTTCACCGGTCTCGACACCGAGCACGACTGCGACGACATCGTCTACGTCGCCATCAACGCCCACTGGGAAAGCGCCACCCTGCAAATTCCCCGCCTCCCCGGCCGCCTGCGCTGGCACCTGGCCGTCGACTCCGGCCTGCCCCCGGGCGAAGACATCATCGACGACCCTGTCCTGATGAAAATCACCGGCCCCCAGCTGAAAATGATCCCCCGCTCCGTCGTCGTCCTGATCGGACGATAGGAAAAAGCCTGGCGATGGGTCTTCCCCAAGTGCCAGGCTTCAATGTATGTTGAATGATTAATCCCTGCTGCGGTTGTAGCGTGTCCTTAGCGGCGGCGGCGCTTGGTGGTTTTCTTCGGGAAAATGTGGCCCATGATTTCGATGATGGTCGAGACGATGCTCATGATCGAACCGATGTGGGCGGCGGTCCCGGAGGATCCGGCGAAGAAGCCGTGGACGCCGTCTGAGACGTCGTGGACGGCTGCGCCGACGCTGGTGACGCTTTCGCGCACGGTGCCGGTGACGGTCTGGACGTCATCCAGGACGGTGGGGACGGATGTTTTGGCGGAGTCGGTGATGGTTTCGACGTGGGCGCTGATCCGGTCGACTTTGCTGATCAGATCAGGCAACTGGCGAATGGTCTCGGTGACAGGTGCGTCGATCTGGCCGAGGAGGGTGTTGACTTTGCCAAGGACCTTGACCAGGCGGGCAATGGCGATGACCAGATAGACGGCCAAGACGACGCCGGCTATGATCAGAAGGCCTGTCAGGACCGACAGCAGATCAATTGTGACGACCATACGGACGCCTCCTTTCTCATCTGGAAGAACGGGAGGTTATTCGGTTTTCTCCGGTTCTTCAGCGGCAGGTGCGGCATCCTCAGGGGTCGGGGCAGTCTCGTGATGGATCTTTTGCTTGAGGGTGTCTTTGACTTCCTCGTATTTATCCTTGGCCTCGCCGTACTTTTCCTTGGCGAATTCAGCGGCGTGGCTGGCGGCTTCCTTGGCTTTTTCGGCACCGATCTGGGCACCGACCCGGATGTCTTCACGGGTTTCCTTGCCTGCCTTGGGGGCAAAGAGGATACCGGCGATGGCACCGAGGAGTGCTCCGGCAGAGATACCTGCGGCGATCTTGCGGTTCTCCCGTTTCTTGTTGGCACCGGTCATGGCACCGAGGACATCTTTAAGCATAAATGTTGCCTCCTTTCAGTTGTGGACAGTGGCTGTCTGGGATCTGGATTTGTGTCATTGAAAGGTCTGGGATGACACTACCAGCATATCATGAAACGGTTGATTTGTAAAAAGATTAATCAGGATTGAGCAGGGTGCAAGGTGCTCTGCGCGGGGACCGTGAGAGGAGCGCGCGACTATGAATAGGGTGATAAATGCTGACAAATCCTGTAACTTTTGCGATAATAGATCCAGGAATTGGCAGGATGGATGCCAAGCCACGACAGGAGGTGCCATATATGGCCAAATTATGCAGCAAGTGCGGCAAGGAAATTGCAGATGATGCGACATTCTGCAATCATTGCGGTGCAAAAGTCGGAGACAGCAGCAACACTCAGTGGGCTA
>DIGA01000034.1:0-8265 GCA_002419365.1 Mageeibacillus sp. UBA5734 | reverse complement strand
TTCTTCCTGCCCCTGATCATCTGCCCCGAGTCGCGTTATGCGCGCTATCATGCCAACCAGGGCCTGGTGCTGCTGATTGTCAGCGCGTTGGGCTCGATTGTGCTCGCGATCATCCCGATCATCGGCTGGATCTTGTCGCCGATCTTTGGCCTGGGCGTGCTGGTCCTGGCGATCATGGGCCTGGTCAATGGTCTCAACGGACAAGCCAAGGAATTGCCCCTGATCGGTAAATGGCAGATCCTGCACTGATCTCTCACAGGTAAAGCGTTCGCGCCAGCTTTTGACGGGTCAATCCGGACGCAGGCCTTCGAAGAAGGCGATTTCCTCGAAAATTTTCCGTGCAAACAGATAGTGGGCATCGTCCAGGAAAAGCTGGATGATGCTCACTTTTTCATTGTTGACGAGTTCATCGACGAGTGAGCGCTCGTCGAGGCGTTTATCTTGCTCGTTGAGCAAAGCCTGGCGGGCGGGGATGACAAGGCTCTGGTCGATCGGCCAGAGGCCTGGGTCGACCGGTGCGAGACGAGCTGCACGTTCTGTCTCTGCACAAGGGTCTGAGATTGAATTCGCAGCGGCGTCTGATGCCTGTTCGCCGGCAGGATCTTGTTCCACACGATCTGCTGCCGAATTGGCTTGGATCACGGCTTGTTCCAGACGCGTGGTTTGTGTCTCGGCAAAAAGCTTGGTCGGATAGAGGTAGAAATGCGGTTCGCCGCGACGCAGGACAATGACCAGACGCGGCAGGTGGATGACCACTGTTTGCGGGGTCAGGAGCTGGGCCGGCGCGTGGAACAGGTAGTGGAAACGGCTGAGCAGCTCGATCTGGCGCGGGGTTGCGAGCAGGCGACGCAGGCTGTCGAGTTTGCGCCAGGAATAAAAGCGCCGGGCGGCCAGTGGCGTCAAAACAGCCTCGACAGCACTGGCAAAGGCCTTTTCAGCTTGCGGGGCCTGATCTACCGGGTCAAGATCAAGCGGATTGGCACGATCGAGCAAGGTTTTTTCCACCAGGCGGCCGATGCGGTCATCCCAACGCTCGGCTGGCAGCGTTGCGCCATAATGGTTGATCACCGCCCACGACAGGGGTGTGGTCAAGGCGAGCCAGTCGGACAAAATGGCGGTGTTCATTTCCAAGCTGGTCTGATTGGCCTGGCTGAACGTCTCGATCAGCAGGTCGCGGACCCAGGGGCTGGCGAGATGGAGGTGAAAGCGTCTGAGCACATCGGCGACCGGATAGCGGGTGCATGCGTGATGGACCAGATAGCGCCGGCTGGCCGCAGCAAAATCGGCAGCAGCCAGGGACTCGCCAGTGTGTTCGGCCAGCGTGCGGGCGGCCAGCTCGACGCTGGGCTCGAGGTCGGCAGCGATCCGGCCGTGGTGGGCCGCCAGGACATCGCGCGCGAGCTGGAGCATCAGTTCGCTGTAAATCAAGCGTTCGGGCTCGTTTTGCAAGTGCTGCCAGATCGGATCAGCCAAACGTGGACGCAGGCGAAGACTCAGAAGCCGCTGTGCCGTCTGCTGGATGGCCGGGTCTTCGTCGCGGGCGAGCAAGGGGACCAGGCCGGAGAGCTGGCTGGTCGGGATCGTGTAAGCCATGGCCCGCTGGATCAGGGCTGGTTTGTGACTGGCCTGCTGAACCAGACGCAGGACCGCATCTGGTACCTGGGCCTGAGTGGATGACTGACTGCTCAAACGAGCAGAGCCCAGGGCGTTCTGGGTCAGAACAACCTGGGCCTGGAGGCGGGCTGGGGTAAAGGACACCACCGGCTGCATGACGGAGCCCAACTCAGGCGGTCGTTGACGGTCTGGCGGACGCAGCACTGGAGTCGGTCAGGACTTCACGGGCACTGATGATCGCACCAGGCAGGTCGTCGACGGCATCACCGATCAGGCGCACGGTGTCGGTCAGCTGGGCGACGATGTCAGACAAGCCCTGGTCAAAGGACTGGAAAGTCGACTGGGTGCTGAGCTGGATCTGTTCGCCGAAATTCTGCACCGACACATCGAGCGATTTGTTGAGGCCGGCGATTTCCGACGTCACATCGCGCACCAGGAACGTCAGGTCGCGAACCTGGTCGTCGAGGGTGTTCATCAGGGTGGTGGAACTATCTGTCAGGCGGGTCATCAGATCCTGGTACTGCTCGTCCGACTGGGTCAATGTCATCTGGGTCAGGTCATTGTATTTGCCGAAAATATCAACCAGATTGGCCTGGAGATCATCCTGGAGGCGGTTGATCTGGACATGCATCTGGTCAAAGTAGCCGCCGATCTGCGATTCGACTGCGACCTGTTCCTCGCGGATGCGCTGGGCATCGGCCTGGCTCGATTCGATCATGGCCCTGAGCTGCTCGACCATATCGCTGCTCTTGACCAGGGTCTGGCTGAGGGCCTCCGTGGCACCATTGAGCGTCTGGATCAGCTGTTCCTGGCCGGCGGAGAACGACTGGGTCAGGGCTGAAGAGCCGTTGTTGAACAGATCGGTGAGCAGGGCGTTGCTCCTGGTATAGGATTCCTGCAGGTTCGTGCTGCCTGTGGTCAGCGACTGGGTCAGGGACTCGGCGCTGTTCTTGAACGCCGATTCCATCTCTTCGTAACCCTGGGTAAAGATCGAGCGCAGCTGTTCCGAACCCTGCGACAGGGCGGACTGGACCTCCACCGCACTGGTGTGCAGCGTGCTGGCGAATTGCTCGGTTGAGCCGGTGAAAGCAGCCTGCAACTGACTGGAGCCTTTGTTGAACAGGTCGGTGATCAGGGTGCTGCTCTGGGTGTAGGAATCCTGCAGCGTCGTGCTGCCGGACTGGAGCGACTGGGTCAGGGTGTCGGCGCTGGTCTTGAACGCCTGTTCCATCTGATCATGGCCCTGGGTAAAGACGGCACGCAGCTGTTCGGATCCCTGGGCGAGTGCGGTCTGGACCTCCATGGCACTCGTGTGCAGGGAACTGGCGAACTGTTCAGTCGTGCCGGCGAACGCAACCTGCAGTTGGCTGGAGCCTTTGGCAAACAAATCGGTGAGCAGGGTACTGCTCTGGGTATAGGTGTCCTGCAGCGTCGTGCTGCCGGACAGGAGCGACTGGGTCAGGGTGTCGGCGCTGGTCTGGAACGCCAATTCCATCTGATCGTGGCCCTGGGCAAAAACCGATCGCAGCTGTTCGGAGCCCTGGGAGAGGGCAGACTGGACTTCCATGGCACTGGTGTGCAGCGTACTGGCAAACTGTTCCGTCGTCCCGCTGAAAGCAGTCTGGAGCTGGCTCGAGCCCTCGGCGAAGCGGCTGTTCAGGAGGTCGCTGCCAGCATTGAAAGCAGCCTGCAGGCGATCGGCGCCGGTGACGTAAGTCTCACTGACCTGGACGGCACTGGCAGCAGCGGCGGCCTGGACCTGGGCGGCGCTGGCTGCGAGGAGCTGCTCGATCTGGGTCGAGCCACCGGCCAGGATCTGCTCCATGCGGGTGGTGCCACTGTCGAAGGTCGCAGCCAGGCTGGTCGAACTGGTTTCAAAGGTCGAAGCCATTTTCGCAGAACCAGATTCATAGGTTGTATGGAGATTCGCCGCTCCGGTCTCGAGTGTAGAGGTCAGGCTGGACGTGCCAGCTGCGAGGGCCTGGCTGAGTTGCTCGGTGCTGCTGGCAAAGACCTGGTTGATCTGGCCGGCACTGTCGGCAAAGACCTGGCTCAGCTGGCTGGAGCTGGCGCTGAAGACCTCGTTGAGCCGGGTGGTGCTTTCGATCACGGCCTGGTGTGAGGCAGACAGGCCGGCGAGGATGGTCTGGGCGGACTGCTGGGCATCCTGTTGCAGGCCAGTGGACTGGTCAATCGCAGCCAGTAGTTCCTGGGTGCGGCCGGTGGCAGTGGCGTGGAGCTCGTTGAGCGCAGCGATCGACGCCGACAGGTCCGTGAGGTGCTCGCCGAGGAGCTGGTCGAGCTGGCGGGCGAAATGGGCGGCCAGCTTGCCGATCCCCTGCTGCTGCTGTTCGTTGACGTGCTTGACGGCCTGGTCGAAGGACTGGCTCATGTTGCGGATGACCGGCACCATCTGTTTCTGGGTCGCATCGGCCATCGCCGTGCTCAGGGCCGGGCCGAGGTTCTGGATCTGGTCGATCAGGAGTTTCTGGTCAGCCAGGATGCGGTACTGGACCTGGGCATCGCTCATGACGATGAAATGGTGCGACAGCATGTCCTGCAGGGCTTCGATCTCGACCGTGGCCCGGTGGATCTTGATCTGGTCGAGGGCGCGGAACAGCAGGATCAGGAACGTCGAGAAACTGGCGGCAAGGAAAATTGGCAGCAGGCTGGCAGCAGGATCCTGCTGGGACTGGCTGTAGATGGCCGTGAGGGTGCCGATGACTGTGATCGAGGCCATCAGGACGAACGCCGGCATGACCAGGCCCCGGTAGGGTGTGTGGCGGACGATTGTGCGGGGATTGAGATGGACATTGAGATCGGCCAGGGCGTGTGGCTGGCCGTTCGAATCGTTGATGATCGAACGCACGATCGCCGGCGAGAGCATGCCGAGCCGCTCTGGTGTCGCCTGGGAGCGGAGCAAACGCAGGTTCTCGACCGGATCGCGCTTCCAGAGCTGTGCCACTTCCTGGCGGACGGTCTGGATCGAGCGGAACAGATGTGCAAAACCGGCCAGATCACAGAGGATCCAGCCGGCGGTTGCCAGGAGAAAAATCAGGGATGCGGTTCCGGTCAAGACCCAATTGACAGGCAGGTCAGCGAGGAATGGAGTCAGTTGCGTCATTCGGGCCTCCTAGTGGAAATTAATAAGTCTTCATGAATCGGTGTCAACGACGGCGAAGGGGTCTGCCTTGCCATAGGGGCCGGTCAGTTCCCAGACCTCATAGTCCTCATCCTGGGTGACCAGTTTCGGAATGGAATTGAAGGCCAGGCTAAAGTTGCAGTCCAACAGGCCATTGGGCACAGCGACGGTCACCGGATTGCCATTTTCGTCGGTGATCGTTTGTTCCGTGGCATCGCCCGGAGTCATGCTCAGGCTCTGGAACTGGACCGAGCGGTCCTGCTCCTCGACCAGGCGCATCCATTCGATGGCCTGGGCATAGGTGGCTGCGAAGGTGACGTTGAGATTCATTGACTCGATCGAGGTCACAGCGGCCTGCATGGCGGCAGTGTCTTCTTCCCCAGCTGGTTGTGCAGCAGCCGCTTCACTCTCTGCAGCTGGCTGCGCAGTGGCACCACCCAGAGCGGCGTTGTATTCCTGGACAATGACACCCAGGCTGTTAGGGTCTGCAGCTGGAGCCTGTCCCGGCGCGCGGGGCAGATCATGGGTGACCATCAGGGTGAAGGCCTCGTCAGACACGGCCACGTCGCTCTCGCTGTAGAGGTCGTTCAGGATCAGCATCAGCTTCTCCTGGATGATCGAGGGGTAATAGACCTTCGTCCGTTCGTTCACCTGCGCCGACAGGGTGGCGACTTCACCCTTCATCTTGTCGAGCGAGGCGATCTTGGCCATGGTTTCGTCGTAGGTCATCTGGACCTCGTCGCGCTTGGCCACGAGCGATTCGTGTGTCTCCCACATCGGCAGGTAGACGAGGTAATAACCGACGGCAAGCAGGGCGATGATGGCCAGAACAGCGAGCAGGAATTGTTCACGTACGCTCAGTTTCATTCCGGCATCACCTCCTGGAGGGTAGCATGGATCACGATTGTCCGGTCGTCAAGATCGGCTTCTTCAGTCATCACTGCTGGTGGCCGAGAGGAGCTCGACGGTGGCGAACAGGCCGGTGTCCTTGAAATTGCGCACGAGCTCGGCATTGGCGGTCAGGTCGGTCGAGGTGGCCTCGAGCATCAGGTCGCTGGAGGTGATCGTCAGATTGGTCAGGGTGACCGTTTCCGGGATCGCGGCGGCAATCGTGTCGAGGGTGGCTTTCGCGATCCGGTCGTCAACCTTGAGGGCGCCTGCGATCGCGGTCAACCCTTCGTCATAACGTTTCAGGAGCGAAAGCTGCTTGCTGACGGCATTGACTTCATCGAGCTTGGCGACGACGGCCGGGGAGGACAGCTCGTCTTCCATCAGCTGGATCTCCTGGCGCACCGCGGTGTTGAGGTTGTTGAGGAAAAAGTACAGGCCACCCACGGCCAGGGCGATCACCACAATGGCGATGATCAGGATGCGGCCGATCGGGGCATGATCCCTTTTCGCATGGGGATTGATGAAAAAGTTGAGATCTTTCATGCGCGCCTCACCTCCCTTCAGTCATTTCTGTAGAATGCCGCGCAGGCATTGACGTAGTTGATGACATCGAGGGTTCCCGCTTTGACAGAAACATGAATCGCCGGGGTGTCATTGAAAATGCGCACCGGAATGCCGATCGCCTGTTCCATCAGCTCGGCGAGGGATTTGAGGTGGGCGTTGCCGCCGAAGAGGTAGATGATCTCGGGGCGTTTCTCGGCCACACGACCGGAATAGAACTGGATCACGGTCTGGATCTCGTTCGTGACCCGGCTGACATAGGGCCGGACGATGTCGTTGAATTTTCTGGCTTCTTCACTGACGAATTCGCTGCGCACCAGGTCGACCAGTTCCTGTTTCTTGGTCACGAGGGCGGCATCGCTGGTGCCGGTCTGGCGCATCAGCTCGGTGTCCATGAAGGCACTGCCGTACGGGACCTGGCGGGTGAAGAGCAATTTCTCGGCATTAAGTATCGAGATCTCGGTCAGTTCTTTGCCGAGATCTACAAAGGCGGCGAGTTTCCAGTCCCAGCCGCCAACTTTGTCTTTGTTGGCTGCGACCGTGCGCTGGACGAGCTTATTCAGTCCGTTGGCATGCACGTCGAGGAAGAGGGGCTTGAGTCTGCAGTCCTTGAGGAGACTGGCGTACTCCTCGGCCATGGTGTCGGGCATCGCGAAAACGCGGACCTTGTTCTGGCGCGCGCCGGCACCGATTTGCGATTCGATCAGGGTCACGCCGGTGCGGTAGTCTTTGGCAATGTTGGGCAAATACTGCTCCATTTCCAGGAGGATCAGAGGCAGCACATCTGCCGGTGGAACCTCAGGCATGGTCAGTTCCCGGGTGATGATCGAGGTGCTCTTGACCGAGACGATCCCCTTGCCGACCTTGATGCCGCTTTCCTTGATCAGTTCATTGATCGCGAAGGCCAGCGCGCTGCGGTCCAGGATCAACCCTTCCTTGACAGCGCCTTCCGGAGTGGGAATGGAAAACGCCGAATCGACCTCCAGGATCCCGTTCTTATTGCTGCCAACGACGAGGTGGATCGTTCCCTTGCCGATATCGATGGAAAGAACCTTTCCAGAACTCACGTGCGTCACCTTCTTTTTGAAATTCAGAGTCACTATATGCTTTGAGTTCAGGGGGCGAAAAAGCCCCCTGAGCCTAAATATTGCATATGTATTCTACATGCCATTTATTAAATCGTTGGTTTAATCATTAACTCCATCCGTAGGATTATCTGGAGTAATTGAAACAACTCCTGTTGTTCCGTCAACTGCAATAGCAGTAATAGCTGATCCATCTGACCACTTAGTGTATGAAGGATCAAGGTAACCAGCTTTAAGTTGATCCAAAGTTGGATTTGTTCCCTTTTCTGCATAATATACTTTAACAGCACTAATAATGACACGTTCTGTTGCTTGATCAGCAGCTGTCTTAGCACGAGTTAATGTGCCAATAAAGGCGGGAATCGCAATCGCAGCTAATATCGCTAAAATAGCAATAACGACAATCAACTCAATCAACGTGAAGCCTTTGCGCTTCCTGAGGGAAGGATTCTGAATTTTTGTGTTTTTCATGTGGGTTCCTCCTTGTTTTGTTGTGGTTTGAGATCAGTGTTCAATCTTTGACCAGTGCATTAAGATTGCTGGTCATGTCCATCCTCTACATTAATTCCACAACACCTCTTTCATGATATAGATGAATTTAACTCTTTTCAGAGATATTTTATCCAATCAATTCATACATGGCGAACATCGGACTGATTATAGCAATAATGATTGACCCAACCACAACAGCCATGAACACGATCAGCAATGGCTCGAGCATTGTCGTCATTCTCTGGATCGCCATGTCGACTTCTTCATCGTAGAAATCAGCTGTTCGTCTCAATGAATCATCCAACGATCCCGACTCCTCGCCGATCTTGATCATGCTGTCGACCATTGGCGGGAACTGCTTGCTGCGCTTGATCGGGCCTGCGAGATCATAGCCCTTTCGGATGTCCTCACGGACTGAGAGAATCGTCTTCTCGATCACTTTATTGCCGATAACCTTAGGGAACCGCTGATTAATTCTCA
>DIGA01000106.1:2029-33082 GCA_002419365.1 Mageeibacillus sp. UBA5734 | reverse complement strand
CGAGCAGCGGTCAGCAGCTGATAATTGTATCTGTCAGGATCTCACTTGGACACCTGCCTCAAGGAGGGCTGACCATGCTGGAAAAACAATTCATTCAAATACTACCACAAGATAACGTGGCCATATCCGAGATGTGGCCAGCGGCCGCAAAATGCCTTATGCTGAACAATACAACCTGGCCAATGACCTGTGCATCTTCAATCCGGCCCCGATCACCTGAGTGTGCCTGATGGCAGCGGGCGGAGGCACGGGCGAGGCTGATAACAATGAGGAGACCCCATGCAACCGGACCTGCCTAACCCAAACATCCTGGTCACGATTCCCATGACACCCGATCAGCGCCGCGAGCTTGAGAGCCAGGCCCCTGGCCATGCCTTCATCTACACCAGCCGCGAGGCCTTGCAGGCAGCGGATGTCGCAGCAGCGGACATCATCCTTGGCAATGTCCCCCCTGCCCTGCTGAGGGACGCCCGGCGGCTGCGCTGGATCCAGCTCAATTCCGCTGGTTCCAATGACTATGCCAGGCCCGGTGTATTGGCTGAAGGCACCCAGCTGACCAATGCCAGCGGCTCGTATGGCCTGGCGATTTCCGAGCACATGCTGGGCCTGTGCCTGATGCTGATCAAAAAATTGCACCTCTATCGCGACAACCAGAACCGCGCCCAATGGCACGACGAAGGAGCCGTGACATCGATCGCAGGCTCGACCACCCTGGTCATCGGACTGGGCGACATCGGCAGCCAGTTTGCCCGCCGGATGCAAGCCCTGGGCAGCACCGTACTGGGCATCCGGCGCATGCCAGAGGCCGGCAAGCCGGACTACGTGTCCTCGGTCCATGGCCTCGACGAGCTCAATGACCTGCTGCCCCTGGCCGACGTGGTCGCCCTGACGCTGCCGGAAACATCCCAGACCGTCCATCTGATCAACCGCGAACGACTGGCCCTGATGAAACCTGGTGCCGTCCTGCTCAATGTCGGGCGTGGCAATGCGATCGAGACAGAGGCGCTCTGTGACGCACTGGTAGCTGGACATCTGGGCGGTGCCGGCCTGGACGTAACCGAACCGGAGCCTTTGCCAGCCGATCATCGCCTGTGGTCCCTGCCCAACGCCCTGATCACTCCGCATGTCTCCGGTTTCTACCATCTCCAGGCGACCCTGGATTCGATCGTCGCCCTGGCAACCCGAAATTTAGGACGATTCATCCGCGGCGAGCAGCTGGAAAATGTCGTTGACCGCAGGACCGGATACCGGATGACCCAGGTGGCAGATGTCGCTTCTGAACGTCAGCCAAGCGCGAAATCCAGTCCGTCTCAGCGGCCGGACGCGGCCTCCGGAGCATTGTCATGAAAGCGTTGCGCCAGCTGGCGCTCCTATTGCTGTTTGTCTTCCTCGGAGATTTTCTCAATCGCGGGCTGGGTATTCCCTTGCCCAGCAACATCCTTGGCCTGATCCTGCTTCTTGTTGCCCTTCTGACCGGTCTGGTCAAGCTTGAGCAGGTCGAGAGCGTAGGTCAATTCATTTTAAGCCATATGACCGTCCTGTTCGTGCCAGCCGGAGTTGGCTTATTGGCCATCCTCGGTGTGATCCAAGGCAACTGGCTGATTCTGGTCCTGATCGCCCTGGTCACGACCATCCTCGTCCTGGCATTGACGGGTTGGATTGTACAAAAGCTGAGGAGTCGAGCATGATGGACGTTTTAGCCACACCGGTGTTCGGTGTATTCGTTTCCTTGCTGGCCTTTGAAATCGGCCTCTGGCTCAACCGCAAAACGCGACTCTCGCTCGTAAATCCGCTCCTGATCGCCGTTGCCCTGGTCATTGCCCTGATCCAACTGACGCCCCTGACGCTGGAGGACTACAATCGCGGCGGGCAGATCATCAGTTTTCTCATGGCCCCGGCAACAGTCGCCCTGGCCATTCCGCTCTACAAAAGCATCCGCCTGCTTCAGGAAAGTCCCGGACCCATTCTCACCGGAATCGTGACTGGGAGCCTTTTGAGTTTATTATCAGTCATCTTCCTGTCCAAGCTGTTTCACCTGTCGCAGGAACTGCTGTTTTCGATGCTGCCCAAATCCGTGACGACTCCGATCGGCATCGCCCTATCCGAACAGCTGGGCGGCCTGCCGCAGGTCACTGTCGCTGCAATCGTCGTGACGGGTATTTTCGGAGCTGTGTTGGCGCAGCCCCTGTTCAGGATCTTGAAAATCACCGACCCCGTCGCCCAGGGCATCGCCATTGGCACCGCTTCACACGTGCTCGGCACGGCCAAGGCGCTGGAAATCGGCGAAGTCGAGGGTGCAATGAGCGGCCTGTCGATTAGTCTGGCGGGCTTGGCCACGGTCCTGATGGCACCGATTTTGAGCAGCTGGCTGGTTTGACAAAATTTGAGAAGATTTAACCAGTCGCGTCTGCCAGTCAGGATTCTTCCGACTTCAATAATCTCCTTGAGGTCGTTTTCGGCTGGTTCAGATACGTAAACCTGATAGTTTGCCATTGGCAATACCCTGTTTGATATCCTTCATAACGTCTTTTAACGGGCGCTTTTTGCCAGCTTTGATAGCAGCCCTGCCCTCATCTAGCAGTCGATAAAGTTCAAGTTTTCCGCTAAGGGCTTCATACGTCTCAATGCTCATGACGGCCAAATCCCCTCGGCCATTTTTCGTAATAAAAACGGGTTCACGGCTTTCATGGCAAAAGGTGGAAATATCGTTATAGTTATTCCGTAAATCGGTACTGGATTTATTGAGTGGCATTGTAGGTGCCTCCTTGGAGATTCCTAAAGATATTACAACTCTTTTTCTTTAGATCTCAAATTGCAATTGAACCATGCCACCTCCAACTCATCCCACTCGCTTACACGTTAAACTTACTCGAGATGCGGTATTTTTTCATGTAGCGCCACAGAGTCGTCTTACTGATGCCGAGCTCGGCGGCGGCGAGTTCGCGGTTGCCCTGGTGGTTTTCCAGAGCCTGGGTGATGGTGATCAGGATCATGCGCTCGCAAAAACGCTCGAGCTGGATGATGTTGCCTTCCCAGCTGTAGTCGAGGGTGGCTTTGCGCGCCCCGGTAGTAAGGACATGGAAAATTGGCTCCGCTGTCCCCTATAATATTGTCGAGGTGGAAGCCATGAAAAAATGTGTGATCATGCCCGATTCTTTCAAAGGCACGATGAGCTCGCTCGAAGTGTGCCAGATCATAGCCGAACGTGTCCAGGCGTTCTATCCCGCGTGTGAAACCGTCACCATCCCGGTCGCGGATGGCGGCGAAGGCACCATCGACTGTTTTGTCGAGGCCGTCGCCGCTGAACCGGTTGAGGTTGACGTTAAAGGACCCTATTTCGAACCCCTGGCCGCCCGCTATGCCAGGCACGGCCAGACTGCAATCATCGAGATGGCCCAGACTGCCGGACTGCCCCTGGTCGAAGACCGGCGCAATCCTGCCCTGACCACAACCTACGGCACGGGCGAACTGATCCTGCACGCCGTCCAGGCAGGCTGCACGGAGATCGTGATCGGACTGGGCGGCAGTTGCACCAACGATGCCGGCACGGGCGCAGCCGCAGCCCTCGGGGTGCGTTTTCTGGACCAGACTGGCAACGCTTTTATTCCGACCGGTGGCACGCTCTCACGGGTCCATTCGATCGACGTCCGTGCAGCCCGCACCCTTCTGGCAAACTGTCATGTGACCGCCATGTGCGACATTGACAATCCAATGTTCGGTCCCGAAGGTGCGGCCACTGTCTTCTCACCGCAAAAGGGGGCCGATCCGGACATGGTTGCAGAACTCGACCACAACCTCCAGCATCTGGCTACTGTCATCGAACGCGATCTCGGCCTCGATGTCAGTCACCTGCCCGGGGCAGGTGCAGCTGGTGCGATGGGGGCTGGGATCGTCGCATTCTTGGGCGGCGAGCTGAAATCCGGCATCCAGTCGGTGCTCGATCTGGTCGAATTTGAAAAGCAGCTCGAAGGTGCGGACTTGGTGATCACCGGCGAAGGCAAGATCGATGGCCAGAGCCTGCGCGGCAAAGTCGTCGCCGGCATAGCTGAAAGAGCCAGGAAGCAGTCGGTGCCCGTGCTGGTCATCGTCGGCGCAATTGGCGAAGAAGCTGAAAAAGCGTATGATCTAGGGGTCAGCGCGATTTTCTCCATCAATCGCGCAGCCATTCCATATGAAGAATCGCGCCATCACAGCAAAGAGAACCTGGCACTGACGATCGACTCCCTGATGCGGTTCCAGCGTCTGTTTGACTGCTAACTGCGATTTTCGGAAAAGAGTATCACCTTGACTGTTGTCCTCGCGATCTTTGTCCAGAACATCCTGCCGATCTTCGTCCTGATCAGCCTGGGCTTCGGCCTTTCCCGCCAATTCCCGGTCGATATCAACACCCTGACCAAGTTCAATTTCTACCTGTTTGTCCCGTCCTTCACTTTCGTCAATCTCTACCAGACCGCGATGGGCGTAGACTCGCTCAAGGCGCTGGCGATTGCTTTTTTGATCCTTATCGCCAATCTGGCCCTGGGCTGGCTATTAGCCCGGTTGCGCCACCTGTCCTCCGGCATGGCCATCGCCTTCCAGAATAGCATCGCCTACTACAATTCCGGCAACATCGGCATTCCACTGATCACACTCGTCTATAGCACGGGTGCCCTTTCCATGGGCGGGCGCAATCCGTACCTCGATGTCGCCCTGGCCACCCAGGTCATGGTCCTTTTAGTCCAGAACCTTTCGATCAACACCCTGGGCTTTTTCACGGCCGGCAGCGCCAACCGCCACTGGCGTGATTCGCTGCGGTCGATTTTCCGCATGCCGACTGTCTACACCGTTCCCCTGGCCTTGCTTTTAAAGCTGGTCCCCTTGGACTTGACCCAGACGCCGATCTGGGTGGTCCTGACCTACCTGAAAAACGCCCTGGTCCCGATCGCGCTGCTGACTCTGGGGGTCCAGCTGGCCCGGACTCAGAAGCTGCACCGGATCACAGGTGACGCCTGGCTGGCAACGGTTTCCCGCCTGCTGCTCGGTCCTGTGCTCGTCTTCGGCCTGATCCACGTGTTCGGTCTATCCGGTGTCGTGGCCCAGACGCTCTTCATTTCCACCGCTGTTCCGACTGCCGTCAACAGCGCCCTGATTGCTGTTGAATGCAAAAACCACCCGGACTTTGCGGCCCAGGTGGTCATGATCACCACGGTATCAAGTGCGTTGACGCTGATCGCTGTGATCTACGCCGCACAGATCCTGTTTCCAGTCTAGACGGTCTGGTACAAGGTCCGGTCGACCGGCTGGAGAAACCAGGGCCGGACCAGGGTGATCCATTTCTGGTAATGCTCGGTCTGCATATGCTCGGCCGTTGCTTCGCGGTACGAATATTTCTCGTGGAGCAGGAAGCGGGTTTCATCTTCCTCATGCTGGAAAAATTCGAAACTGACCATGCCAGGCTCTTGCAACGAATGGGCCTGGTTTTCTTTCGTTGCAGCGATAAATGCTGCAATGTGCTCTTTTTCAATGTAGAGGACGACGTTTTTGATGTACATGGCCGGTGCTCCTTTGCATGAATCAGCGGTTCTCATAGACCAGCTTCGAGACAGTGGCAATTTTGTCACTGGGATACGTCAGGCCATCGGAGAAGACAGTCAGGATGTAAGGTCTGTCACCGTCAAAGACGATGCCAATGTCATGGTAGACCGTGTTGTAGAAACCAACCTTGTGGGCGACGATGCCCTGGGGCAGGAAACGCGGCAGCATGTCGTTAAACTGGGTCTGGCGCATGGTGTCCAGCATATGCTTGAAATTGGCGGAATCCGAAGTGTATAGCTCATTCATCAGGGCAGCAGCATCTGCAGCACCCATCGAGGTGCTGGTGCGGTTGGTCGGGTGGCCAATGATCGACTCATAGTAATCAAAGGTTTCCTGACGGCCGACAAAGCGCCGGATCATATTGAAGGCAATGTTGTCGGAGTAAATGACCGCATAATCAGCCAGCGTGCTCAATGCATAGGGCACCTTGAGGTCCATGCCCTGCAGGATGCCGGTGCCGCTTTCAAAGTCAGAGGACTCGTACTGGATCTTCTGGTCGAGCGCATAGACACCGCGGTCGATGGCGTCGTAGAGAGCCATGTTGACGAAAACCTTGGCTGTGCTGGCCGAGCGGTACTGGTTATCGGGATTGATCGCAAAACTGTCGCCGGTTGTCAGGTCCTGGTAGACCAGACCCATAAAGCGGACATCCAGGTCGAGGTATTCGAGCACAGCGTGCAACGGCTTGCTGGCGGCACCGCTGACTGTGATGACATTGGACCCGCGCAGATGGGCAAACGGATCGCTCACGGTGACGGTCCTTACCATGCGAGCCTCATTGCCAGAGGAATCGGCAATCGTGTAGGTCAGGGAGAATGCCCCCGTGCGGCTGGTGTCCACATCGCCGTCGATCTGGATATCCGGTGTCAGGTCGCCGTCGATTTCGTCCATTGCTGCCACACCGGCCAGTGGGTCAAAAGACTGGCCGACATCGAGCTGGACTGCTTCAATGCCGGTGAACTGGGGCGGATTCTGGTCTGCCTCGACCACCTTGATCTGCAGCGGTAAGGTAGTCTGGTTGCCAGAGGCATCGGTCAGATAGATTGCCAGGTCGAAATTGCCGAGTTCGGTTGGCTTGTAGGCGTCCACAACTTCCTGGGCATCAAACGACAGGGTAACTTCGGCCTCATCCACGACATCTTTGACCAGATTGTCCGCTGACAGTGATTTTCCGAGAACCGTGATGACCGGCTGACGACGCAGCGTTGCCTGTGGAGCGACGGTATCTGTAATGATCAGGTTCACCTTGCGCCGACGGCCTTCATAATCCAGCTCAACTTGGTATTTTCCGGCCCTGGTGGCATCCACCCCCGTTGTATCGACCTCGACTGTTGCCAGTTCAGCCGCCTTGCCGGCGAGATAATCAGAGGCAGCCGCTGGAATGTCAGAGCCCAGCTCAATCGTCTGGGTTTTTGCCAGCACCTTGAGGGGGAAACGGAAAAAGCGGAAATAGGCCAATGTTCCGGCGGTGACAAGAATCACCAGGAACAGGAGCAGGATAAAGGGGGACGGTGCAGTGCGCCTGCGGCGCCGGTGGTAGACATTCATGGCTAAAGACTCCTCCCTGCCTTCACGGCAGGCATATTCGTTGCCTCAGGGCAAACAATAATAGTGGTAGACGGCTTCGGCAATGCCTTCAGCCATCTGTTGCTGGCTGGATGATGCTGTGAGCAAGTGACGATCCTGAGCATTGGAGATGAATCCCAGTTCGATCAGGACACTGGTCAGATTCAATTCGCGCAAAACGGCATAGTTCTCATCGACCAGGCTTTTCTGCCCCTCGTATTTCAGCGAAGGGAACCGTTCCAGGACGGATTCATGCACCAGTCCAGCCAGGCGCCGGCGCGACTCATCCTGGTACATCCTATAGACTGGCGCGGCATTTGCCAAGCCCCTGTCGACGGCGAGCTCATTTTCCCTGGCGTAGGCAGTTGCCCCGGTCAGGTAATAGACCTGCAAGCCTCTGACGCTGGAATCATCATCCAGGGCATTGCAATGGATTGACAGATAGAGAGCGTCTTCGTATTGGGCCTGGAGATCCAGCAGCAGGCGCAGCTCCTCGCTGGCTCCTTCCCCGCTCATCAGTCCGCGGCCACCGGACTCCTCGCTGTCGCTGTTGATCTGCATCACCTGGTCGAGAAGCGGGATCAGATCCTCGATCCTGTCCGATTGGTAACCAGCTGCTGACAGTTCGGCAAGAAACTGCTGCACCAGATAGTGCCCGGTCCAGGCGATGCGGTAGAAGATCGATTGCCAGATGTCCGTATCACGGATCAGGATGACCGTTGCACCCAGCGCCTCCAGTTCTGTCTTGGTTTTTCGGGCTACAGCGAGGTTGATCTCAGATTCTATGGCAATCGGGTCCGATGAATGGGCAGGATAGAGTGCCCCTGTATCCTGTCCACCATGGCCCGGGTCCAGGAAAATGGTGATCCCGGACAGCGCGCTGGCATCCAGGGCACGCCCCTTCCAGGCTGACAGGTCGACCGTGCGGATCTGTTCGATCGAGGAATCCGCTGGCCAGCTGTCAAGCTGTCCGGCCGGATCATCCCGGGAAACCATCTCCGCCACGGGGAACCCGGTCAAATCACCGTCACCCGGTGCATTCGTTGGCAGCTGCTGGCCTGGAGCTGAAGGATCGCCCACAGCATTCTGGTTGTCATCAGATCCCTGTCCGATACCGGAATCATCACCTGCGATCCAACCCAGCCTCTGGGCCGTGCCATCCTCCGGCAGAAAGCCAGCCAGCGACAGAAAAACCGTCAGGACACTGACCAGCATCAGGATGGATAAAATCATTCTGGATCGTTGTGGGGACACAGCACCTCCGTTAAAATGTAACCCATGTGACATTTAAATGGTCAAATGTTCATTATCGCATCTTTTCGAAATTTTCCACTCATTTATTATACAAAAATCCTTGACAGAACCCAGTTAATTGTCTAGCATAAAATAGCGAAATCGTGATCTATTACCCACCTATTTGTTGCATTATGCCCAAGAATCAACCCAAACTTGGCATTAAGCAGATAAGGAAGTATCCCCGGTCCCTCCAAAGCATAGGCGATGAACTCGTAAAAATCAAGAAAGGAACACGAAACATGGAATCAGCCAAGGAAAGTCAATCTGGTCCTTTTTCAGCCGAAGAAAATTTCAAGAAACTGACACAGCTCCATCGCAGCCGCCTGTACCGCGTCGCGATGTCGCGCGGCCTCTATATCGGCCAGCCCGCTCTGCTTCTGACCTTGAAGCAGCAGGGTGTCTGTTCGCAGACCGAATTAGCCGAAGCGCTCAACGTCACAACCCCATCGATCGCTGTCTCAGTCAAACGTCTGGAAAAGGGTGGCATGATCACCAAGACCATCAATGAAAAAGACAACCGCTACAATCAGATCGAACTGACCGACGAAGGCAAGAAAGCCGCCCGCGTCTGTGAGGAGATCTTCAGCACCATCAATACCCGGATGTTCAATGGATTCAGCAAAGAAGAACTCACCCAGGTCAATGCCTTTTTTGACCGCATGCGGGCCAATCTGGCCGACTACGACCCGGACAAAGAGCCGATCAAACCGACTCGCCGCCGTAAATCAGCTGAGTAAACGACTCGTCCTGACATCCATTCTAGTTAGTCCAGAACAAACAAACCGCCCGCTCTTTCGTGCAAGCACCACGAGAAGGAACGGGCGGTTTTTATGATCGGCAAGCACAGGCGCAGCCAAGCGCCGTTTGACTGTGTTACTCGACGGTCACGCTTTTGGCCAGGTTTCTCGGTTTATCGACGTCAAAGCCTTTGTTGACGGTCATATAATAGGCAAACAGCTGGGTCGGGGTGACCGCGATCACGGGCGCCAGCAACGGATCGATCTGGGGCAGTTCGATCACCTGGTCACAAACCTCGGCCGCCCGCATGCAATCGGGTGTCAGGATGCCCAGGATGACGGCACCACGCGCCTTGACCTCACGGATGTTGCTGATCATTTTTTCCACCAGTTGCGGCTGGGTCATCGGGCAGACCACCAGCGTCCCCTCTTCGATCAGGGCAATCGTGCCATGCTTGAGCTCACCGCCGGCATACGCTTCCGAGTGGATGTAGGAAATTTCCTTGAGCTTGAGGGAGGCTTCCATCGACAGGGCATAGTCCAGGCCGCGGCCGATAAAAAAGATGCTGTGGGCATTGAAATGGGCCGCGGCAAAACGCTGGATATCATCCTGATGGGCCAGCGTCGTCTCGAGCAAGGCAGGCAGGTCCGATAGTTTCGTGAGGTAGTCCGCCAGCTCGGTGTCATCGATCCGTCCCAGCGTATGGGCCATCTGGAAGGCCAGCAAATAGAGGGCGGCCAGCTGCGTGTTGTAGGCCTTGGTCGAGGCAACTGCGATTTCCGGACCGGCGGCCGTATAGATGACGTGGTCCGCTTCACGGGCAATCGAGCTGCCGACAACATTGACGATGGCCAGGATTTGCGAGCCGAGTCGCTTCGCTTCGCGCATCGCGGCCAGGGTGTCGAGCGTTTCGCCGGACTGGCTGATGATGATGGTCAGTGTCCGCTCGGTGATGATCGGGTTTCGATAGCGGAATTCAGAAGCGACATCGACTTCGACCGGGATCCGGCAGAGCGCTTCGATGACGTACTTGCCGACAATACCGGCATGGGCCGCCGTACCGCAGGCCACGATCCGGATGCGGTCCAGATTTTCCAGTGCCGACTGGTCCATCTGGAAATTTTCAAAGCGGATCCGGTTGTCGCGGATGCGCGGCAGCACCGTGTCGCGCACGGCACGTGGTTCTTCGTGCATTTCCTTCATCATGAAATGCTCATAACCACCCTTCTCGGCCGCTTCACTGTCCCAGGTCACGATGAGCGGTTCGCGCTCGAGAGGCTGGCCAAAGGCATCGAACAGCTCGATCGACTCCTTGGTCAGGCGGGCCACCTCGCGGTCTTCCATGATGATGATTTTCCGGGTATGGCTCAGGATCGCTGGAATATCGGAGGCGATGAAGTTGCAGCCTTCACCAATTCCCAGGACCAGGGGACTGTCCTTGCGGGCAGCGATGAATTGTTCCGGATCATCGGCACAGAGGACACCCAGGGCATAGGAGCCCTCAAGATCGGACAGGGTCCGGCGCACAGCCTCCAGGATATCCTGGACGGCGTCTTCCTCATAATGGTATTCCAGCAGATGGGCGACGACTTCCGTATCGGTTTCGGATGCAAATTCAAATCCTTGGTCCTGGAGAAAACGCTTGAGTTCGAGGTAATTTTCAATGATGCCGTTATGGACGACTGCAATCCGGCCCGAAGCCGACAAATGTGGATGGGAATTTTCGTCGCTCGGTGCACCATGGGTTGCCCAGCGCGTGTGACCGATCCCGATGTGAATATCCTGGCGAGCCAGAAGACCCGCGTCTTCCAGTTTTTCGCGCAGGTTCAGGATGCGTCCCTTTTTCTTCTGGACATCAATCTGGCCATTTTCGATGAATGCAACACCCGCCGAGTCATAGCCGCGATATTCCAGGCGGCCCAAGCCATCCAGCAGGACAGGCAGGACCGGTTCAGAACCGATATAGCCGACAATTCCACACATAAGCGTTCCTCCTCAGATACCGTAGCGGCTCACGATCAGGGCAGCGAGCTGGTCAGCCATGCGGTTGATCTCATCAATGTCCTGACCCTCGATCATGACCCGGATGATCGGTTCGGTGCCCGACGCCCGAACCAGAATCCGGCCCTTGCCGGCGAGCTGTTTTTCCATTTTGGCACAAGCCTCGAGCACATCAGCGTCTTCCATGGCACGGGCCTTTTTCTCATTGGGAATGCGGGCGCTTTTCAGGACCTGGGGCAGGACTTGCATGACTTTTCTGGCCTGGCCCAGCCTTTCGCCGCGCTCAGTCAGTGCCCGGAGCAAACGCAAGGCACTGAGCATGCCGTCGCCAGTTGTCGAATGCTCGAGCAGGATGATGTGTCCAGACTGCTCGCCACCCAGGCTATAACCGGACTTGAGCATTTCCTCGAGCACATAACGGTCACCGACCTTGGTCTTGACAAGAGTGAGACCTTTTTCCTGCGCCATGATGTCCAGGCCCAGGTTGCTCATGACCGTGACGACGAGGGTGTTGTCGCGCAGCTGGCCGCTGTGCATCATGTCGAGGGCAATGATGGCCATGATCACATCGCCATCGACCGGTTCGCCCGTTTCATCAATCGCCAGCATGCGGTCGGCGTCACCGTCAAAGGCGATGCCGATGTCGCAGCCCTCACGCCGGACCAACTGGCGCAGACCGTCAAGATGGGTCGAACCACAGCCATCGTTGATGTTGGTGCCATTGGGCGCGACGCCGATGGTCAGGACCTCAGCACCCAGATCTGAGAACAAGTCCGGCGCGATGTGGGCACAGGCACCATTGGCACAGTCCAGGGCTACCTTCAATCCACTGAGGTCCACGGCCATACGGCGTTTGAGGTACTCAGCGTAGTCATGGGTCGCGGTTGATTTGACAATCCGGCGACCCAGCTGTCCATCGATCGGCCGGTCGGCCGCTTGCTCATTGTAACCTTTGATCAGGTTTTCGATCTGGTCCTCGGTGTCATCGGGCAACTTGTAGCCATTGTTGCTGAAGAACTTGATCCCGTTGTATTCATACGAGTTGTGGGAAGCTGAGATCATGACGCCGGCGTCACATTTGTACTTGCGGGTCAGATAGGCGATGCCCGGTGTCGGGATCACGCCACAGACCATGGCATCGGCGCCTGCTGAGCAGATACCGGCTACCAGGGCGGATTCAAGCATATCGCAGGAAATGCGTGTGTCGAGGCCAACCAGGATGACAGGTTTGTGCAGGGTCTCTCCAGCCAGGACTTTGGCCCCGGCCCAGCCCAGCTTGAAAGCCAGGTCCGGTGTCAATTCTTTATTGGCTACACCACGGACACCATCGGTTCCGAATAAACGACTCATAAAAACTCCTCGATCCAGAAAATCTTATCTGTTCGGTTTTTCATTATAGCACAGGGGTATTGTTACAAATATTAGACAAATCAGTCAGTTATGCGTCACTCAGATGACGCAGGCATTTCATAAATATTACAAAGAAGTGACAGAGCATCCGCCAGGATCAGTTGCCCTCTACCGCGCGCACACTGACCGTGATGGTCGAAGGGGTGACAAAAGTCGACCGTGTATAGCTGAGCGAAGACGTATCGACCGCGACCGGGAGGGATTGCAAGCCAGTCTGAGCCAGACCAGATAAATCGATGTAGGCATTGATGTCATTGACCGACAAGTCATTGATGGTTCGCTGGCGGCCCATCAAGGTGATCTGGATCGACTCCAATGGCATCTGGACAATATAGCCGTTGGACTTGGCGGTCTCGACCCCGCGATAGGAAACCTGGGTTGAGAAGGTCCGGCTGATCACTGGATTAATCGTGACCTGGACATAGAGCCAGATGACAATCGCAATCACAAGGGATACCAGCGCAGTCAAAATCCGCTGGCGGCGCGGCATTTTCGGCCGGTCGACCGCGTCCCGCTGACGTCCGATCCGAATCGGCCAGCGCAGGCGCGATCTGGCAGGGGCACCGCCACGCTCCGGTTCCGGGTCATCAGATTTTTCCTGGCGTTTCTTTTGTGATTCAATAATCGCACGCGCGGATTCAGCTGAGGTCTGGGCGACGGCAGCGGCTGCCTTGGCCTGGTTTTTCATCGTTGCAGCTGCCGGTTCATCACGGCGGGGCCGGAAAATACCGGTCCAGGTGCCACCCTGGCGTGGCGCACCGAGCATTTTGTGCAGCAACGAGCGCAGGGCATCGGCATTGTCAAGGATGAACAGGCGGCCTTCGATCGCCAGGCTGATGCTGCCGCGTTCTTCGGAAACGACAACAGCCAAGGTATCACCGATCTCGCTGGCGCCGATCGCAGCCCGGTGGCGCGTGCCATAATCCCGGCGCAAATGGTAATTATCTGAAAGCGGGACATGGACCCGGGCGGCGCTGATGCGGCCATCGCGGATCACCACAGCACCATCGTGCAGGGGCGAACCCTTGTAGAAAATCTGCTGCAGCATGGTGGCAGATACGGCTGCATCAAGTTGGACGGCATTTTCCTGCTCGATGAACTCGCCGAGTTTCGTCTGGCGTTCGATGATGATCAGGGCTCCGGTTCGGGTGGCAGCCATTTTGTCGCAGGCCCGGACGATCGATTCGATCATGTGGTGGACGGTACGAGTCGTCTGTTCCGTATCGTCACTGGCCAGAGCCGTGGACAGCACCGAAAAACTGCTGCGGCCGACTGTTTCCAGGGCCCGGCGCAGTTCCGGCTGGAAAATGACGACAAAAGCGATGGCAAAGACCGAGATGGTGTTGTTCAAAAGGAATCCGACCGTTGTCAGGCCGAGCAGGCTGCAGACCAGTGCGAATCCGATGATCATCGCCAGGCCCTTGAGCAATTGCCAGGCCCGGGTGTCACGGAGCAGCTTGAGGATGTAGTAGACGACCAGCGACGTGGCAATGATGTCGAGGACAGCCATCAGGATATCGACGGGACCGCCAAAAAAGAGCAGTCCGCTGGTCAGGTCGCTGAACAGGCTGCGGGCAAATCTGCCCAGATCCGTCAAGATGTCGCCGGTGTTTAAAATGGTGGTGTCCTCCGCAACATCAAGGTGCCTGGAAGCCTTCGATCACGCCTTTTTCCAGGCCATCGCGGTCCAGGAGCCAGATCACACGGCCACTGACCCGGATCAGGCCGTCGCGCTCCATGCTGATCAGCTCACGGGAAAAAGACGGTCGCGGCATAGCCAGGAGGCGGGAAACGACTTCCTTGGAGACTGGCAGTTCGACCGCCTGGGTCGAGACCGTCTTGCGGATCGTCTTGGGGCTCTCCCCTTCTTTTTCCAGCTGGTCGCGCAATAATTCCAGTAAATAATTGGCGATTTTCTGGCGCAGGCTCTTCTGTGAAAGCAGGGAAATACGCCGGTTCTGGGCCTGGATCCGGTCCGAGAGGATGGTCAGGAAGTTATTCATCACGCCAGGGCTCTGGGACAGGATCGACATCAGCATCTCGCGAGTGATGAAGATGATCTTGGAATTGGTCACGGCTTCGATCGTCACCGTGTAGTTCTTGCGTGTACCAAAAATCATGTACTCGCCAAAGATGTCCCCCGGACCGAGCAGCTCGATTGTGGCGAAATCGCCCGAGCTCGAATACTTCTGCATCGCCAGCTGACCTTCCATGATCATGCCGATCCCCGTGCAGGGGTCGCCCTCATTAAAAAGGACCTCCCCCTTCCAGACGAGGCGGATGGTGGTCTTGTTGCAGTAGCTATGGAAAAGCTCGTGGGTCAGACCACTGAAGAGCGGGGTATCAGACAAGACGTCGCAGAGTTTTTTCATGTCCACCTCGGTTGCTAGACGCGCAGATTTTCAAATTTATCAAATATTCTCGTCTATTATCTCAAAACAGGGATCTTTTGACAAATGATTTGATGATCTAAAGGTTCGCAGGAAAACTGGCCCTTCGCACCGAGTGCCAAGGGCCAGAATTGGTTATGAAAACAGATGGATTGCTACGCCTTGCGTTGATACAAGGCCAGCACCACATCCTCGATGTCTGGTTCTTTGATGGAAAGATCACAAATAACACAATGAGCGCTCAGATCAGCGATCAATGCTGGAACGGAAGAATCATGGTGTTTTATTTTGAACCAGCAAGTCAGACCCTCTTGCTTGTGCACCTTTCCTTTCAGTTCCGGCGGCAGTTCGTACGCGGCGTCAAAGTCCACAACCAGATATTTTTCAGGTGCGATTTGCTCGGTCAGCACATCGATGGAATCGTCAGCGACCATTTTCCCGTGATTGACGATGATCAGCCTGTCGCACAGCCATTCGACATCATCCAGATCATGGGTGGTCAGAAGCACCGTGGTGCCTTCCTGAAGGTTGATTTCTTTGATGTAGTTCCGGATTTTCTTTTTCGAATCCAGATCCAGGCCGATCGTGGGTTCATCGAGCAGCAAGATGGGTGGATTGTGAAGCATGGCAGCAGCCAGATCTGCCCGGATTCGCTGTCCCAGTGACAGATTTCGCACTGGATTTTTTAAAAAGCTTGAAAAATCGAGCACCGCATCCAGACGATTCAGCCGACGCTGACTGTCGGCCGGGTGAATCCCGTACATCCGGCGTAATAGTTCAAAGGATTCTTCGAGCTTTAAATCCCAGTAGAGCTGGCTGCGCTGGCCAAAGACAACGCCCAGTTTTTTACAGACTTCGATCCGCTGCTGGTGCGGAGATTGACCCAGAATGGCAACCCTGCCGCTGGTCGGCTGCAAAATGCCGGCCATCATTTTGATCGTCGTGCTCTTCCCTGCACCGTTCGGACCCAGAAAGCCAACACGTTCACCGGCAGAAATTGAAAAATTCAGGCCATCCACTGCATGGGTCGCTGCACTCGGTTCTAAGTCTTGCTTCCAGCATTCAAAAAGCCTGCGCCTGGCCGGATAAATTTTGACAAGATCCATCACTTCAATCTGGTTCATCTTCAGGAGCCTGCACTTTCGTAGCGTTTCAAGCCAAAATTGAAAAATCTCACCGCCAAGAACAGGATGAACAGGCCTATCACGGGAGTTGCCAGGAACACCAGCCCGGCCAGCCAGCTTCCCGGCTGGTGCAGCAATTGCTTGACCGGCTGGTAGCTGATCATGGCCAGGGGCAGGATCACCGTCAGAACCAGTTGGAATCGCTGGGGATAGATCGACAGGGGCAATTGAGTGGCTCTTTCCATCAGGTCCGTCATCAGCCAGAACAGGGATGCACTGCGCTTGGTCCAGAATGCCGTGCTGCAAACGATCAGATAGAGAGCCAGCCGGATCCAGGTGGCTCCTGCCAGTGTGAGCAGCAGCAAGAAAACCAGGCCAACATTCCAGCTGAGATTCAAGCGCCAGCTGGCGGCAAGCAGGATTCCGGCGCCAATGACTACATCGATCAATCCGATCAAATTGATATTGGAACAGGCATACTGGATAATCACAGGCAACGGCCGAAGCAGCATCCGGTCAAATTCACCTTTAATCACCAGCTGGTCCATCCAGATGTTTTGCGCCCCAAAGACCATGAGCAAACCATGGCTCAGATATCCGAAACCATAGAGGAGAGCAAGCTGGTCGAATGACCAGCCGCTGACTGAACTGAAATGGGTTGCCAGGGCATACAGCAACAGAACTCCGGAAGCCACCATCATCGGTATCAGAAACAGGCAGCTGATGAACATCAACGGGTAGGCGAACTGCTTCTTGATCGACAGTTTCATCAAATATAAAGTTGTGCCCCAAAGGTTTGAAGCCATGGCTGTGATCCTCACTTTGAACGGACGGTGAATGGGTGAATGGAGCTCAGCCACCAAGGGCCAGCAACTGTTTTTTGCCGCTGAACCACATCCATTGAACGAGGGCCAGCAAAGCCAGAGTCCACAAGGCTTGGCGAGCCAGAATCAGGCTGGCTTGTGCCAGGTTGATTTGACCGATATAAAAGCTCAAAGGGGTCTGGTAAATGTGTTGAAAGGGCAGCAGATCCATGATCGGCCGCAAAAAGTCCGGCATCAGCCAGGCTGGGACGATCCGGCCTGAAAGCAGCAAGATGAAGCCGTCCTTAACGGCTCCGAGATGACCGAGCTGGATATGCCAGAGGCAGATCAAGGCTATGAGGGCTGCACACAACCACAAAATCAGGTAGCCCATCAGGGCACTGGCCAGAAACAGCCCGCCATGAATCAGGCTGGCTGGCGGATTGAACGGAAAAAAAACCAGGGCGACGGCCAGCATGGGCAGGACCCGGCTTAAGAAAGCACTGACCGTCAGGCCAAGGTCCACCGCCAGATAACTGCCAAGCAGATGAATGGGACGAATGAGGTCGATGACGACGTCGCCCTGGGTGATCCGGTGCTGCAGCGTAAATTCGATGGTGCCGCTGTAACAGGCATTCATCAAGGCCACCATCACCACATAGGTGATCATGGAATCCAGATCGACGCCGGTCCTGAGCAGCTGTGACCGGTAAGCAGCCTGCCAGAGATAGATGCTTGCCAGCATGACCGCCACATTGCCAAGAATGGCCAAAATGAAATCGGTCTTGTAAGTCAGGGCAGTCAAAAGCTGGGCTTTGACCAGATGTAGATAGGCTGAACCGGCTCTGGGGCAGGCACGATTTTTCACCGGATCAGGAAACCTCTCTGAGGCTTTTTGGCAGCAGCACATCGAGGCTTCGGATGATCAGGTCCGCCTGGGCCAGTTCGGCAGGAGGGCCGATCCCAACGGCGAGCATGCCCGCTGACCGGGCTGCAGTGATGCCTGCAACAGAGTCTTCGAAAACCACACACTGTTCGGGAGACAACGTCAGCTTTTGGGCAGCCAGCAGGAAAACATCGGGTTCTGGCTTGGCTGGCAGCTGGTCGGTTCCATCGACAATCGCATCAAAATAATCAACCAAGCCCGTTCGTTCGAGGATCATCCGGGCATTGCTGCTGGCAGAGCCCAGGGCAATACGCACATTGCGTGTCCGCAGCCACCGGAGGTATTCCTTGACACCCGGCAGGATAGCCGTCGAATCCAGCTGTTTAAGTGACTGGACATACCAGTCGTTTTTTTGCCTGGCCAGCTCCTGTTTCCTGGATTCATCGCAAGTCACCTGTCCATACTGCAGGACAATTTCCAGCGACTGTTGGCGGCTGACGCCCTTGAGCCATTCATTGACCTGATCGGGCAATTCAAATCCCAGCTGGCCGGCCAATCCTCGCCAAGCTTGGAAGTGGTACTTGGCCGTATCGACCAGGACCCCGTCGAGATCGAAAATGGCACCGCGTATCTCCCTGGCCATGAACGTTTCACCTGGCCTGGATGCTGGATGTATCTCCATTGTCTTCATTCCACTGTCCCTTTGGCAAGATGAATGATCAGGCGAGTCTGCCCGCCAGGCACACGAATGGCCAATTTTCTGCCCTGCAGGGCTCTGGCACAGCCTTGCACCTGAGTCAGTTCCGGCAAGCCGGCGACTTCTGGCACCGGAACACCCTCACTGGTGACCGACTCGATCTCGTTTTCGACCGGCAACAGCACGTAGATTGCCTGGTCGGCGTGATGGTTCAATTCGATGGTGATTTGACCAGCTTCTCCTGCGATTTCGACAGCCAGATCAACCTGGGAGCCCAGATCATCCTGGAACTGGTAACGAAGATCTTTCGATGTCACGATCAGGAAAGTCAGGTTCTGGTAGTGATCCAGCACATTGCCGACAGAGCTGCCCAGTGCCATATTCTGGCCCAGATTCATCGGGATGACACTGCCATCCCTGATGAAAACCGGCAGGGTCTGCCAGCCGGCATGACAGTGGATGCGGCTGCGGCCTTCATAAGTCAGATTGTCAAAGAGTCCGGTCCACTTTCCATCCGGCAGATACACCAGCCGGCTGGAAGTCTGCTCCTGAACCAGGGGAGCCACGAGCAGGCTGTCACCGAACAGGTATTGATCATCCAGCAATCGGCAGGATTCGTCCTCCGGATACGAAAGAACCATGGCCCGCATCATCGGGATCCCCGTCTGGCTGCTATGCTGCGCCTGCTGGTAGATATAGGGCAGCAGGTTCATGCGCCAGTTGGCAAAACTGCGGTAGAGGTCGACAATCTCTGGATGTCCGGTCCGGTCGGCGATATTCCAAGGCGTCCGATCCTGGTTTTGCGCACCTTTGGTTTCCGCATGGTACTGCATGACCGGACAAAAAGCAGCCATCTGGGCCGCCCGGACATAGAGCTCGGCACTGGGAATATCGCCATTGAAACCAGCAAAGTCCCAGCCCCAGAATGGAATCCCGCACAGCCCGGCATTCAGTCCGGCCCGGATCGAATCCCGGAACGCTTTGTAAGTCGAACGTTCGTCACCGGCCCAGACCAGGGGGAATTTCTGGATCCCGGCATACCCGGCACGGCTGAATGTGATACCGCCGCCCGGCACGTGCTGCTGCACGAAATCATAATAGGCTCCGATGTAGTCCAGCGGATAACGGTTGCGCATCGCAGTGCCAGACCGGCCATTGGCAAACACGGTGTCCTCGCCGTAGATGCACTCACCGCCATCGGTCTTGAAGCCATCGATACCAATCTCATCTACGAGGTACAGGCGTTTGGACAGCCACCAGTCCCGCGCTTGTTCATTCGAAAAATCGGGAACCACGCTGTTTTTGAACCATTCAAAGGACGGCACCCGATAGGGTTCACCGGTCTCATTCATGACACAGTACCGGGAGGCAATCATGAACGACTCATCCTGGTCGCGCTGCGTGTGTGCAATGCCATCCATGTATTTCAGGACCGGCGCTTGCCAGAGCAGCACTCTAAGGCCTGCCTGGTGGATGTCTGACACCATCTTTTTCGGATCCGGCCAGCGCCCCCATTCAGGGAACTTGAACTCTGAAAGGCACAAGGGGGATGAGCCGTCGGTCGCTTCGTACTGGGCATCATTGAAAATGTAGAAGGTTGCCTCATCGCTCCACTGTTCCAGGACGATGACGGTAGCCGGGATGTCCAGCTGCTCACCCAGTGCGATCTGGTGCATGACTTCGGACTGGCGGTCCCAGTTGTTGCTGGAGATCCAGGGACCGAAGGCCCACTTCGGCGGCAAAACTGGTTTGCCCGCGATCTCGGTGTATTGAGCGACGATTTTAGCCGGCGAACCAAAGAACAGGTATTGACGGACTTCGGGACAATCCTCCTCCAGACTCAGTTCCATCTCCATCAGGTTGCTGACCGTCTGGTCGAGCTTGAATTGCGAGTATAGATCGGTATCCACATAGAGACCATACCCCTTGCTGCTGATCGCCAGGGGAACTGGCATGTAGGTTCTCAGGCCCTGGTCCCGGTACTGGTTGAACACATACTGGTCCACGGTTTGGCCGCGGAAGGCGATGGTCGAGTAGCGCTCACCCAGGCCATAGATCTGCTCGTCACTGGTCAGAGCCCATTTGAGGCGAATGGCACAGGGCCGGTCCCCTTCGAACAGCAGATCAGCAAAACTTTCCTGGTTCAGGGAAAAGGTCCGGCAGGCGTGCTTTAATTCTGAATCCTGCAAAGTCAGTTGCCGTTTGACTGGATCATAGCTGTGCTCTGGCAAGAGCGAGGCTTTCCGACTGACTGGCTCATCGAGCAGAGATTCCCGGGCCTGAGCTTCTGCCAGAGTCATCACGGAGCAGGTGAATTTCCAAGTGTCTGGCTGGACCTTTTCAAATGAAATGGCCAGCCGGGCACCGGCCCACTCGGGATGGGAGTGCAGCCACTGGAACGATTTTCCAGTTTCCTGGCCTTGGATGGTTCCAGGCACCAATCTCAGCCAGCGACGGGTCACAAAGGACCAGGTTTCGGATTCCTGGACTTGGCCGTTTTCTTCGACCACAAATGAATAGGTCACGCTCGCATTGGCCCGGAAAGCGCCGATGGAGGCCTGGAAAAAGCGTTCCCCGCTTTCATGGACTTGAAGCTGCATAGGGATTTCCAGTGGCTTGCGATCCTGAACCCGGACGATCACTTTCGCTGTCTGGCCTTTGCGGAACGGATCCACTTGCAGATCGACAAATACTTCTTCCAGCTCAGCCGGGTAGCGGGGCCGTCTTTCAAACCGTTCCTGCCGGTACAGGTTACCCGTGCCAACGGGGTCATGGATGAAACGCAGGCCTGCCTGGGTCTGGGTCGATGCGGCCTGCTTTTCCTTCAGGCTTTGTTCTGCCAGGGCATAGAAGGCTGCAGCCAGCAGACTGGGTTGGGCGGGACGGGGATCTTTGGTCAGCCAATACTCCGTCAAGGCTGGCTGCCAGGCACTTTTCAAGTGGAGCTCGGGCAACAACCCCTGCGCCTCCCAGATCGGGTCGAGGCCTGACAATAATCCCCGGGCGCGGTCGAGGTCGCCACGCTCCGAATAATACCAGGCCAGAAGACTCGTCAGGACAGGAGAGGCACAGCCTCCGTAGTAGGTGTCGCCTTTTCGGAAATGAATCCCCTGGTCGGACAAGTCCTGTTCAACCAGGTGCACAGAGGTGACAAGGATCTGGTTGCCGGCATCCAGATAGCCAAAGGGGATGGCCATCAGGCCGATGTCTGCGGTCACTTCATCATTGCCGACCTGGCTTTTGACTCGACCCTGGTACAGGCAGTGGCTGAAGAGGAAATTTTTCAGGTCAATCAACAGCCGGGCGACGGTCTCCTGAGGATAGGGATGCTGGATGGACTGCAGGGCGCCAAAGGCGATCGCAAGATTGACGGTGTACAGGCCGGGATCGCTGTGATAATGCCAGTTCAGCCGTGGTTCCTGCCACTGGTCCGCTATCTGCCGGACCAGGCGGTCCATCAGCGAATGCTGGCTGGATTTGAAGTCTGGATCGTCTTCCACGATCAGGTATTCGCCGGCAATCCAGAGCCAGTAGCAGGCTGAAAGGAAATCCGGCTGGTCGCCGAGCCTGGCGGCCTGGTTCATCAGCCAGCGCCTAACCACGGTTGCTTCATCCCGCTTGATGGCCAGATAGGCTATGAAGGCCTGGGCAGCGGGTTCGACCTCAGACCCATTCCATTCGAACAATCCGTCATCCAACATCACAGCGATGTCCCGGATAACCAGGTATTCCATCCCAACTTTCAGCTCGGCCGGCTGTCCAGATACGTTCACATCACTTCTCATGCTCGCACGCCTCCAACATCTTGAAGCAGATACATTTACAAACCTTGAAGATCAATAGGCAATCGATTGGGTGACTTGGCTGACCAAAGTCACCGGCTTCCCACACACTGAGAATTCCAGCGTGCGAGGGCTGTCACTGAGCCGCGTCAGTAGGATGGTCTGGTGATCGACACACAGGCGGATCCATTCGCCTTGCACCTGGAAGCATAGTTCGAGCTGCTGCCAGTTCGGTGGCAGGAAGGGTCTGAGATCGAGCGGCCAGCTGGAAATCCGGATGCCGGCAAATCCTTTGACAACCGCAAGCCAGCTGGCTCCCATGGAGGCAAAGTGCAGGCCTTCCCGTCCGGTATTGGCCATGCGGTCGTAAAGATCGACGCCAACACTGCGGGCAAAATAATCTTGTGCGGCTTGACTGAGGCCAATGGTCGCCGCCATTTCTGCATGTGTGCCAAAGCTCAGTGAAGAATCGTGGGTTGTGATCGGTTCGTATTCCTGCCAGGCTGCCTCCATCTCCTGTTGACTGAAGCGATCCGGCAGCAGGAGCATGAGCAAGATCACATCCGCCTGCTTGAGAACCCGGTAGCGCTGCAGCCGGTCAAAGCAGATCTTTTTGTAAAGCGGGACGTCCCCTTCTTTGAGCTGTCTGACCGCCAGTGGCTCAGATTTCAGATACAGTTCATCCTCCAGGTAGAGGTTCTTTTCCGGCAGGTAAGGAATCACCGCCTGGTTTTCAATGGCTTGCCAGATATCCAGTTCCGTCGTGTCAAAAGACAGCCGGTTGCAGAGTCTGGCATAAAAGTCAGGATCAGACTTGGAAATCTCGTTGATCCAGTGACGGGCTTTCTGCAGGTTATGGATGGCCATCAGGACCGTAAAGGTGTTGTTCAGCGTCACCCCGCCGTATTCATTGGGTCCTTTGACAAACAGCAGGTTGTATTGGCCGGACCGAGTATCACAGGTGAACCGGCTGGCCCAGTAGCGAGCCGTCTCAATCAGCATTTCCAGGCCATAATCCCGGATGAAATCGCGATCCCCTGTGATTTCGTAATACTGGTTGACGGCATAGGCAATGTCCGCCGTGATGTGGATCTCAGACAAGCCAATATCCCAGCTTTCGCACTGCTCCTGTCCGTCCAGGGCACTCATCCAGGGATACCGGGCGCCGGACACATTCTGATTCTTGGCGTTGCGCCGCGCTCCGTCCAGCGTGTGGTAGCGGTACAACAACAGATTGCGGGCCGCACCAGGATTGGTCAGGAGGTAGAAAGGGAGCATGAAGATCTCGGTGTCCCAGAAATAGCAGCCTTTGTAGCGGCTGTGCATGATCCCCCGGGCGCCGATATTGACCTTGTCATCGTGCTCGGCACAGGTCTGGATCAATTGGTAAATGTTGAAACGCAGGGCAATCTGCGCTTCCGGATCACCCTGGATCCGGATATCCGAAACGGTCCACTTCCTGGACCATTCTTCGGCATGCGCGCGGAAATGTTCCGACAGATCATTTTGACCGGCCAGGATCAATTCCTGGTGCACACGGTCAGTCAATTCAGCAGCAGCGATGTCCCGGCTGGTCCAGACACTGATTCGCTTGTCCAGGGTATAGCGGTGGCCCTGGCGAACTTTCAGGCTGAAGGCACGATGGACATAGCGCCCCGCCTGGGCGTGCTGCATCGCAGACGCCACTTCCCGCCCGTCTTCATAGACCCGGGCCAGGAAACCTTCACACAAAGCGATTTTGGAAGCCCGGGTTTCCAGCAGCACGGAAACCGGTCCCGATGCAGGCGTCTGACGGGATGTTTCGACCAGGAAATGACGAATATCATCATCGTCCAGCATCTGGTCATCCTGGACCAGCCGGTTGCTGACATCGGTGTCGATCCCTGTATCGATGTCAATCTGGCCGTCATAATTCAGCGGTGTCAGCGAGATGGAGAGGACAGCCTGATGGATATTGCTGAGGCTTAAAAACTTGGATGACTCGAAGAGCGTTTCTTCACCCGAATCGGCAACCAGCCTGGCCCGGCGCGAAACAACACCTTGTTTCAAGTCCAGGACTTGTTCTTCATCGATGATCCTGAGGCCCTGATGCAGACGCTGGCCATTGACCACAATCCGGGTTTTCCAGAAATTGGGGGTATTCACCATGTCGGTCAGCCGTGGGTTGAAATAGTCAAACACACCTGCCAGATAGACGCAGAGCTCATGAGCATGCTTGCGTTCTTCTTCTTCCCGAAAACCCCTCACACCCATGTAGCCATTGCCCAGTGAGAAGATGCTTTCGTAGAACTCCCTGCGTTCCGGGGAGAAATCGTTCCGCTTGATTTGCCAGTCCATCTGATTTTCCATGATTACGCTTCCAATCCAAATGCTTGAGCCATCGCATAGACCAGGAATCCGGCACAGGTCGCAAACGCATCCCCTGTGACCGATTCGCCGGTGTGTTCATCGACACTCTCACAGGCAATTCCATTGTCCATTTTCAAGTCGGGCAAGTAATTGACAAATTCTTCTATCCTGCCGCTGAGCAGGCTGTTGGCCATGCTCAGAACCCAGGGATGCGGGGCATGGCTGCAGCCGATTTCGGCAAATATGCAGCCATGAAAGGAGTATTCATAGCCCGGATCACGGATGACGTCGACCGTATTCAGGTAAACAGGATCACCCGGCTCGCAAAATCCGAGGTATGGCAACAGCAACAAACTTCCCGGTGGTTCGTCATACACATTCCAGTTGCCAGTAGCGTCAATGGACCAGGCAAAAATCTCGCGCCCCTGATAGGATTTGACACAGTGTTGGCGGATCGCTGCGGCCACATGGCTGGCTTCAGCAAGGTAATGTTCGTAGCCCTGAGGCAGGAAATCAGGCAGATCCACTGAATAATCGGCCAGGATTTGCATGGTTTTCCAGACCAGGACATTGTTGTAGGTCAGGAATGGATGGACGATTTCGTCATCCGTCGGCTGTAAAAAGGTCTCGTAAAGTCCCAGTCGTGCATGTCTCCACCGGGTCAATTCACGGGAAATTTTCGCAATGCCGTTTGCATAGCGAGCATCTTTCAGGATCTTCCGATCCTTGCTGGACCGGATGTAACGGTCCAGGGCGAGAAGGGGCGCACAGAGCTCATCCAGTTCAAAACCCGGTTCGAGTACGGTGCCATCGATGAAGCGACTGTGAATGCCCACATTCCGGATTTGCCGGGTAAAGACATAATCCAGGGCTTCTCTGGCCATTTCAGCATCGGCCAGAAGCATCGACGGGAAGCTCCAGAGCAGACTGTCCCGGTCCCAGTAGGCAGCACTGACGTAGTAGCGGGGACTGCGCGACGTGACCAGAACCCTTTCTTCTGTGTCCAGAGTCAGGCCAGAGGCATAAAACAAGTTGAAAAACAAATTGGTGTTCATCAAAGAGTTGACCGGTGCATAGCGGGATTTTTGCACCCGCTGGTTCAGCCAGTCGATCGAACGCTGGTAGAGGGTTTCAAACCCATGCCGGAGCATTTCCTTGGCTGCCGTGACTGCAGATACTTCCTCATAGCCCAGGCCCCAGTACTGGATGACCGTCTGTTTCATACCCGGCTGGATTGTCAGATTTTTCAGGAATGTATAGTGGACGTGTTGCCCGATCTGGGAAACCTCCAGTATGTCCGGCTGCTGGTCAAACATCGGCGCAAACGCAAACAAGGCCTGAGTTCCTGCATATTCGAATGCAATGCCTTGATTCCAAGCGCTTTCCGTGACAATCGCCTGGCCTCGCAGCGGTTTGCTTTCATTAATCGTCTGCAGGGTCTGGTGCCAGACTCCCTGCGTGCCCACTTGCAGCTCCAGACCCGTCGCCGAGAGATTTTCTATTTGCAGCCGCACGGCAAATCCGCGTTCGCCGATCGGTGCAAGAACCAGGCCTTCGCAAAAGAGGTCGTTTGTCTGGCCACTCCAGGCTGGAATCCAGTAACTGGTCCGCCGCCAAGTCAATGGCCCAAGATCCAAGTCACAGCCCTGGCTGCGAATGATCGGCTGGAGCAAAGGAGCCTGTCCGGTTTCGCCACAGACCTCCACCAGACCTTTGAGGCCCATATGCAGGAAATTCAGGGATTCGATGGCTGCATCCGACGCACGCAAGGTGGGGATGGCAACCCATTCATTGCCTGTCGGCCAGTATTTTTCCGACACGATGATTCCGCCTTTCCGGGATGCCAGTGAGGCTTGGCAATTTGTCCACACCTCACTGGCCTGGTCTTCATTGTTTCAAGAGTGGTGAGATTTGCTTAAGATTCAATCAATGCTTCGATGGCCACTTTGGCTTCGTCCATGGCCTGCTGGACGGACATCTTGCCGGCTGCAGCCTTGTCGAGCTGGTCACCAATAATCTTGGACACCTGGCCCCATTTGTCCGGGATCGGCCCCAGCGGGACATTGACCGCATAGGTGGCGATGTCCAGGACGGCTTCCCGGTTTTCCGGAGGTGTTTTTTCAGTGAAGGGTTTTAAGATGCTTTCGTCATTGACAACTGGCAGCGCACCCAGTGTGTTCAAATGCATGTAGACACTGAAATTGTCTGTAGATAAGTATTTGAGGAGCTTCCAGGCCGCTTCAGGATTTTTCGAAGTTTTGGTGATCACATTGGCATTGGAAAAGAAGTTATGGGCTTTGGCCGTATTTCCGGGCTCAACCACGACGTCAAAAGCAAAGGGGCATTCTTTGAGATTTTCTTCCATTTTCCAGGAGCCGCCGCGGATCATCGCAATCTTGCCCTGCTGGAACGCTTTTGTATCGTAATCAGGGGTCTTGAAGTAGGGCGAGAATAGGTCAGGCTGGACTTGGTATTTGATGGATTTGTCGATCATCCACTGGACCGCGTCGACAACTTCCTTGCTGTTGATCGTGCAGGTCTTGTTATCGGCACTCCAGACGCTTCCACCATTCTGAGCAATGGTCTTGTAGAATTCATACGCCTGATAGGGCGCCATGGTTCCCCAGACATCATTGGCAGGATCCGAAAGTTTCTGAGCTGCAGCCAGCTCGTCCTGCCAAGTCCAGTCAGCGGTCGGATAGTCGACACCCTTGGCATCGAACAGGTCCTTGTTGTAGTACATCAGCACGCCGCTGAAATCCGTGCACAAGCCGTACAGCTGATCGTTGTATGTGTAACTGTCGTAGGCACCTTTCTTGATCATCTCGGGTTTGAACTCAGGATCAGCAGTAACCAGAGGGTCGAGATTGAGCAAAATGTCATTCATGGCATAGGTGTAGAAATTTTCATAGTTGGTTTCAAAGACATCGATCGTGTCACCGGCATTAAGGACTGTTTTCAGCTTCGTGAAATAGTCATTCCAGGAATAGATTTCCATTTCCACCGTGATCCCGGGATTCTTCTTTTCAAAATCATCCATCAGGACCTGGAGATCCTGTTCATGGCCGTTGGCACCGTTGAAGCGGTAATATTTGATGGTGACCGGTTCTTGTGAAGCGGGCTGGCTGGTTTCAGGCTGATCACCCGCACTGCTTGCGGATGTTTCCGGATTTCCAGACGTGTTCGCAGTGGTTTGTCCGCAGGCGGTCAGCAAGGACAGTGCCAGCATCACAACCAGGAACAGGGCGATGAATTTCTTGAACATTGGGATTTCCTCCTTCATGTTTGCTGCTGATTGGATTAAGCAGCCGTTTTCATCAGACAAAATAGCTTCGTTAAAAATTGGGAATGCAAGGACTTTATCCGGTTCATGTCTGCTGGCGGCAGGAAGAGGCCTCCATTCTTGCCACCAGGTAACAGATCCTCCATACTGGGGTGTCTAAGCTTTCAGTCCTGAAAGCGCCAGACTCCTGACGAAATACTTCTGGGCAAACAGGTACAAGCTGAAAATCGGTACAAACATGATCAGGTTGCCGGTCATCAGCAAGTTGTACTCCGTCCTGAACCGGCCGTGCACCCGGGCCAGTCCGAGCGGCAAGGTCATCTTGCTGGTGCTGTCGAGAATGATCAGCGGCCAGATGAACTGGTTCCAGGAATTCATGAACGCCATGACGGCAATGGTGGCGATGACGGATTTGCACATCGGAACGATGATGCTGCGTAAGATGCGGGGGTAGGAAGCGCCATCAATCAAGGCTGCCTCAACATAAGAATCAGGGATGCCCAGGATGTGCTGGCGGGCCAGGAAGATTGAAAACATGCTGAACGTGCCCGGCAAGATGACCGCAGTCAATGTATCCTTCAAGTGAAGCCCAACGAAAATCCGGAACAAGGTGATCATGTAGATCTGGAAAGGAATCATCATCGCGGCCAGATAAATCAGAAACAGGATTTGCTTGCCACGGAAATTGAACTTGGCAAAGGCGAAGGCTGCCATGATGCTGACCAGGATCTGCAGAACAACCGTCGCAACCGCGACTATGACGCTGTTAGCCAGGAAAATCTCCACTTTGAAGTAATTGCGCAGTTCAATGAAGTTGTCGAGGTTGAACTGGGCCGGGATCAGGTTCGGTGGCATTTGCAGCACTTCCCTGTAGGTCTTGAATGCACCAGAAGCCATCCAGAGCAGCGGAAACAGCGTCGAAGCCACAAACACAATCAGTAAGGCATGCCGTGCAATGCGCAACCAATTGATATCATTATTCGGTTTCATAGACAACCCACCTTTTCTGGATCCAGTTTTGCAACCCGGTGACAATGAGAATGACCAGGAACAGGGTCAACGCCTGCGCGGATGCAAATCCCATCCGGTTGAAGCTGAAGGCATTTTCGAAAATCTCGATTACGACCGTCCGGGTTGAATTCAAGGGACCGCCAGCCGTCATGATGTAGATCTGGTCAAAGACTTGGAAGTTGTTGATCAGCGACAGGACCATTACAAAGAACAGCGAGGGGGTCAGCATGGGCAAGGTCACCTGGAAAAACCGGTTCAAGGCGTTGGCACCGTCGATGCTGGCAGCCTCCAGATAGCTGGAAGGAATGTTGTCCAGCCCAGCCAGGAGAATGATCGCGATGAAACCCAAATCCTTCCAGGCGGTCGCAATGACGATGGAAATCAGGGCCGTGCCTTCATGACCGAGCCAGAGCTGGCCTTTGAGATTGAAAATCGACAGCAAATAGTTGAGCAGCCCGAAGGGATCGTATATCCATTTCCAGATAAATGAAACGGTGATCCAGGACATGACGACCGGGATAAAAATCGCCGCTCGATACAGCTGCTTGCCACGGCTGACGGAATGAATCATCAGAGCTAGCAACAGGCCCAGGACCAAGGCGACCGGCACATACATCGCGATGAACTTGAAAGTCGTCAGAAATGAGTTTCTAGACAATTCTTCCCTGAACACCTGGATGAAATTCTTCAAGCCGATGAACTGGGGCGTTTTGCTGACGCCATCCCAGTCCGTCAGGCTGATGTAGATGGAGTATGCCATCGGGACCAGATTGAACAGCACCAGTCCCGCCAGACTTGGGGCCAGCAGGAATGCCACAGTCCCCAGATCCCCGCCTCTTTTTCTTTTCATTTTCACACCTGCTTTCCTTTAAACCTGTTGATCGGAATGCTCGATCACTGAATTAGGTTTAACGTTAAACCCAGCAAATTTTTTTACATCTTACATCCGTTGGCGCACAGAACTCCGCTCCACCAACTGAACTGGCAAAATGATCTCTTCATGGCATTCCTTGCTCTTGCCCTGGATCTGGTCCAGCAAAATCTCTGTTGCCAGACTCCCTTTCCGGTAAATGTCCTGCCGGATGGTTGTCAAAGGTGCTTGCATCATGGAGGCAAAAATGACATCGTCAAATCCGACAATCGATAGATCAGCCGGAACTGTGCGCCCTGAATCGTAAACGGATTTGACAATGCCAAAGGCCAGGATATCGGCCGTGGCAAAAACGGCCGTGATATCCGGATTTTTTTCTAAAATCGATCGACCGGCCTCATAGCCGTAGTCGAAGTTGACGCTGCCACTGTAGACGAGATCTTGCCGGAAGAGGCCCTCTTCCCGCATGGCACGTTCATATCCGCGAAATCTCCGCTCTGTAACGCCATTGGCAATCAGTTCACCGTTCACGATAGCAATCCGGCGATGCCCATGTTCGATCAGGTGGCGAGTGGCGAGGTAACCACCTTGTTCATCGTCAATGCCGATGACGCACATGTTGGAACCCTTGATGTAGCTGTCGATCAGGATGATCGGAATATTCAAATGCTCCAGCTCAGCCAGCAGCTTCTCATCCAAAACACCCAATAGAACGATGCCATCCAGATTGCGCTGGGTCGAGATGTCCGAATAATCTTCTTGCTTGTCGATGCCTGAAACGATCAGGTGAAAACCTCTTTTGCGGCAGACTTCCTCAATGCCGCTGATGATCTGGCTGTAAAAAGGATTCGCCAACAGGCCGTCCTGCCGACGCTCATTGTATGGTACAAAGAACGCGATCAGTTTCGATTCGTTTTTCACCAAGGTCCTGGCGCTGTAGTTCGGGACGTAATTCAGCTCGCGCATGACCTCCCGAATCCGCTCAACCGTCTGGGCTGAAACTTTGTTCAGGCGGCCATTCAGGACATAGGATACCGTTGTCGGCGTCACCCCTGCCTCTGATGCAATATCCTTGATGGTGATCTTTTTCATGGTGCTGGCTCATTTCCTGAAAAATAGTTTCACATGGATGAGTGTCGTTTGGTTTAACGTTGAACCTACTCTTATAATATCGCCTGCTTTTTCGATTTACAAGCCGTTCAAGAAAGTTTTTTGTTATTATTTTTTACAATTTGACAGTTCTATCGTCCCTTCCATCCATCTGTTGCATAT
>DIGA01000106.1:0-2016 GCA_002419365.1 Mageeibacillus sp. UBA5734 | reverse complement strand
CAGGTCAGTTGATTGCTCCGATTCGGCCAAGCAGAAATTCAAAGACATTCAGATGGACAATCCCTTGTTCCGAGAAGTCAAAAGTATCCAAGGTCATGACATATCTGGGGAAAACATCCTGTATTCCACTGAATGCCGAAAATTCCCTGGTCCGGGTCTGCTCATCCATGATCGACCAGGCAACTTGGATATAGAATTTTTGATTGCCTTTTTGTACCATGAAATCAATTTCAGCTGCACCATTTTTGCCTGTGAAGACCTGGTATCCCCGGCGTAAAAGTTCAAGAAAGACAATGTTTTCCAATACATGGCCTTTGTTGGAATGGTCAACGCCAATCAATTGGTTTCGAATTCCTGTGTCAACAACATAATATTTGCCATTAGTCCTCAGGCGTGCTCGTCCACGAAGATCATAACGGTCACAGGGATACAACATGAATGCATCGCACATAAAAGTCAGGTAATGATCGACAGTATCGGCCTTGATTGATGATCCTGCCGCTTTCAATGAATTGGCAAGATTGTTGGCAGATACTTGGCTGCCAATATTTTCAAACAGGAATTTGGCGACTTTCATGAAACTACCTGGTTCCCTGATCTGTCCGCGCAGGATAATGTCACGAGTAAAAATCGAATCAAACAGGCCTTGATTGATGGTCTGGATGAGCTGTTCATCTACACTCAGTGCTGTTGCGGGAAACGCCCCATTTCGCAAGTAGGTTTCAAAACTGACTGCCAAATGATCTGTATGGCTTAATCCTTTAAAATCAAGATACTCAGCAAACGATAACGGATAGACCTTGATCTCCAAATATCGGCCAGCAAGATACGTCAAATATTCTCCAGAAAACATTCTGGCATTCGAGCCTGTCAGATAAATATCAATATCAAACGAGACATGAAGGCTGTTGATGATCTTAGCCCAAGATGGCATTTCTTGCACTTCGTCGATCAGGAGGTACAATCGCCTATCTTTGTCAGCGCGTTCTCTGACCAGCGCATGTAAAACCTTGCCATCCTTGTAAACATCATCCTCGAATTTCTCAAAACTGATTTCGATGATTTGATCTGGACTTCGACCTGATTCCAAAAGCCACTGTTTGAATAATTGGAGCAACGTGGATTTGCCAGATCGCCTGACCCCAGAAAGGATCTTGACAAAATCAGTATTCAAAGCCCGGATCAAGCTCTCAAGATATCGTTGTCGTTGAATCATCGTGTTCCATCCTATGAGTGATAATCACATGATATCATATTTCTATCCTTTATAGAGGGAATTATTTAGATTATTTTATTTTTATACCTTTATAATGGTGTTTTTATCAAGGAATCCATCATCGTGATGTTCAGCCGATGCAGAAGTTGCTAAAATCAAGCAAAAGTGTTTGCCCACAGCGAGGAACCCATGAATACGGAAAACTGCCAACTGGATCAAGCCAAAACCGAGTCACCGGATCGCATCACCATCACGGTCAAGAATCCGCTCGATGCCGGGGATGCCGGACGCATGATCGCGATGCACGGCATCATCTATAAAAACGAATGCGGCTACAACCAGGTTTTCGAAGGCTATGTCTGCCATACCCTATTTGAAGTACTGACCAAAAAGGAGACCGCGCTGGATCGCTACTGGCTGGCTGAAGTCAATGGCGAATTGGTCGGATCGGCGGCGATCATTGACCGCGGCGCAGGGGTCTGCCAATTCAGATGGCTGCTGGTCGCGCCAGAATACCGGCGGTTCGGCCTGGGCAGGCAGCTGTTTCAAAAGGCCCTGGCATATGCGGCCAGTGGGCCTTTTGACACAATCTATCTGGAAACGACGACCGAGCAGGTACAGGCTGTCCGGATGTATCAGAATGCCGGATTTGTCGAAATGGAGCGCTACGAGATCAGGGACTGGGGCGTGGCTCTGATTGGCCTGACCATGGAGAAAAAGCTATAGGCAATCATCCCTGAAAACCGCAAGCCAAGGCCTGAACGCATGGCAAATTCCTCCTGCGTCAACCCTGCTTTTTT
>DIGA01000101.1:1082-12914 GCA_002419365.1 Mageeibacillus sp. UBA5734 | reverse complement strand
TACCAGCGGACGATTTCACCCCACACAGGTGCGTCGTGCCGCTATTTGCCCACTTGCTCCCAGTATGCCGTGGAAGCGATTGAAACTCACGGCGCATGCAAAGGAACCCTGCTGTCGGTCTGGCGCATCCTGCGCTGCAACCCATTCAGCAAAGGCGGTTATGACCCGGTGCCCCCGCACCATCACAAGGAGAACTAAACGCGATGGACCTGGCAGTTGTAAGCCTCGTTAGCCTGTTTGACCCCCTGTACATTGCCTTTGGCTGGGCAATGCGCTTCCTGTACAATCTGTTTGATAACTATGGCCTGGTCATCATCGTCTTCACGGTGGTGCTGCGCGGCCTGATGATCCCGCTCGGTGTCCACCAGCAGAAAGCCATGATCAAGCAGCAAGCCCTGCAGGGCGAGCTGGCCGAGATCCAGCGGCTGCACCCCAATGACAAGGCCAGGCAGAGTGAGCTCCAGATGGAGCTTTACAAGAAACACGGCGCTTCACCTTTGTCCGGTTGTTTGCCGGCGATCCTGCAGCTCTTGATCATCTGGCCGATTTTCCAGATTTTCCGCGCACCTCTGGTTCGTGTCATGCAGGTCTCTACGGAAAACATCACCAAAATCGGCGACTTTCTCAAGGCTGCCAGCCTGATCAGTGAAACCGACGCCAAAAATGCCGTCACCAACAACATCCCTTTGATCAATGCTTTGAACGCAAGCGCATCCTCGCTGGGCCAGGTTGTCAGCCAGGGCCTGATCGAATTGCGCCAGTTCATCGATGTTGAATTTCTCGGCATGAACCTGGGCCTGACGCCCAGCTGGAAACCCGCCGACCTTTTCGGTGCCGGACAGGCTGAATACCTGCCGTTGCTGGTTTTCCCGCTCCTGGTCGTCCTGACCACCCTGGTCCAGATGCGGATCTCGACCATGACCATGCCGAACCGCAAGAAAAAAGCAGAGGATAAAGAACGGGAGAAACTCAATCCAGCCCGTGCTGGCCAGACTCCCGAGGACAAGTCTGAATCCATGATGAAATCCATGAACATCATGATGCCGCTGTTCATGCTCTGGACCACGTTCACCATGCCCGCTGCCCTGGGCCTTTACTGGATCATCGGCAACATCATGATGATCATCCAGAGCGTTTTGATTTATTTCCTGTTCACCCGCAAACTGGAGGATAAAGCACATGGCCACAATGGTTGAGAAGACTGGCAAGACTGTCGAGGAAGCCATCAACGAAGCGCTCGAGGAATTGGGCGTCACATCTGAGGAAGTCATCATAGAAGTCATCGACGAAGGTGTTCCGGGCGGAGTCCTGGGCATCGGTCGCCGCCCGGCCCGTGTCCGGGTCAGCATCGACGAGGAAGTGCTCCATCCGAGCCCTGCCAACGACGAAGCCCCGGCTTATTATGGGGATGATGAATACACCGATGAACCTGAGTCGGCTGAAGAAGCTGAAACAACCGCCTATGTGGCCGCCATCCTGTCCGGAATCGGCATCCACGGCAAAATCAGCTCCTACCGCGAAGGCGATACCCTGCATATTGACATCAGCGGTCACGATGTCGGTGCTGCGATTGGCCACCATGGTGAAACCCTGGACGCCATCCAGTACCTGGCTACCCTGGTCGCGAACAAGCAGAGCGAAAACCGCCTGCGCGTCTCGGTCGACATCGGCGGCTACCGTCGCCGGCGTGAAAGCACCCTGATCAGCATGGCAGAGCGTTCTGCAGAGAAGGTCGCCAGAAGTGGCCGTGCCTTCAAAATGGATCCGATGAATCCAGCCGAACGCCGGATCGTCCATACAGCCCTGCAGGACTATCCGGGTGTCACCACCTACAGTGAAGGCGAAGAACCCGAGCGCCGGATTGTCATCGCCCCCGCGGATGTCTGAGGCCAGAACAAAACAAACAGAAGCCATGAGGATCGATTCTGTCCAATTGAATGAAACAATTGCAGCCAGTGCCACGCCGCCGGGAACGAGCGGAGTGGCACTGATTCGCTTGTCGGGACCCGCCAGCAAGGCTGTTGCAGCGGCGGTTTTCCGGCCGCAAAGTGCCCGTTTTCCTGCGGCTGACGCCATGCCCGGCTATACCTGTGCACCCGGCTGGATTGTCGATCCACTCTCAACGCAACAGGTACCAGTCGACCAGGTTGTCCTGACCTGTTTTGCCGCGCCCCATTCCTTTACTGGCGAGGATGTCTATGAAATCACCTGCCATGGTGGTACGGCCGTTCGCCAGACCATCCTGGACTTGCTATACAGCCTCGGGGTCCAACCTGCAGGTCCGGGTGAATTCACCCGCCGTGCCTTTCTCAATGGCAAGCTGGACTTGGCCCAGGCTGAGGCTGTCATGGATCTGATATCCTCGGCGGCCGGCAAGCGCGCCCGGGCAGCAGCCCGCCAGCTGCAGGGCCAGCTGTCCCGTGAAGTCCAGGCGGTGCGCAATGATCTTTATGCTTTGCTCGCACAACTGGAACTGGTGCTTGAATATCCGGAACATGAGGAGAGCGAGCAGGTCCAGGTGGGCTTGATGAACCGCCTGTCCGGTGCAATCGCCCAGGTGGCAACCCTGGCAGCCAGTTTCCGCCAGGGCCGCCTGCTCTCAGAAGGTTTCACGGTCGTGATCGTCGGCCGGCCCAATGCCGGCAAATCATCCCTCCTCAATACCCTGGCCGGCTATGACCGGGCCATCGTCACGCCAGTGGCGGGAACAACCAGGGATACCGTAGAAGAACTGGTCGATATCGGTGGTATACCGGTCCGCCTGATTGACACGGCCGGGCTGCGTGATACATCTGACCTGGTCGAACGGATCGGCGTGGACCGCGCCCGTTCAGCCATTCTCGAGGCGGACCTGGTCCTGTGGCTGATTTCACCGCCGGATGACTGGCCAGGTGATTTGCCCCAGGCGGACGTGGCCCGGTACGACACCTCTAATCTGGACGAAGAACTGGACGAATTGCGCGATCTGGCGGAAAAAACCGATGCCCTGCTGCTCGTCGCCGGCAAAGACGACCTGGCCTCCAGTGAACCCTTGCGTGATTGGCTGGCAGCCGAGTTACCCGACTTGCCTCTGGTTTCCTTTTCTGCCCAGACTTTGGAAGGATTGCCTGCCATCCGCCAGGCGATTGTGGCCCGGTATGAACAGGCCGGCAGTGCCCAGGCTGATGAAGCCCTGGTCACATCCAGCCGCCACAAGGCCTGCCTGGACAAGACCCTGTCCAGCCTTGAAGCGGCCTCATTGGAACTGTCCCGCGGTGACCTGCTGGACCTCGTCGCAGCCCTGGTGCGCAGTGCTCTCGAGAATCTGGCCGAAATCACGGGCGACCTGGTCAGCGATACCCTGATCGAGACAATTTTCAGCCGTTTTTGCGTTGGCAAGTAATGGGATGAATGATGCCGGCACACACCTGTCTGGCTTATGAAGGATGACAAACTGACATGCTGACGATTGAGCAAGCTCTGAAGCGGCCGGGTGCCTATCTGGCCGATGCCTACGAAGTTGCCGTGATTGGCGCTGGCCACGCTGGCTGTGAAGCCGCCCTGGCTGCGGCCCGCCTCGGCTGCCAGACGATTCTGTTCGCGATCAATCTGGACTCAGTCGGCAACATGCCCTGCAACCCCAATATTGGTGGTACGGCCAAGGGTCAGCTGGTGCGCGAAATTGATGCACTGGGTGGCGAAATGGGCCGGGCAGCCGACCAGGCGATGATCCAGTTCCGCATGCTCAACCAGTCGCGCGGCCCGGCCGTCCTGTCGCCACGGGCCCAGATTGACCGGCGCAAATACCAGTCCGTAATGAAGCAGACCCTCGAGCAAACCGAAAACCTGGATCTGCGCCAGTCCGAAGTGGTGGAGATCCTGACCGAGCAGGCCTCTGGAGGGTCAGCCGAGGGATCTGCCGGCTCTCTGCCCCGGGTCACCGGTGTCATGACCCGCACGGGTGCGATTTATCCATGCCAGAAAGCGATCCTGACCACTGGAACCTATCTCGAGGGCAAAATCATCATCGGCAGCTGCCAGTACAGTGGCGGTCCAGATGGTATGTTCCCGGCCATCGGCCTGTCAGATTCGTTGCGTCGTCTCGGCCTTGAGCTGGTCCGTTTTAAAACTGGCACACCCGTCCGCCTGAATTTCCGCACCATCGATTTCAGCCAGACTGAGCGCCAGGATGGGGATGAGCAAGTGGTGCCTTTTTCCTATGAGCACGAAGAAAACCCTATGTATACCCAGATCGAGCAGCAACCCTGCTATCTGACCTGGACCACGCCGGAAACGAAACAGGCTGTCGAGGTCAATCTCCATCGTTCACCTCTGTTCAGTGGCGAAATCGAAGGGGTTGGACCGCGCTACTGTCCCTCGATCGAGGACAAATTTGTCAAATTCAAAGACAAGGAACGGCACCAGGTGTTCATCGAGCCGATGGGGCGCGATACCTATGAAATGTACCTCCAGGGTATGTCGAGCAGCATGCCGGAGGACGTCCAGGTGCGCATGATGCGGTCTCTGCCCGGACTTGCCGGCGCCAAGATCATGCGCAGTGCCTATGCCATCGAGTACGACTGCCTCGATCCGACCGGCCTGCGCCTGACACTCGAGACCAAAGCGGTCCACGGCCTTTACAGCGCCGGCCAGGTCAATGGCACTTCTGGCTACGAAGAAGCGGCCGCTCAGGGGCTGGTGGCCGGAATCAATGCCGTACGTGCCCTGACAGGCCAGCACCCGGTCGTGATTGACCGTTCCCAGGGCTACATCGGGGTCCTGATCGATGACTTGGTCACCAAAGGCACCAATGAACCCTACCGGATGATGACCTCCCGGGCTGAATATCGCCTGATCCTGCGCCAGGACAATGCCGATCGCCGCCTCACACCACTGGGCCATGAACTGGGTCTCATCTGTAAGGCACGGTTTGAACGCTATCTGGCCAAGCAAGCCCGGATTGCCGCAGAAAATGAACGGTTTCGCAAAACCCGGGTTGCGCCCGGTGACACGGTCAATACGCTGCTCGAAAACCTCGGCAGCACGCCGCTCAAACCAGGTGCCGGAACGAGTCTGGCTGACCTGCTGCGCCGCCCGGAAATCCACTATGACGACCTGGCCCCGATTGATCCGGACCGCCCCGGCCTGACATCGGCAGAGCGCTTTGCCGTCGAAGTTGACCTCAAATATGAGGGCTACATCCGGCTGGAGCAGGAGCGCATCGACCGGTTCCTGCGCCTCGAGCACCGCGAACTGCCGGATACGATCGAATACGCCGCGATCGCCGGTCTGCGTCTGGAGGCACGCCAGAAACTATCCCGCCTGAAGCCGGAATCTCTGGGTCAGGCGAGCCGCATCTCGGGCGTTTCTCCAGCCGATATCGCCGTCCTTTTGGTCTATCTCGATTCGAGAGGTGCTTCCCATGCCTGATGCCGGTGCCCCTTTGCCACGTACGCCAGATCTGGGCGGCCATCTGGAACGCATCCAGGCTCACCTGTCCGAACCACTCAGTGACCACCAGCATGATCAGCTTCTCAGCTATGCCCGTCTGCTGCGCGAATGGAACGAAAAACTCAATTTGACCGCGATCCTCGATGATGAAGGCATCGCGGTGCGCCATTTCCAGGACTCGCTGACTCTGGTCCCGGCCATCCGCACTTATCAGCAACGCCACCCTGACAAGCTGCTCCTGGCCGATGTCGGGACCGGAGCCGGCTTCCCGGGTCTAGTCCTGAAAATCGCCTGCCCCGAGATCGACGTGGTGCTGATCGATGCCCTCAACAAGAGACTGAAATTTCTCGAAGCCGTGATTGCCGAACTGGGCCTGCTGGGGATTCACACCGTGCACGCCCGGGCCGAGGACGCCGGACGGATGAAAAATCTGCGCGAGCAATTTGACCTCGTCGTTGCCCGTGCAGTTGCTGCCCTGCCGGTTTTGGCGGAGTACTGCCTGCCTCTGGTGAAAAAGAAGGGTCAATTCATTGCCATGAAAGCCCAGGCTGAGGACGAAATCACCTCCGCCCAAAAGGCCCTGGCGATCCTGGGTGGCAGTACACCAATCATACAGACTTTCCTGCTGCCGGGTACCGACATGCAACGCACCCTGATCGCCGTCGACAAAGTACGCCCGACGCCCCCGGCCTATCCGCGCAAAGCCGGCAAAGTGGAACAAAATCCCCTTCAATGATATAATAGACAGGTTAAAAACGATTCGCCCGTGACAGGAGGCAAATACACGCATGGCTGACGAGCTGGATCGCGCCCAGAATCCCGCGAACCTCGACAAAAGAGATCTGCAGAAGCAAAAAGAAGCCGCGGTCGACGCCGCATTCCGCAATCCGTTCAACACGATCATCCCGATCGATCTTGAAGACGAAATGAAAAAATCATTCATCGACTATGCGATGAGTGTTATTTCCGACCGTGCCCTGCCGGATGTCCGTGACGGTCTCAAACCGGTCCACCGCCGCATCCTCTACTCGATGTTCACCCAGGGCTTCACCCCGGACAAGTCCTACCGCAAGTGCGCCACCACCGTTGGCGACGTGCTCGGCCGCTTCCACCCCCATGGTGATGCTGCCGTTTACGACACGATGGTTCGCATGGCCCAGGACTTTTCGATGCGCCATATGCTCGTCGATGGCCACGGCAACTTTGGCTCACGCGACGGTGACGCCCCGGCTGCCTACCGTTACACCGAGGCCCGCCTGTCCAAGATCTCGCTCGAAATGATGAGCGACATCAACAAGAACACCGTCGACTTCAAACCCAACTTTGACGAACACGAAATGGAGCCGATTGTCCTGCCGGCCCGTTTTCCCAATCTGCTCGTCAATGGCTCGACCGGAATCGCGGTCGGCATGGCGACCAATATCCCGCCCCACAATCTGCGCGAAGTCATCGAAGGGGTTGTGCTCCTGATCGACAATCCAGACGCGACTGTCGAAGAGCTGATGACCGTCATCAAAGGGCCGGACTTCCCGACTTATGGCACCATCCTCGGTGTATCAGGCATCCGTGATGCCTACCGTACCGGTCGTGGCCGCATCGTTGTCCGCGCCAATACAGACATCGAGCCGATGAAGAACAACCGTCAGCGCATCATCGTGCGCGACCTGCCCTACATGGTCAACAAAGCCCGGCTGATCGAGCGCATCGCCGAGCTGGCCAAGGACAAAAAAGTCGAAGGTATTTCAGATATCCGTGATGAGTCCGACCGCAACGAGGCTGTCCGCATCGTCATCGAATTGAAAAAAGAAGCCAATGCCAGCGTCGTGCTCAACCAGTTGTACAAGAATACCCAGCTCCAGGACGCTTTCAATGCCAACATGCTCGCCCTGGTCCCGGATGAGCTCGGCCGCTTCGAGCCAAAAATTGTCAATCTGCGCGAAAGCCTGACGTACTACATTGAACACCAGAAAGAAGTCACGCGCCGCCGCATCCGCTTTGACCTCGAAAAGGCCGAAGCCCGGCGCCACATTGTCGAAGGTCTGCGCATCGCGATCGACCATATCGACGAAGTCATCGCCATCATCCGCAGCTCCAGAAACGAAGACCAGGCCAAGGAACGCCTGATCGAGCGATTCGGATTCTCGGAAAAGCAGGCCCAGCACATCGTTGACATGCGCCTCGGCCGCCTGACCGGACTCGAACGCGAGAAGCTCGAGAATGAATACCGCGATCTGTGCGAAAAGATCGACTATTTACAGAGCTTGCTTGCGGAAGAACCGCTGCTGCTCGGTGTCATCAAGGATGATCTGCTCGATGTTGCCCGCCGCTTTGGCGATGACCGACGCTCAGTGATCGAGAGTACCGGTGACGACGAGATCGACGACGAATCCCTGATCCAGGAAGCCTCGATCGTCGTCACTCTGACCCATTTTGGCTATGTCAAGCGCATGCCGGTTGACACCTACAACACCCAGCACCGCGGTGGCCGCGGTGTCACGGGCATGGCCACCCGCGAGGAGGATTTCGTCCAGACCATCCTCACGACCTCAACCCACGCCATGCTGCTCTTCTTCACCAACAAGGGCAAATCCTACCGCCTGAAAGGGTATCAGATCCCCGAGGCCGGTCGTCAGGCCAAGGGCATGGCGATCGTCAACCTGATCGCTCTCGACAGCGACGAGAAAATCCGCGCCGTGATCCCGATCCAGAGCTTTGACCAGGGTGGCTGCCTGATGATGGCGACCAAATCCGGCGTCGTCAAGAAAACCGACTTGGCCGATTATTCCAACATGAACCGCAACGGGCTGATCGCGATCAACCTGCGCGAGGATGACGAATTGATCGGTGTCCAGCTGACGGAGAGCCATAACGACATAGTCCTGGTCACCCGCGAAGGCATGTCGATCCGCTTTGATGACGAGGATGTCCGGGCAACCGGCCGCAACACCCAGGGAGTGCGCGGTATTGCACTCGACGATGGCGACGAAGTCGTCGGCATGGCGCCGACTGTCCCCGGCAAGACGATTCTCGTCGTATCAGAACGTGGTTTTGGCAAGCGGACCGAGCTCGAGGAATACCGTATCCAGACCCGGGCCGGTAAAGGCCTGATCACCTACAAGCCATCCGAGAAAACCGGCAGCCTGGCGGGCATCGCCCTCGTCGACGACAGCAACGACCTCATCCTGGTCAGTGACACCGGCATCATCATCCGCATGTCCGCGGCCGAGATCCCGATCCTCTCCCGCAACACCCAAGGGGTGCGCATGATGCGCACCGGCGAAGGCAAAGTCGTCGACCTCGCCGTCGTCGAACACGAAGAGCCCGGGGAAGAAGAGGCATTAGAAGGCGTTCAGGACACGGCTGAAGGTGAAACAGGCGAGACCAGCGACGCCACTTTCGAACCTGCAGGCGACGAAACCTCAGTCGAGGTGCCCGGAACAGAGACCCCAGAGGAAACCTGATCACCCAGCTGTCCCAGTGTCCGGTCCATACATCCAGAGACCTCCCCGCAACAGACGTTCCGGGGAGGTTTTTTCATGGAAGTCGATCAAACAAATGACAAAACCCCCGGCTCTTATTCAAGCCGGGGGTTTTGCAACTGATTACCAGGGTCTGTCCGTTTCGGGATTAAGCGTTTCTTACAGATCCTTGACTTCGTTGATGATGGAGCGGACGGCATTGGCGGACGCTTTCATCAGTTCCTTTTCTTTGTCGGTCAGGTCGATTTCGAGAACGCGCTCGACGCCATTCTTGGAAATGATCGAGGGTACGTTGACGACGACGTCGGATTCCCCGTATTCGCCATTGAGAACCGTACCAACCGTGCGGACAGTGCTGGCGCCCTTGAGGATTGATTCGCAGATCGTATTGACGGCGATGGCGACGCCATAGAAGGTCGCGCCCTTGCGCTTGATGATCTCAGCGCCGGCTTTCTTGGTGCTTTCGATGATTTCGGCTTTCTCTTCTTCGGTGAAGGTGATGCCGGCGGTGGCGCAGTATTCATCGATCTCGAGACCGGCAATGTTGGTAGCGCTCCAGGCCGGGAACTGGGAATCACCATGTTCACCGATCATGTAGCCATGGACATTGCGGACGTCGACATCGAGCTTTTCGCTCAGGAGATAACGGAAACGGGCGCTGTCCAGGACGGTACCGGAGCCGATGACCATGCCTTTGGGCAGGCCGGACCATTTCGAAATCATGTAGGTCATGACGTCGACCGGATTGGAGACGACGAGGATGACGCCGCCGTTGTAATATTTCATGATGCTTTCAGTGATCGTCTTGCCCAGGGCTACGTTCTTCTTGGCCAGGTCGAGACGGGTTTCGCCGGGCTTTCTCGGAATTCCAGCCGTGATGACAATGACATCGCAATCGGCGACATCGCTGTAATCGCCAGCCTTGATTTCCATCTGACCGAGGAATGGCAGACCATGGTTGATGTCCATCGCTTCGCCGACTGCCTTTTCGGCATTGACATCAATGATGACGAGTTCGCTGGCCAGCTGCTTGATCGATGCAGCATAGGCAATGGATGCGCCGACCGAACCGGCACCGATGATGGCAATCTTGCTGCCTGCTTTCTTGGATAAACGTGACATGTGTGTTCCCCCCTAATATCATTGGCCAAAAATTGGTCAATGATATTGTAATGCCGATATTTTGTGAATACAAGCGTTTACGAAAAAAAGGGGACGTGGTCCGTTATGCGGCAAATATGCAAATTTCTGCATAATTGTCGAACGGTTCGACTCAACTTGAAGGGTTTGGCTCGGTGTTTCATTCATCAAATGCATGATTATTCAAAGTGCCGATTTTGGGACGGCGTCTTTGTTTCACCGGACACCTCTTTGCTGCCGGAACAGGTGTAGACTAATATCTAAATGATGTTTATTTCAAACGATCAAACATATTTTGGAGGTATGACATGAAAGATTTTGTCTTCTGCAGCCCGACTGCATTTGTTTTTGGCCGTGATACGGAGCAGCAAACCGGGTCTTATGCGAAAAAGTTTGGCCGGACCAAGGCCCTGATCCATTATGGTGGCCGTTCCGCCCAAGCCAGTGGCTTGCTCGACCGGGTCAAAGCGTCGCTCGATGGTGCCGGCGTGTCCTGGGTCGAACTCGGCGGTGTCCAGCCCAATCCCCGGGCCAGTCTCGTTTACAAAGGAATCGAACTCGCCCGCCAGGAAAAAGTCGACCTCATTCTGGCTGTCGGAGGTGGCAGCGCAATTGACTCAGCGAAGGCGATTGCTGCGGGTATACCTTATATAGGCGATTTCTGGGATTTCTACGAAGGCAAGGCTCAGGTCAAAGACCCCGTCCCGGTGGCCGTTGTCCTGACCATCCCGGCAGCAGGCAGTGAAGGATCGCCTGGATCGGTCATCACCAAAGAAGAAGGCTGGCTCAAACGCGCAGTCAATGACGAGAGCCTGCGCCCGCTGTTCTCGATCCTGAACCCCGAGCTGACCTTTACCCTGCCGCCCTACCAGACCGCCTGCGGCGCCGCAGACATCATGTCGCATGTCTTCGAGCGCTACTTGACCAATACCACTGACGTCGAATTCTCCGACCGCCTCTGTGAATCTGTCCTCAAGACCATGGTCCAGGACGTACCGCGAGTCCTCAAGAAACCGGACGACTACGGCCCCCGGTCCAACATCATGTGGGCCGGCATGGTTGCTCACAACGATATCGTCGGTGTGGATCGCGAGCAGGACTGGAGCAGCCACGACATTGAACACGAGTTATCTGCCCTCTATGATGTCGCCCACGGGGCCGGACTGGCGGTCGTCTTCCCGGCCTTCATGCGCTATACGATGAAACACGATGTCATGCGTTATGCCCAGCTGGCTGTCCGCGTCTGGGGTGTCGAGATGGATTACCAGAATCCCGAGCGCACAGCTGCCGAAGGCATCAACCGCCTGATCGCCTTCTATCGCTCGATCGGACTGCCAACGACCTTTGAAGAACTGGGAGCCAAGGCCGAGGACATCCCCCTGATGGCTAAAAAGTTGAATTTGGTCAACGGCCGTAAGCTGGGCAGTTTCAATCCGCTGGAAACGGCTGATGTCGAAGCGATTTACCGCTTGTCGATGGCCGGGGCAAACTAAACGAAATTTCCCCGGATTCAGTGGGCCAGGCAATGTAACGGATTATTCCAGCGAAATCAGGGAAAGCCTTGAAACGCCCTGATATCAGTGCTTTTCAGGCTTTTTCCCTATTGCCTGAAAAATAATTTGAAGAAATTTCAAAAAAGGTGTTGACGGGGGTGAAAACCGATGGTACTATAGCAAAGCGCCTTGCGGGAAGCGAGCCGCACGGACCTTGAAAATTGAACAATGCAGACAAACAAAGACGAGCCTTTTTCAATTCTTATGAATTGAGTTAAAAAGTAATCAAA
>DIGA01000114.1 GCA_002419365.1 Mageeibacillus sp. UBA5734 | reverse complement strand
CGATCCGTTCGTCCAGGGTGACGGCCTGGTTGACAACCTCGCGCACACCGATTGTGCCGTCTGGGAGGACTTTGGGCACTTTCTGGCTGACACCGATGGTGAGGAAGATGGGGGTTGTCCCGAATTCATAGAGGTGGTGGAAGGGTGCGTCGATACCGAGGCTGCCCAGGTTGGAGATAAAGACACTGGTATGCATCGGTGACAGGTCGATGACAAAGCGGGGCAGCCAGCCATGGTAATCGAGCCAGGTGACGAATGAGACAAAGCCCTGCAGGATGAATCTGGGCAGGAGCATCAGGACGTTGAACCAGTTGACGATACCGCTGCGAGCGACGTCGTCTTTTTTAGCTTCGGAGCGGATGCGATGGATTTCCTTTTGCAGTTTGTCTGATAGCGTATCCAGCGTATCTTCTGGTGCGAAGGTCATCACAACGATCTCTTCCTTGGCATCATCCTTGAACTCCCGCTTCATGACAAAGGCCAGTTTGATGGCGTTGCGCTGGTAGACGCGGCGGCCAACGACGAACCGGTTCATCTGCGGCCGCTCGGCGATGATCCGGACCAGGGCAGCCAGAATGACATGGAACAAGGTCATCTTGATCCCGCTGCCACCCTCGGCGACTGAGGCCCGGTTGCGCTCGTGCAGGAACGACTTGACCGTTGTGATGTCGATTTCCTGCTTGAAATAGATGGCAGACTCGTTGCGGTTTTTCATGATGAAGGGGAAAAACTGCATGAAGGGATCGATGTCACGCAGGCGTTTGCCATCGGGTCGGCTGAACAATGTTTCACGCATGACTGGGATGTCCTCATTTCTTGGTTGAATCAGGTCTCGCGTGGCGGTTTCTCTTGCGGGCAGGGAAGAGGCTGAAGGTGATCAGGAACAGGGCCAGGGCGAGGATCAGGTCGGTCAGGCTGACATAAGAGGACGGGGTGACAGGTTGACGGGACCAATCAGGCCAGGCGATCATCCGGCCCAGGAATGCATAGCGGGTCTGCTCATCCACCAGACGGGCCAGGTGGAGAGCGCCATTCCGGATGCCTTCTGCCAGCAGTGGGTCATCGATCCGGTCCAGATAGGCAGCCGGTAACGGCCAGTAACCCTGGTTCGTCCACAGGACCAGCATCTGGCCGACCAGAGCGGGGACTGCCAGGCACAGGCCGATCAGGCGCAGTGGGGACAGATCCCGGACCTGCTTATTCCGTCGTGCCAGTCCAGCCGGGATCCGGTGGGGCTGTGAGCTGAATCGCTGGACCAGGCGCAGGTAGGCGACCTGCAGATGGCGCCGGAGGTCGGTCCAGCAGGTTCGGCGTGCCGTCCGGACCAGGTTGATCAGGATAAAGGCAAGAAAGAGGCTGCGGGACAGCACCTGCAGCGTCATCAGGAGCTGGCGGTCTTCGGTCCAGACCAGGCTGGGCCAGTAGGTGCCCAGCCAATAGGGCAGCAGGGTCGCAAACAATGCCAGCGGCAACAGGAATACGGCGCGCAGCTCCCAGAGCATCAGGGCATTGACTTTCAGGGACCGCATTGCCCCAAGCAGGATCGCCAGGATCAGCGGCAGCAGATAGATCATTCAGCCGGTCCGGTCAGCGCACGACCAGGTTGGCCAGGCGTCCCTTGACGTAGATGAATTTCACCAGCTGCTTGCCTGTGAGCAGGGCGATCGTGCGTTCGTCCTGCTTGACGATGGTTTCGACTTGCTCAGCAGTGGCATCGGATGGGATATCGAGGCGGAATTTGACCACACCATTGGTCTGGACGGCAATTTCGATGGTATCTCGGACCAGCGCCTGCGGGTCGAACTCGGGCCAGGACTGGCGGAAAATGGAATCCGCATAGCCGAGCTGGTGCCACGATTCTTCGCAGAAGTGGGGTGCAAAGGGGGCCATCAGGCGCAGCAGATCCTCCGTGACTGATCGCAGCAGGGCCAGATCAGCGGTTGCGAGTCCCTGGTATTTGTTGACGGCATTCAAAAGCTCCATCATGCGCGAGATCGAGGTGTTGAACTGGAAACGCTCAGCGTCGGTGCTGACGGATTTGATGGCGTAATGGCGGGCGTACTGCAGGTCTTTGCCATCGCTGTCGAGTGTAGCGGCAACAGCCGGAGCAGGCCAGGCTTTGGCTTCCTCGACCAGGCGCTCGACCCGGTTGACATATTTGACGATCGCCTTGACGCCGTCGTCATTCCAGGGACCGCCATCGGTGTAGGCGAATCCGAAACCCAGGTACATGCGGAAAACGTCCGAACCGTGGCGGGTGATGTAGTCATCCGGTGAGATGGTGTTGCCACGCGACTTGGACATTTTCTGGCCGTCGGCACCGAGGATGGTGCCTTGGTGGACCAGGGACTTGAAGGGTTCGTCAAAGGAGAGATAGCCCATGTCACGCAAGGCTTTGGTGACAAAGCGGGCATAGAGCAGGTGCATCGCAGCATGCTCGGCGCCGCCGATGTATTTGTCGACCGGGCACATGGCGTCAACCTTGGCCTTGGCAAACGGTTCAGTGTCGTTTTTGTTGTCGACATAGCGGAACTGGTACCACGACGAGCAGACAAAGGTGTCGAGGGTGTCCGGGTCGCGTTCAGCCGGACCGCCGCAGGTCGGGCAGGAGGTTTCAATAAAGGAGCGGCACTTTTTCAGCGGCGATTCGCCGTCGGGACGGAACTCGACATCGTAAGGCAGCTGGACGGGCAGTTGATCCTCGGGGACTGGCACCACACCGCAGGTCGGGCAATGGACGACCGGGATCGGGGTGCCCCAGTACCGTTGGCGGGAGACCAGCCAGTCACGCAGGCGATAGTTGATTTTCAGGCTGCCCTGGCCCGTTGGTTCGAGCTTCTGGACGATGGCCTTGATCGCGTCCGCTGAATCGAGACCATCAAATTCGCCACTGTTGACCAGGCTGCCTTTGTCACAGAAGGGGAGTTCGTCGGGTGAGCCGTCGGCGCTCCGGATGACACGCTGGATCGGCAGGTTGAACTTTTCTGCGAACTCAAAGTCGCGTTCGTCGTGGCCAGGGACGGCCATGACGACGCCCGTGCCGTAGCCAGCAATGACATAGTCGGCAGCCCAGATCGGAACCTTGGCTCCGGTGAGTGGATGGATGGCATAGGAGCCGGTGAAGACCCCGGTCTTCTCGCGGACGGTCGACATGCGGTCGATGTCGGACACTTTGCGGGTGTCGGCGATGTAGGCTTCGACGGCAGAGCGATGCTCGTCCGTCGTCAGGACATGGCACAGTTCGCTTTCCGGTGCGACGACGACATAGGTGACACCCATGACGGTATCCGCCCGGGTGGTGAAAACCTTGAGACTGACTGGGTTGCCATCGTGATCGAGCGTCGCCTGGCCATTTGTTTCGGCACCAAAGACCAGCTCGGCACCTTCGGAACGACCGATCCAGTTGGTCTGGATTTTCTTGGTCTTTTCCGGCCAGTCGAGGGTGGGAAGGCAGTCGAGCAGTTCCTGGGCATAGGCGGTGATGCGGAAAAACCACTGGGTCAGGTTCTTGCGCGTCACTTCGGTGCCACAGCGCTCGCAGGCGCCTTCATCGACTTGTTCGTTGGCCAGGACGGTGTTGCAGTTGGGGCACCAGTTGACCGGCGCATTTTTCCGGTAGGCCAGGCCATTCTTGTAGAGCTGGAGGAACAGCCACTGGTTCCAGCGGTAGTATTCCGGTTCGCAGGTTGCCAGTTCGGCATCCCAGTCAAACATGCCGCCCATCTCACGCAGCTGTTTTTCCATCGTGCGGATGTTGCTGTGTGTGCTGTCCAAGGGGTGGATGCCCGTTTTGATGGCATAGTTTTCAGCTGGCAAGCCAAAGGCATCAAATCCCATCGGCTGGAAGACCTCGTAGCCCTGCATCTTTTTCATGCGGGCCCAGGAATCGGAGAGTGCGTAATTGTACCAGTGGCCGACATGGAGATTGGCGCCGGAAGGATAGGAGAACATTTCCAGGACGTAGAGCTTCTTCTCCTGGCGCTCGGGATTGAAATGGTTCAGGCCGGATTGTTCCCAGTAGTCCTGCCATTTGCGGTCGATTTCAACGGAATATGCCATGTCGATACCCTCATTCAAGCTTAGATTTCCCGGCTATTTTAACAAAATCTCCGGCACTTTGCACTTATAAAAGGTAGAACCTGGCATCGATGAAGGATTACCTTCAGGGCAAAGGCCCCAGCAAAGCCATGCGCAGGGCACACAGGGCCAGGATATGCAGCGGATAGAACAGGTAGAAACCGTATTTCAGCCAGCGGGATGGTTTCCGGTCACGCTGGAACGCGACCATCAAAGGCACGGCAGCAAGCGAGGCCAGCTGCATCACCGCCCAGTAGACGGGTGCGCTGGCGGTCAGCATGCGAGTCATAAGAAAGAGGATGTTCAATGGCAGCAGATACTGGAACAGGCGTTGCTCCCAATGGGCTTCGTCGACCCGGTGAGTGGCGGCATCCAGCAAGACTACGGTCAGGATGCCGTAAGCCCCGTAATCGGCGTGCAATGCCTCGGCAGCAAGCAAGGCTGCCAATAATGCGATGCTGCCAAGGATCAGGCCTGTCCGGGCATCCAGCGTGATCCCGCCAGGACTGATCTTGAGATCGAAGCGGGGGGGGATCGGCCGCACAGGCACCGTGTTGGGTGCAGCCGGGATGGGGCGCAGGCTGGCGATCAGGTCGCGGCTGGAGTCTCGGGCCAGCCGGTATCCAGCCAGGGCGACTATGGCCAGAGCGAACGTAACCAGGACATTGGTCCACTGCATATGCAGACCGATCCACTGATTGCCTTGCTGGATGATGGCTTGCGCGATCAGGGCAAAGGCGGTCATCCGCAGGAAATAAACCATCAGGCTGTGTGTCCGGCGAAAGCCGCGGGCCACCGACCAGGCAAACAAAGGGAATGCCAGCCGGCCGGACAGGCGCAGGGCCATGACCAAGGTACCAGGCAGGACATCGCTGTAGTAAAATCCGATGTGGTCAAGCAACATGAACAATGCGGCGAAGAGCTTGAGCAAGATTATCCGCCTTTCTGTCGAAAAGTGACCAACTATGCGAAAAAACCGGTCGGAACCGGTGTGATCATTTGATTAAGAATGGAATCTATTGTATCATTGTTGCGCACACTACTCAAATACACCTTTCATCTCAGAATGGAGATTCTACGATGCACTTTGGAATGGATATTGGTATTGATCTTGGCACCGCTTCGGTGCTTGTTTATGTAAAAGGCAAAGGTGTCGTCCTGCGTGAGCCGTCGGTCGTCGCCATCAATTCCAAGACTGGCAAGGTCTTGGCCGTCGGTGAAGGCGCCAGCCTGATGCTTGGCCGTACCCCAGGTATTGTCGATGCCATCCGCCCCTTGCGCGATGGTGTCATTTCGGACTTCAAAGTGACGGAGGTCATGCTCAAGGCCTTCATCAACCGTGTCTGCAAAGGCCTGCGTGCCAAATATTTCAAACCCACAATCGTGGTTTGTGTCCCCAGTGTGATTACGCCTGTCGAGCAAAAAGCCGTTGAGGATGCCTGCAAACATGCCGGTGCCAAAGATGTCTACCTGATCCGTGAACCGATTGCGGCTGCGATCGGCGCTGGCATCGACATCACCAAGGCCTGTGGCAGCATGATCGTTGACATTGGCGGTGGTACGACAGACATCGCCGTCATCTCGCTGACCCAGCCCGTTGTCGACTTTTCGCTCAAGGTTGCCGGAGACAAGTTCGATGAAGCGATCGTCAAGCATGTCCGCCGCAAGCACAATGTCCTGATCGGTGAACGCACCGCTGAAGAACTCAAGATCAATATCGGCTGTGCCTATCCGCGTGAAGAAGAGCTGACCATGGAAGTGCGTGGCCGCAACCTGATTACCGGCATGCCGGCGACGATCACGATCAACTCGACCGAGATGCTCGAAGCGCTCGAAGAGCCAGTCAGCCAGATTTTCGAAGCTGTCCATACCGTGCTCGAACGCACCCCCCCCGAACTGATGGCTGACATCAGCCAGCGCGGCATTGTCATGACCGGTGGTGGGGCGCTGCTGTACGGGCTCGACCGCATGCTCGCTGCCAAGATCGGCATCGATGTGGTTGTTGCGGACGATGCCATCTCCTGCGTCGCGATCGGTACTGGCAAGGCGCTCGACATGATGGACAAATTCTCCGCCCTCAGCGACGGTACGTAAGAGACCCCAGCCTACCACCCCACTGCGCGACAGATCTGGCACCTTGGACGGAAAATTCCACTTTTGGGGTCGGGCTACCAAAACGGTACTAATCAAATGGGTCTGGAAAACCCTGCAACAGAGGCTTTTCCAGATCAAGCGAAGATCTTCCACTTTAGTGCTCCGACATAGCGGCGGAAATTTCCGCCGCTATGTCGGAGCACTAATTCGGAACATTTTCGATCAGGCGTTAACCTGCTGCGGCTGTAAACTTCACCAAAGCATTCCAGATTTTCCCAATAAGTGGACCGACCCCAATTCGTGAACATTCCGCGAAAAGTGCCACCCCTGGCCGCAGGTCTGGCACTTTGGACGGAACATTTCCTCCGAACGTGTCATGTTTCTCATAATCACCTGACAACAAACCATGTAACTGACATCCTCGTAACTGACATCCTCGGTTCCAGGACGGTCAATAAGTGGAAATCAGGTTGCAATTTTCATTGCTTTTCACGGTAACATCACTGTATCAGGCAAATAACCAGCAAAAGAATCAGCAAAGAACCAGCAAAGAACCAGCGCCAAGTTCTGCTTGACGCCTGATGGCTGAACTTCTATAATGACACCAATTCACGTCAGAAATTGAATCGGGATCTCCGATGACCGATTTGCAGAACAGTTGGAATGATTTAATTTTCCTGTCTTTCTGAACGGCTGCTTGATTTTTCGACAGATTTTCCCACTCTCCCCATGATTTACCGGGCCAGCCGGTGCTTTCCGGTGCCCGAGTCTCACACCTGAGGTGGTTTGATGCCCACATCCAGTCTGACTGGCAAGTCAAAAGATGATCTTGCCACAATTGCCGCCGTTTCTGGTTTGCTTTCCCGAGAACAGGCCATGGCGATGACCAAACCGGAATTGATGAAATTCCTCAAAAATGCCGAGGCTGCTGCCAAGGCACCCCCCCAATCCTTACCTGAAACCATTTCCGAACCGGCTGGAAAAGCGACCCGGAAAACTACCAGGACTACCCGGAAGACTACCCCGGAGACTATCCCGGAGACTTCCCCGGAAGCCACTGTTACTCCCCGGAAGGCTTCTGCCCGGAAAATATCTGCTGCTCAGGGGCAACAATCCGTAAATGGAGACGAACAGGCTCCGGCTGTGGCAGTTGATGAGCCAAGACTCACGATTCCTGAACCAGTGGCTGCCCCTGACCAGGTCGTAGCCTCAGCCATCGAGACGATAGAGGCGTCGCAATCTCCCGTAAAAAGCAAAAAACCACGCCGGAAGTCCGCTTCGGAAACAACCTCGGCATCTGTGTCAGCAGGACCTGAACCAGCAGCCAATCTGGAACAAACGTTACCACAAGAAGTCCCATCCCTGGCAGCACAAGAGACGAACCCCCAAGTTGAGCCCCCAGCTGACCTGCAAGGTGAGCAGCAGGCTGTTTTCGGTACCAGAGAGCACGGCAAACGCGCTGCTGACACTGGAAATGCTGTGAAGAGGCCTGCTTATGGCAAAAATAAGTTTCAGGAGCGATATTCGGCCAAGAACCAGCCTGCGACACGCAGCCAGGATCGCAATCAGCAAAGACCAACAGGCAAAGGAAAAACCAGAACTGAGGCGAAATCTGAAGACAAACGGCCGATGCGGGTCAAAGTCTTTGGCATCCCGGCCAATCCAATGGCTGGCCTCGACCATGAGCCGGAAGCTGCACCCCCCTTCATGCCTGAAAATGCCCTGGCACATGCACCTGTTCAACCGCTAACGGAGACGATGCAGCCCGTTATCAAGACGATGCAGTCAATGCCGTCTGTCCAGTCCGCTGTTGAGCCAGTCATTTCCGAAGAACTCACCCAGGAACAGGTCCTGGTTGAAAAAGAGCCAGCCACCCCTGAAACCAGCGAAAAATTCAACCGCAAACAGCAGATTGAATCGGGCGAATCGATCACCGGTGTCCTTGAAATCATGCCGGATGGTTATGGCTTTTTGCGCCGCGACAATTACCTCCAGGGTGCCAAGGACGCCTATGTTCCGCCGCAATACATCCGCCGGTTCAATCTCCGCCCCGGCGACCTGATCACCGGCCCTTGCAAGAAACAGCGCGATAATGACCGCTACCAGGCCTTGCTCTACATCAAGGAAGTCAACGGCCAGACACCGGACAAGATGATCCGCCGGCCCCATTTCGACCGCCTGACCCCGATTTATCCCGATGAGCGCTACGTGCTGGAAACAGTCCGCAATGAGCTCTCCACCCGGATCATCGACCTGGTCGCGCCGATCGGCAAAGGCCAGCGCGGCATGATCGTCTCCCCGCCCAAGGCCGGCAAGACAATCCTCTTGCAGAAAATTGCCAATGCGATCAGTGCCAACAACCCTGATGTCAAACTGATCGTCCTCCTGATCGACGAACGTCCGGAAGAAGTCACCGACATGCAGCGATCGATCAATGGCGAGGTCGTTTTCTCAACCTTCGACAAGACTCCGGAAAACCATGTCAAAGTGACCGAACTCGTACTCGAACGGGCCATGCGCCTGGTCGAGCTCAAGCAGGACGTCGTGATCCTCCTGGACAGCATGACCCGCCTGGCCCGCGCCTACAACCTGACCATCACGCCCACCGGCCGTACCTTGTCCGGTGGCCTCGATCCGGGCGCCCTGTACGGACCGAAACGCTTTTTCGGTGCTGCCCGCAACATAGAAAACGGCGGCAGCCTGACCATCATCGCCACCTCCCTGATCGAAACCGGCTCGCGCATGGACGAAGTCATTTTCGAGGAATTCAAGGGCACCGGCAACATGGAAGTCTATCTCGACCGCAAACTTTCGGAAAAACGCATCTTTCCGGCCATCGACATCAACCGTTCCGGTACCCGGCGCGAGGAGCTTCTGCTCACCGACAAGGAACTCGACGCGGTCTGGACCATCCGCAAGGCTTTTGGCCAGCTCGACACGGCGGCAGTCACCGAAACGATCATCAATCTGCTTTTAAAAACCCAGAACAACCAGCAATTTATCTCATCGATCAATGTTTCGTTCAATGACAAGAATGTCTTTGATGCGATGCGCGGTACCCGGCCCGGTCAAACCAATGGCAATACCCAGTCCTCGGGTGGTCCAGGCAATGTCCGCCGCAATTACGACCGAGACAATGATTGACACCCATCCCCGGATCGGGTAAAATCACTTGGCATGTTCCATTTTGGTGCAGCATACGTGTCCAGGCCCTTTCGGCGGACCCGCGCTGTATCCCATGAAGAGGTGAAAGCAAATGAAAGACGGCATCCATCCGAAGTACGGCAAGACCGTCATCAAGTGTGCCTGCGGCGAGACTTTTGAGTCTGGCTCGGTCAAGGACAACTTGCATGTCGATGTCTGCTCGAAATGTCACCCGTTCTACACGGGCAAGCAGAAGCTGGTCGATACCGGCGGCCGCGTCGACAAGTTCAAGAAGCGCATGTTGCAGAAGTAAGACTTCAAAACCAGAGGGAGGCAGGCGGTGGCAAGCCTCCCTTTTGTTTATCCAGTGTAACTTTCTCACCGAGGATTTATGAAAAAAAGTATAACCGACAACCCATCCGCTGCACCGTCCTGCCAGATGAAAACCACCATCGGCGGCCAGGCTCTGATCGAAGGCCTGATGATGATCGGTCCGGATAAAAAAGTCATGGCTGTCCGTAAACCAGACGGTTCGATCTATCTGGAGCAGCTGCCGATGACCCGCTGGACGGGCCTGGCCAACCTCCTCTTTGTCCGCGGTTCTGTCCGATTGTTCCGCCAGCTCGTCACCGGAACCCGGGCCTTGTTGCGTTCTGCTGAACTGCTCGACGAGGCTTCCGAGCCTGTGCAACCTGCCACTCCAGCAGCATTGGCCGGATCCCTTGAGGGTGCAGCAGCTGGGGAATCCTCTGCGGGGACTGCCCTTGAAACTGAACCTGAGGCAAAAACCAGGCGACGCACGTTCAAGGAATGGCGCGCCGGTGTCGACCAGAAAATCGACCATTTCCTGACCCACCACTCCGAGGTCATGCTCTATTTATCGGCGATCGGCGGTATTCTTTTCAGTGTGGTCCTGTTCATTCTGCTGCCAAACCTGCTGGCCGGCGGTGTCAGCCAGCTGACAGGCATCGGAGATTCAACCAGCCGCTCCTCAGCCATTCTCAAGAACCTGATCGAAGGCCTGATCCGGATTGTGATTTTTGTCGGGTATCTGATCCTGGCTTCGCGCATGAGCGAAATCCAGCGTGTCTGGATGTACCATGGTGCTGAGCACAAGACCATCGCCTGCTACGAAGCCCAGATGCCTCTGACGGTTGAAAACACACGCCAGTTCAGCCGCTTCCATCCCCGTTGCGGAACGTCATTCATGTTCATTGTCATCCTGGTCAGTATCGTCGTCTTTTCCCTGGTTGGCTGGTGGAATCCCTGGATCAACCTCCTGATCCGGTTCCTCCTCGTGCCATTCGTGGCTGGCATTGCCTATGAAATCATCCGCTTGGCCGGCCGCTACAACAATCCCGTCACGCGGGCGATCTCTGTGCCAGGCCTCTGGCTGCAGCGCTTGACGACGGCAGAGCCCAGTGACAACATGCTGGAAGTCGCGATTGCAGCCATGGAAGCGGTCATCCCTGAGGAATCCGGCCGCGACAAATGGTGAGGTAACCATCATGGTTACAGTGGGGGATCTGCTGCGCACCATGCGCCTGGTCTTGACGGAAAGTGGCATCGAGGCTGCCCGTCATGAGGCCGCGCTTCTGATTGCAACCCGTTGCGATCTGTCGCTGGCGAGGGTGTACAGCCATCCGGAAACCCCGGTCACATCCCGGCAGGCCGAGCAACTGAGGGCCGATTTGCGCCGCAGAGTTGACCACGAGCCAATCGCCTACATCCTGGGGCAAACTGAGTTCTACGGCCTGGAATTTACAGTCGGTCCGGGTGTCCTGATCCCGCGTGCCGATACAGAACGTCTCGTCGAAGTCGCACTGGAACAGATCGAGACCCATTTCCCTCCCGATCAGATGCTGCACATCCTCGACACCTGCACGGGCTCCGGCTGCGTCGGGATCAGTGTCGCCTCACATCTTGCCGCAAAAGGCCGAGGGTTTCAGCTGGACCTGGTTGACCATGATCCGGTTGCAATCGAATACGCAAAGGCCAATGTGAAGCGGCATGCGCTGGACTCCCAGGCCAGGGCCCGCATCCAGGTCCAGGTTTTCCAGGCTGATTTGTGGCCTGATCCGACCCAAACGGATTCCGAACGGTACGATGTGATCCTGGCCAATCCGCCATACATCGTCCAGGCTGACGTTCCCGGCCTGATGCCGGATGTCAGCCGTTTCGAACCCTGGGTCGCGCTGGATGGCGGCACGGACGGACTTGATTTTTATCGTCGTCTGACTCAGGAATCAACCAGCTGGCTCAAACGCCCAGGACTCCTTCTGCTCGAACATGGTTTCGACCAGGCTCTGGCCGTCGAAGACCTGTGTGCGGCAGCAGGCCTGGCAGACTTGCTGGCTGTTTACGATTATGGTGGCCATCCCCGGGTGACCGGCGGCTGGCTGCGCGAACACTGACCAGATCCTGGCAGCGAACTGAGGAGCATCACCCATGCCTTCGCGTTTCAATCTTTTTCCTTTTGCAGTTGGACAGATTCTGGTTCTGAAAAAGAAACACCCCTGTGGCAGCGAACGCTGGCGCGTGGAGCGGGTCGGTGCTGACATCGGCTGCACCTGTCTCGGCTGCAGCCACTTTCACGTCTGGCCGCGCCGCCAGCTGGAAAAAGCCCTGAAGGACGTTCTTGAACCAAGCAAGCCCATGTAAGCCGCGTTTATCCGGCCATCAAGAGCGAGGCTGCCGGCTGCGGATTCCCGGACGGCAGCGATTCCCCCGAGAAATCGATTTCTATGTCGCCATTAGATGTTTTCACAGCCAGGGTCTTGGCTCCTTGACCGGACAGATCCTCGAGGCTGTTCGTGCCGTTGCTGGTCTGACTGGTGATCGTGAAATCTCCGGCACGTCCCTGGATGGTGCCGCGGATGCGGCCGTTGCTCGTTTCCAACCGGATCGAATCACCTGAGACCGCCGCGCAATGAATCGGTCCATTGCTGGTTTTGAGAGACAGATCCCTGGCCAGCAACCTTTCGACCTGGATCCGGCCATTGCTGGTCACCAGAAAGGCCGACTCGGCCTTGACATTGTTTGCCTGGATGGCACCGTTTGAGGTCGTCAGTTCAAGTCCAGCTGTGACTGTCAAATCCTGGACGGTGATGCCACCGTTGGTGCTACGGATGCTGACAGGGCCATCCAAGTCCAGTGAATCAAGTGTGACTGGACCATTGGACGTATAGAGGTCGATTCGTCCTTTGAATGTTGAAGGGATTGTCACATCCATCGGGCGCAAGGCATAGCCCAAGAGCCATCCGAACCGGGCTCGCCACGAAGTGTTTTCCCTGGTATCGACAGACAAGGTTCCGCCATTTTCCTGTACCTGCACAGGTTCGAATTCGGTCTCATTCCAAGACAGCCGGATGGTGTTTCCCTGGTCCATGCGGATGTTGACCGGCCGGTTCCTAAGGGTGATTGCCAGTTCGGAGAGCGGCTCGTTTGCCGATTCATAGTGGCGGTCCACCAGACGGACCGGCGCGACATTCGGCAGCAGGTACCTGAAGCCACTCAAAGCAATCATGATTGTGACAAATGCGGTGACCGCAAGGATCAGGATAGAAATCAGGACCACAGTAAGCACTCGTTTCATCACATCATTCCTCCTACATTTCTGCTATACAACTTAGCACGCGAGATGTCAATTCTGGCAGTAAAAAACGAAAAAAACCGCCACTCTTTACGAAAGTGACGGTTTTTCGGATGAATAATCAGGAATAGGTGTGAAAGGTCAGGAACAGGTGGCAGTGGCAGTTGCTTAGCCAGCCTGTTCGATCGCGACGGCGACGGAGACGGTCGCGCCGACCATCGGGTTGTTGCCCATTCCCAGGAATCCCATCATTTCGACGTGGGCCGGAACTGAGGAGGAGCCAGCGAACTGGGCATCGGAGTGCATGCGGCCCATGGTGTCGGTCATGCCGTAGGAGGCAGGGCCGGCGGCCATATTGTCCGGGTGCAGGGTACGGCCTGTGCCGCCGCCGGAGGCAACCGAGAAATACTTCTTGCCGAGGTCGTTGCATTCTTTTTTGTAGGTGCCGGCGACCGGGTGCTGGAAGCGGGTCGGATTGGTGGAGTTGCCGGTGATCGAAACGTCGACACCTTCCTGGTGCATGATGGCGACACCTTCGCGGACGTCATCAGCGCCATAGCAGCGGACTTTGGCCCGGTCGCCCTTGGAGTAGGCTTTTTCCTGGACGATGGCCAGATTGCCCGTGTAGTAGTCGAACTGGGTCTGGACATAGGTGAAGCCATTGATGCGGGAGATGATCTGGGCGGCGTCCTTGCCGAGGCCGTTCAGGATGACCTGGAGGGGCTGGGTGCGGACCTTGTTGGCGGATTTGGCGATGCCGATGGCGCCCTCAGCCGCAGCGAAGGATTCGTGGCCGGCGAGGAAGGCGAAGCATTTGGTTTCTTCGCGCAGCAGCATGGCGGCCAGGTTGCCATGGCCGATACCGACCTTGCGGTCTTCGGCGACGGAACCGGGGATGCAGAAAGCCTGCAGGCCGATGCCGATGGCCTCGGCGGCGTCAGCAGCCTTGGTGCAGCCTTTCTTGATGGCGATGGCAGCGCCAACGACATAGGCCCAGGCGGCATTTTCAAATGCGATCGGCTGAGTGTCTTTGCAGATCTTGTAGGGATCGATGCCTTTGGCCTCGCAGATGGCTTTGGCTTCTTCGATCGAGGCAATGCCATATTCGGCAAGGGCCGCGTTGACTTTGTCGATGCGGCGCGAGTAACTTTCAAACAGTTGTGCCATGGATGGGTGCTCCTTTCGCGAGTCTTGAATTATTCGTGACGGGGATCAATGACGCGGACGGCTTCGTCGAAACGGCCGTACTGGCCGATCGATTTCTGGAACGCCTCATTGGCATCGACGCCCTTCTTGATCAAGTCAAGCATCGGACCGGTCTTGAGGAACTGGTAACCGATCACTTCGTTGTTTTCATCGAGACCCATCTTCAGGACATAGCCTTCCGTGAGCTCCAGGTAGCGAGGGCCTTTTTCAACGGTCGAGTACATCGTGCCCGTCATGCTGCGCAGGCCTTTGCCGAGGTCTTCAAGACCGGCGCCGATCGGCAGGCCGTCTTCCGAGAAGGCAGACTGGCTGCGGCCATAGACGATTTGCAGGAACAGCTCGCGCATGGCGACATTGATTGCGTCACAGACGAGGTCGGTGTTGAGGGCTTCGAGAATGGTCTTGCCGGCGAGAATCTCAGCGGCCATGGCGGCGGAATGGGTCATGCCGGAGCAGCCGATCGTCTCGACGAGGGCTTCCTGGATGACGCCTTCCTTGACATTGAGCGAGAGTTTGCAGGCACCCTGTTGTGGTGCGCACCAGCCAACCCCGTGGGTGAAACCAGAAATGTCCTTGATTTCCTTGGCCTGGGTCCAGCGGCCTTCTTGCGGAATCGGCGCCGGTCCATGGTAGGCACCTTTGGCCACGCAAGTCATGTGTTCTACTTCGTGTGTCTTCAGCATGCTTTTTTCCCCTTTCAAAGATGGTTTTACCTGTCGTGTGATCCACCTGCCGCCCAATTGGCTCAGCCAATCTTGCGGCCCTGGGTCTTCCCGGCAGGTAAAAAATCCCATGCCATTATATCCGAATGACACGCAGGTTACCAGACGGGAAGTTGCATAAGTCGACAGAGACTTTTGCCGCACGTTGCGCGGAAAAATCATGTATAATCGGGGTCGAAAGGGAAATGTATGCTAGACAAACTGAGTGCGGTCGAAAACCGCTTTGATGAATTGAACCTCTTGCTGTCCGATCCAGCCGTTTTTTCCGACCAGGACCGGTATCGCCGCCTGCTCAAGGAGCATGCGGAATTATCACCGCTGGTCGAGAACGTCAAAGCATTGCGCCAGTCGAAAGAGGCGATCGAAGAACACCGGCAACTTCTGACCCAGTCCGATGACCGGGAGTTTCGCGAACTGGTCCGGGATGAGCTTTCAAACCTGGAATCGCGTGCCTCACTGCTGGAGGCTGAGCTGCAGGAGCAGCTGCTGCCCAAAGATCCCAAGGATGAACGCAACGTGATCATGGAGATTCGCGCCGGTGCCGGTGGGGAGGAGGCAGCCTTGTTTGCGGGAGTCCTTTTCCGCATGTATGGGGCTTACGCTGATTCTCAGGGCTGGAAGACGGAATTGATTGACGCCAGTGAGACGGAAATTGGCGGTTACAAAGAAGTTGTTTTCATGATCGAAGGCCGCGGTGCGTACAGCCAGCTGAAGTTCGAAAGCGGTGTGCACCGGGTCCAGCGAGTGCCTGTGACAGAATCCGGTGGACGGATCCATACCTCGACGGTCACGGTCGCCGTCCTGCCGGAGGCAGAGGATGTGGAAGTCAACATCAATCCCAATGATCTCCAGATCGATACTTACCGGGCATCGGGTGCCGGTGGCCAGCATGTCAACCGGACGGATTCTGCTGTGCGCATCACCCATAAGCCGACCGGACTGGTCGTCACATGCCAGGATCAGCGCTCGCAATACAAGAACAAGGACCGGGCCATGGCCGTGCTCAAATCCCGTTTGCTGGAAATGACCCAGGCAGCCCACAGTGGGGCGATTGCCTCAGAACGTAAAAACCAGGTGGGCACGGGAGACCGCAGTGAACGGATCCGGACCTATAATTACCATCAAGGCCGGGTCACCGATCACCGGATAGGCCTGACCCTGTACCGCCTGGAAGACATCCTGCTCGGTGATCTGGGTGAAATCATCCGGGCACTCCAGGCCGCGGCCCGTTCCAACAGTCTGGGCCAGGCTGCTGAGGACGATGCCGGATGAAGACCCAGCTCGTGTTGATCGACCCCAGCTTGATGGAAATGACCCAGCTGGAGGATTTGCCCGCTGACAGAACCAGGCTGGATCGCCTGCTCCTACCTGCCGCGGAGGCTTTGCGGACTGGCGAGCTGGTCGCTTTTCCAACGGAGACTGTCTATGGTCTCGGAGCCAATGCTCTGGACGCCGGCGCGGTGGCCAGGATTTTTGCTGCCAAAGGCCGGCCCAGCGACAACCCCCTGATCGTCCATATCGCTTATCCAGCCGATATCGAGCCCTTGACCACGGGTTTGACGCCTCTGGCCCGCCGCTTGCTGGAGGCATTCGCCCCTGGACCCCTGACTTTGATCCTCCCCAGGTCCGCGATTGTTCCAGACATTGTTACAGCTGGCCTGGACACGGTTGCTGTCCGGATCCCCGCGCATCCGGTCGCCCGGCGCCTGATCGAGCTTGCTGGCGTGCCCGTTGCGGCACCTTCTGCTAACAAGTCCGGCCGGCCCAGCCCCACCCGCGCCTGGCATGTCGAGGAGGATTTTTCCGGCTTGATCCCCTACATCATCGATGGTGGTTCGTGTGAGTTTGGACTGGAATCCACCGTGCTGGACCTGACAGACGAATCTCCCACGATCTTGCGTCCCGGCGCCATCACCCAGGACATGATCGACTCTGTTATTGGACAACACTCAGGCACATCCAGAAAGCAGGGGGATGCCAGTGCCCGTGTCCCCAAATCGCCAGGCATGAAGTACCGCCATTATGCGCCCAAGGCCCGGCTGGTCATCTGCGACCAGTCCAGCAGCCTGGAACGTGCTGCCTGCCTCTTGTCGCATCTGGTCCAGGAAGGCTGGCAGTCTCAAACCATCGCTCAGGCAGAACCCAGATTTGGCCTGTACCTTTGCCGGGAGACCCTGGTAGCCTTCCTGCAGCTTGTTGATCTGGTGCACCAGGCTGATCTGCCCTCTGGCCTGGCATTGGAAATCTATGCCGAACATCCGGATCCTCAGGCCGCGTCGCATCATTTGTTCAATGCCTTGCGTTCGTTTGACCGGCGGGGGATGCGGTTGATCGTGGCCGAAGGCTTGCCCCTGCAGGGCCACGGTCTGGCCTACATGAACCGCCTGGTCAAAGCTGCAGGTGGGGGAGAACCCGTCTGATCAAACATCGATCTCGATCGACCCGGATATTCAACAGGAGGGTGCGGAACATGAAAATTTTATTTGTCTGCACGGGAAATACGTGTCGCAGCCCGATGGCGGCAAGCTTCTTGCCTGATACGATTGCTGAATCGGCTGGAACACACGCTTTGCCGGGTGATGAAGCAACCGCCGAGGCCATCCAGGCGGCCAAGCATGCAGGCGGCCGCAGCCTGGAAAACCACCGGGCCCGACGCCTCGATTCAGTCGACCTGGAGTCATTCGACTGGATCTTGACCATGAACATCCAGCAGAAACATGCGGTTATCCTGCGCTACCCCCAGCTGGCCGACAAGGTATTCACGCTGGGAGAAAAAGCCGGTGAGCCCCAGGTGCAGGTTCCCGACCCTTATGGACTGTCCCAGGCTGTGTATGACCAGACAGCCCTGCTGATCAAACACCTGGTCCGTAAGATCGTGCCGGATGCGACAAAAACTTCTGGACAAGACTAAGGACAAGGACCGTGCCCGCTGATAGAATGGACTTGACCCTCTGATCATCTCGTGCTATAGTTTTTAGCGCTGCGCAATCTCTTGCTGCAGTTGTTCTTTTACAACTGAAAAGGAACAATCCTCGCCCAGGTTATTGGGCCGTAAGTCCAGGAGGAGGTGAAACAATGGCTAGAAAGTATGAAGCAATGGTTATCCTGAACCCCGTTCTCGGTGAAGAAGCAGTGAATGCGACCGTCGAGAAAGTCAAGGGTCTCGTTGAAGCGTCTGCAACGCTCGACCAGGTCGATGTCTGGGGCAAGAAGCGCCTTGCGTACGAAATTGATGATCAGAAGGAAGGTTACTACTTCCTCATCAACTTCAGTGCGGAAGCAGAGTTCCCGAAGGAACTTGAGCGCGTGCTCAAGATCACCGATGGTGTTCTTCGTTATCTGGTAATCCGTACTGACGAATAAGAGTCAGAAAGGACAAGTGAGACCATGAACAAAGTGATCCTGATGGGTAATCTGACCCGAGACCCGGAAATGCGCACCACCCAGAGCAATGTGCCTGTCTGCACCTTCTCCCTGGCTGTGGAGCGGCGCTTCAAATCCGCCAATGGTGAGCGTGCGGCTGATTTCATCAACATCGTCGCCTGGCGCCAGCAGGCTGATTTTGTCGCCAAGTATTTCCACAAGGGCTCCCGGATGGTTGTCGTCGGTTCGCTGCAGACCCGCAGCTACGATGACAAGGACGGCAACAAGCGTACCGCAACCGAGGTGGTGGCCGACGAGATCTATTTCGGCGACACCAAGAAATCCGGCGGTGGTGGGTACGATCCTGCACAACAGGCCAGTGCCGGTGCCCCCGCACCTGCGAACCTGCCGAGTCCGGATGGTTTCTTCCCCTCATCGGATGACGATACCTCACTGCCTTTCGATCTTTGATCTCTGGTTGTCTAGTTTGCTGAAAGGAGCAAAAAACCATGGCTGATTTCAAACGTGGCCGCGACAGCGGTGACAAGGAAGGCCGCGGAGGCATGCGTCCGAGACGTTCCCGCCGCAAGGTCTGCGCATTCTGCGCCGATAAAGTCGAATCGATCGATTACAAGGACATCAACCGTCTGCGCAAGTTCGTTTCCGAGCGTGGCAAGATCCTGCCCAAGCGCATGACCGGTAACTGTGCCGAGCATCAGCGCCGCCTGACCATCTCGATCAAGCGCGCCCGTCACGTCGCTTTGCTGCCATACGCCGGCGAATAACCTTCGCCCCTGGCAACAAGCCTCGCAAGAACATCCAGCGCCCGGATTCCCGGGCGCTTTTTATGTTATAATGCACTTTACTCAAGATCGACGGCTGGGTTCTACAGCTGGGACAAAACAGGAGCATGTGTATGAAAGTCATCTTACTCAAGGACGTCAAGGGACTCGGCAAGGCCGATGATATCAAGGAAGTCCAGGACGGTTACGCCAGGAATTTCCTGTTCAAGCAGAATCTCGCCCTCGAGGCGACCCCTGCCAACCTCAACAGCATCAAAAACAAGAAAGGTGCCGAAGCTGCCCGGGCTGCCCGTGAACTGGCTGAGGCCAGAGATATCGGCGCCCGGCTCAGTGGCCAGACCATCCAGCTGGCCATGAAAACCGGCGAAGCCGGCCGTCTCTACGGCGCTGTCACGGCGATGGATGTCGCTGCCGCCCTGGAAAAGGCTGGATTCAAGGTCGACAAGCGTGGCATCACGCTGCACCAGGCGATCAAATCCCTCGGCCGCTACGAAGCTGAAATCAAACTGCACCATGAAGTGACCGTCAAGATCGCCCTTGAGGTCGTTGCCCTCCACTGATGGCTGCTGAGACATCCACTCCAGCCAAACCCCGGCCAGCCATCCGGATCCTGCCGCACAATGTCCAGGCCGAGCAGTCTGTCCTGGGCAGTGCCATGTCCGGCGAGCGACAGCTCGCCGAAATCACTGCTCTGCTCAAGACCGATGACTTCTACCGTCCGGACCACCGGTTGATTTATGATGCCATCTGCGAGCTGTACCTATCGAGCAAACCGGTCGATATCCTGACCGTCAGTGACCATCTCGAGAGCAAGGCTCTGCTGGAAAAGGCCGGGGGCATTGCCTACATCAGCGCGCTGCCGGACACAATCCCGGTCATGGCCAATGCCATGCATTACGCCGATCTGGTGCGCCAGAAATCGTTGCTGCGCCGTCTGCTCACTGCGATGGATGAGGTCACCGGCCTGTGCTATGACGAGGCCAACGAGGCTGATATTCTCCTCGACATTGCGGCCAAGCGGATCTATGAGATCCGGGAAAACCGCGATGCCGCCGGATTTGAAAGCATCAAGGATATTATGGGTCGTACGGTCAATGAACTGGCCGCCATGGCCCGGGGCAAGATCCACGAACGCCATGTCCTGACAGGCCTGCCCGCGCTCGACCGGGCCCTCGGCGGCCTGCGGCCGGGTGCGCTGGTCATCGTGGCCGCCCGTCCTGCAATGGGCAAGTCGGCCTTTGCCCTCAACATCGCCCAGAAGGCTGCGACGCTTTACAATGTTCCGGCAGCTATTTTTTCACTGGAAATGTCCAAAGAGGAAATCGGCAACCGTATGCTCAGTGCCCAGTCCCTGGTCCAGGCCCGCTCCCTGACCACCGGCGATCTGCAGAGCGAAGACTGGGACAAGATCGCCCGCGCCCTGCCGACACTCTATGCTGCCCCGATTCACATCGATGACCGGTCAGGTACCTCGGTCATGGAGATGATGTCGAAATGCCGCCAGTTGAAACTCGAGGATAAACTCGGCCTGGTGGTGATCGACTATCTCCAGTTGATGAGCGGTAATGGCCAGAGCCGGTCCGAGAGCCGCCAGCAGGAGATTTCGGAGATCTCCCGCTCCCTGAAAATCATGGCCAGGGAGCTGAATGTCCCCGTGATTGCCCTGTCCCAGCTGTCACGTGCCTGTGAGGCTCGCTCCGACAAGAAACCCATGCTTTCAGACTTGCGTGATTCCGGTGCCATCGAACAGGATGCCGACATCGTTGTGTTCCTGTACCGGGAAAATTACTATGATCCCAACCACATGCAACTCGAGATCGAGGATGCGGAGGTCATCATCGCCAAGAACCGCCAGGGCATGACCGGCAGTGTCCACTTGAACTGGTGGCCGAAATATACCATGTTCTTTGAGCAGGATGACGGACGGGTACCCAGTGAACCACCGCCCTTCTAAGGCTCCGAATCATCCCACCCTGATGGACCGCATCTTGCTGGCGATCGAGCAGCAGGCACTGGTTCCGGCTGGCTGTGGTGTCCTGGTCGGTGTTTCCGGCGGCCCTGATTCGATGGCTTTGCTTCATCTTTTGCACCAGATGGACCTTTTCCCGCTCCGGGTGGCCCATCTCAACCACCAGCTCCGTCCCGGTGATTGCGATGCCGATGAGCGGCTGGTCCGGATATATTGCCAGTCCCACGCCATAGATTTTGTCTCGCAATCAGTCGATGTGGCCGCTTTTGCCAGTCAGCATGGCTTGGGCCTGGAAGCTGCCGGCCGCCTGTGCCGCCATCAATTCTTTGCGGATTGCGTCCAGCAATGGCAAATAGAGCAAAGCGACCTCAAGGCCGTGCGGATCGCACTGGCCCATCATCTCGACGACCAGGCGGAAACCATCCTGCTCCATCTGGGCCGCGGCTGCGGACTGGCTGGTCTGACCGGCATGGCGCCTGGCAATGGTCCTTTCATCCGGCCACTGCTGGGCATCCGGCGCCAGGAGATTCTGGACTATCTGGCATCCCAGGCGGTGCCCTTTCATCTCGATCCTACCAACGAGGACCCGTTCACCCTGAGAAACCGCCTGCGCCAGACCCTTCTGCCCATCTGGCAAGATGTCCTTGGTTTTGATCCGTCTGCTGGTCTGGCACGAATGTCCGATCTTGTCCGCGAAGATGAATCGTTTTTGAACGAACAGGCCAGGATCGCATTTCAGGCTTTGGCCCAAATCCAGATACCAGGGTCCGCCTCAATCGATGACCAGGGCCTGACCTTGGTCCAGCTGGATCGCACCCTGTTCCACAGGCAGCACCCAGCCATCCAGCATCGTGTGTTGCGGCTGTGCTGGCGCGAGGTCAGTGGCCTGGACCGTGACATCGAATGGCGACACTTGAAACTGGCCCGGGACCTGATCCTTGAAAAGCGGCCACGTGGCCATCTGGACTGGCCTTCAGGGGTCGTCATGGACCTGTCCGGGCCGATTGTTCGTTTCTCACAGACGAAAAAACGATCATCGGACATAAATTCTTTACATAAAGTTGCCTTTGAAACACGAATTCAGGATGACAGACTGCTATAATATTTGGGAACTAAAAACCAGGAGGCCTAACGAGCCATGAGTAAAACCATCAAACGTGTCCTGATCTCCCGTGCGGAAATCGACCAGATGTGCCGCCGTCTGGGTGAACAGATCACACACGATTATGCCGGCAAGGAGATTATCCTGATCGGTGTTTTAAAGGGCGCTTTCATTTTCATGTCGGACCTGGCCCGCTACATCGGCGTGCCCTGCCGGATCGATTTCATGTCCGTTTCCAGTTATGGCAGTGGCACCCGCACGTCCGGTGTCGTTCGCATCACCAAGGATCTCGACACGGACATCACCGGCAAGCACATCATCGTGGTCGAGGATATCGTTGACACCGGATTGACCCTGAAGCATTTGCGTGAGCTTCTCAGCACCAGGAATCCTGCCAGCATCGCCCTGTGCACCGCTTTTGACAAACCGGACCGGCGCAAAGTCGAAATATTGGTCGAGTATACAGGCCTCCAGATCCCGGACGAATTCATCGTCGGCTATGGCCTGGACTTCGACGGCAAATACCGAAATCTCCCGGACGTCTCTGTCCTGGGGGATGACAACTAAGGAGGAACCTGATGAATCCCAAGAAATCGATGAGCGGCATGTCGTTCTACCTCGTGCTGCTGGTTGTGATCATTGTCATCTCGATGACCATGTCACGGCTGACCCAGCCCCAGACCATCTCCCTGTCTGACCTGATTGCGAAAATCGACTCCGGGACAGTGAGCGAGGTGGTGGTCAACGGCTACACACTGGAAGTCACGGAAACTTCGGAATCGGGCCCTCCGTCGATCTATACCAAGCAAATTTCGCCGATGTGGATGCCGGATGTCTATACCGTCCTCGAGGACGCCAAGGCAAATGGCAAGATCCAGTCATTTGACTACACGGAACCGACTGATTTCACCGCCTGGGCCAACATCATCCTGATCCTCGTCATGATCGTCGGCATGGGGGCCTTCATCTGGTTCAGCTACAGCCGCCAGGCCGGTGATGGCAAAAATGCCATGACCTTTGGCCGCAGCCGGGCCAAGCTCAATGACCCGACGAAAAACAAAGTCACGTTCCAAGATGTGGCCGGTGCCGACGAAGAAAAAGAAGAGCTCAAGGAAATTGTCGACTTCCTGAAAAATCCCAAGAAATATTCCGAAATCGGGGCCAAGATTCCGCGCGGCATCTTGCTGGTCGGTTCTCCCGGTACCGGTAAAACGCTGCTGGCCAAAGCGGTCGCCGGTGAAGCCGGTGTGCCATTCTTTTCAATCAGCGGTTCCGATTTCGTCGAAATGTTTGTCGGTGTCGGTGCCTCCCGCGTACGCGACCTGTTCGATACGGCCAAGAAAAACTCGCCCTGCATCATTTTCATCGACGAAATCGACGCGGTCGGTCGCCATCGTGGTGCCGGCCTGGGCGGTGGCCATGACGAACGTGAACAGACCCTCAATCAGCTGCTGGTTGAGATGGACGGTTTCGGCCCTAACGAAGGCGTCATCATCATGGCGGCTACCAATCGTCCGGACATCCTCGACCCGGCCCTGCTGCGACCCGGCCGCTTCGACCGCCGTGTCACGGTCATGCGCCCCGACATCAAGGGCCGTGAAGAAATTCTCAAAGTCCATGCCAGAGGCAAGCCACTCGATGCCGCGATTGACCTGCGTGAAATCGCCAAGATCACCCCTGGCTTCACCGGTGCCGACCTGGCCAACCTCTTGAATGAAGCAGCCTTGCTGGCTGCCCGCAAAGGCGAGACCGTCATCAAATATGAAGACATCTCCGAAGCGGTGTTCAAAGTCATGATCGGCCCGGAGAAAAAGAGCCGCATCATCAGCGAAAAGGAACGCCGCCTGACAGCCTACCACGAAGCCGGCCATGCCATTGTCTTGCGCACGGTTTCCGAGACGGACAAGGTCGAGCGTGTCTCGATTATCCCGGCTGGTGGTGCCGGCGGCTATACGGCGCACAAGCCGCATGAGGACACCTACTACGCCACCCGCAGCCATCTGGTCGCCGCGATCAAGATCGCCCTCGGTGGCCGGGCAGCAGAAGAACTGGCCTTTGGTGAAATCAGCACGGGCGCCTCCTCCGACCTGCAGAGCTGCAACAGCATTGCCCGTGACATGATCACGAAATACGGCATGAGCGAAAAGCTGGGCAACCTGGTATTCGGCAGCGAAGGCGAAGTCTTCCTGGGCAAGGATTATGGCCATGTCCAGAATTACAGCGAAAAGCTGGCCGGCATCATCGATGATGAGGTCAAAACGATCATAGACTCGGCTTATGCCGATGTCCTGAAGCTCCTGCGCGAAGCGCGGGCACTCCTGGACGCTCTGGCTGAGACCTTGCTGGAAAAAGAAAAAATCGAAGGCAACGAGTTTGAAGCCCTGGTCCAGAGCTATATGCCGGACATCCGCCCCCTGCCACAGTCCAGCACACCGGCCAAGGTCGAGGCAGAAACGCCATCTGAACCGCTTCCTGCTGCCACCCAGCCCGAGCCTGACCAACCGGAAGCGCAGGCTGATACCATCGATCTCTGAGTCTGGTTTGCCAGAACAACTAAGCAAAACCCCGGCTGCCTTGATTGCATCAGGAAGCCGGGGTTTTTTAATTGTCATGGTTTGGTGACTGTCCTACTGGCTGAAGACTCAATTGAAAGCGAAGACTCAGTTGAAATACGAGGCAGACCAGTTTTTAGTGATGCGTGCGTCCCGTCAGCTGGTCGGCCAGACTGCGGATGTCCTCCGGACCCAGGACCAGGATCAGGTCGCCGGGGCCGACCCTTTTGTCCAGTTCCGCCTTGATCTCGGCAAAGTCCTTGCCGAACTGGGCGTTGCCGCCCAGCTGATTGATTTTATCCGCCAGCTGGCGTGAGCTGACATAGTCCCGCCGTGTCTCGCGGTCGCTGAAAATTTCGGCGAAAATGACCCATTCGCAATCCTTGAGTGCATCGACAAATTCATCAAACAGGATCTCGGTCCGGCTGAAGGTCAGAGGCTGGAAGACAACCCAGGTATGATTGTGAGGAATGGTTGCAGCCGCAGCGAGGGTTGCCCGGGCAGCGGCTGGATGATGGGCATAGTCAGCGATAACCTGGGCACCCCGGTAGGTGCCAGTGCGGGTGAAGCGGCCCTCGGCACCTTGGAAGTGGTTCAGGGCAGTTGCTGCTGCCTCGGGTGTTCCGCCGCACAGATGGGCACACGCAATCGCGGCCATGGCATTGGCGACATTGTGGCGGCCCGGGATGTTTAATTCAAGATGGGTGTAAAACTGGTCCAGGTAGTAGACATCGAACTGGGGCAGCCCATCGATGAACTTGAGGTTGCGGGCCTGCCAGTCTGCTGTGTCACCTTCGAGACCAAAGGCGTGCAACGTGGGCATCGGACGCTGCTGCACGGCGCGGCGTTCAGACAGGCGTTGGAGCATGGCCCTGACATGAGGATCGAACGCGGGTACCACCAGATGACCGCCATCCGGCAGCTGGTCAGCAAAGGTCGTGAACACATCGATCACTTCTGATACGTTGGCGAAACAATCGACATGGTCATAATCAATGTTCAGGATAGCCGCGACCGTGGAATAGAATTTGAGGAAACTGTTCTGGTACTCACAGGCTTCCGAGACCATCAGTTTGTGTGGATCACCCAGCCGGACTGTCGTCTGGAAATCCCGGAGTTCGGCACCCAGATGTACGGTGGGATCTGCACCAGCTTCGATCAGGATCAGGGAGCACATGGCCGTTGTGGTTGTTTTGCCATGGGTGCCGGCGATGTTGATGACCTGGTTGAAACGCCGGTTGATCCAGCCGAGGAACGCTGCCCGGTCGACGGTTGGGATACGGGCTGCCCTGGCAGCGGCCAGTTCAGGATTTTCCGTTGGAATGGCTGCCGTGTGGACGACGAGGTCAGGCTTGAAATCAAGCAGTTGCTCAGCTTTGTGTCCTGCAAACACGCGCATGCCATGCTGCTCAAGATAATGGGTCCGCTCACTGGCCTGGCGATCGGAACCAGCGATCTCATAGCCCAAAGCCTGGGCGATTTCCGCAAGCCCGCTCATGCTGATGCCGCCAATGCCTATGAAAAAAATCCTGGAACCAGATGAAAGTTCCGGGATGTTTGAAAGTCCTGAATCAATCATGGAAAATGCACTCCTTGCACCTGGAATCTTACGACATCCTATCATAGTTCTGACCGAATCGCCATGCCAGGTGAGCCCTGTCCTGAAGCACCCCCGCAAGATTCAGACAGTTAAATGCCAATATAGCATATTGTTCATTATTTTTAGGAGATGGTATAATAATTTGTGTAAAACGCTGATGGAATCAGCGGTGTTTCTGGCTGACAGGACACAACAAGAATGGAGGAATCGACATGGATATCACAAGCATTACCATTCGTAAAATGGGCAGCGAGGGTAAAATGAAAGCCATTGTCTCTGTTACCTTCGACAATTCCTTTGTCGTCCATGATATCAAAGTTATTGAGGGAACCAACGGTTATTTTATCGCCATGCCCAGCCGCAAAACGCAGGATGGCGAATTCAAGGACATCGTCCACCCGATCAATTCCGAATTCAGAGAACGACTTTCCAGCGAGGTTCTCAAAAAGTACTTTGAGGCACTGGAACTGGCAGAGTCCCAGGCTGCTGAGCAGGCCATGCTGCATGAACCGGGTGAAGCACTCGACTGAATCTGATCCTGCAAGATCTATTGGAGGTTGACAACTGGAGTATTGTGACACACAGACGTGCTTGAGACCCGCCGGATGCGTACATGACCTGGCGGGTCTTTTCCAGTGCGTACGACTGGCGAGTCCCTGACTTACTACAGAACATGACCAGACCGGAGGATGACATGACGCTTGAATTGCCTGTTTTGCTGACGCTGGACCAGGGGACCACCAGTTCCCGGACGCTGGCTTTTGATGCCAGAGGCCGGATGCTGGCCTCAAGCCAGAAATCTATCGCCCAATCCTATCCCCTGCCTGGCTGGGTCGAGGAAGATCCGGAGGAGATATTCGTCAGTCAGCTGGATACGCTTCTGGAGGTCATGGACCAGCTCGAGACTCGATACGCGATCGGACCGGCGCAAATTGCCGGCGTCGGGATCACCAACCAACGCGAGACTGTTGTCGTCTGGGATCGCCAGACGGGGCGACCGGTCTACCCAGCTATTGTCTGGCAATGCCGGCGGACAGCCGAGATTTGTACCCGGTTGCGTGAAGCTGGGCACGACGACTTGGTCCGGCAAAAAACCGGACTGGTTCTCGACGCCTATTTCAGCGCAACGAAGTGGATGTGGTTGTTTGAGCAGGACCCGGCTTTGAAGCAGCGGGCTGAGCAGGGGGAGATCCTGGCCGGGACCATTGACACCTGGCTGATCTGGCGACTGACGGCAGGTCGCTGCCACGTCACGGATGTCAGCAATGCCTCTCGGACCCTCCTGATGAATCTATTGACAGGGCAGTGGGATGACGACTTGCTGGATGTGTTTGGCATCCCCCGGGCCATGCTGCCCCATATCGTACCCTCCGCCGGCCATTTTGGAGTGATCGATCCATCGCTTGTCCCGGGCGGACTGAAGCTCGCTGGGCTGGCTGGCGACCAGCAGGCTGCTTTGTTTGGCCAGGCCTGTTTTGCACCGGGCCTGACCAAAAACACGTATGGTACAGGTTGTTTCATGCTGATGCAGACCGGTAGCCAGCCTGTTTTCTCACAGCATGGCTTGCTGGCAACGGTTGCCTGGGATCTGGGCAACGGTCTCCAGTACGCCCTCGAAGGCAGTGTTTTTAACGCTGGTTCTGCCATCCAGTGGGTACGGGATGAGCTGGGCTTAATTGCAAGTGCACCTGAGATCGATCGTCTGGCGGCGCTTGTACCCGATTCCGCCGGGGTCCAGGTGGTGCCGGCCTTTACAGGTCTGGGTGCGCCTTACTGGGATATGCATGCCCGTGGCCTGATCTGCGGTATCACCCGAGGTACAAACCGATCCCACATCGCCCGCGCTGTCCTGGAATCAATCGCCCACCAGAGCCAGGATGTCCTGGAGTTGATGCAGCAGGAAGCAGGATTCAACATCCCGGCCTTGCGTGTCGATGGTGGAGCATCAGTCAGCGACCTCCTGATGCAGTTGCAGGCCGATGTCAGCCAGATTCCAGTTGACCGTCCAGTCATGACCGAGACAACGGCGTTCGGAGCAGCTGCCTTGGCCGGCTATGGCCTTGGACTCTGGCCCAGCCTCGACACGATCGCTGGATTACGCCAGCAAGGACAAATGTTCCTGCCAGGTGAATCCAGCAATCACCGCGACAAACAGCGAGCACGCTGGCAAAAGGCAGTCGAAGCCTCCCGTCTCATCGGCAGCGGCGAGGATTCTTAAGCAAGACGGACACCGTTTAGCAGCCCTTTCCGCTCCATACCAATCAAGCAGAAAGAAGTACACCCAGGAGCCGTGAATGGTGGTTGCAAGGTTTGTTGTCAGGTGATTCTGTGAAGCGTGACACGTTCGGCGGAAATGGCACGATTCGGGGTCAGGACTCGCGCGCTGGGTGGTCACATACAATATTTCTGTTTCTGCACCGCTTTTCACGGAATTAGATAAAGAGCAAGAGCCCTTAATAATTGCTTTAAAAAATACATTCAAGGACAACAACCCCCGAAGGTTAGTGTAAAGTAGTTCTCGGTGGTAAATTAAAAGAAGAATCCCCTACGTGGTAGAATGTGTGTAGACCAAAACCCACAAAAAA
>DIGA01000108.1:21239-21390 GCA_002419365.1 Mageeibacillus sp. UBA5734 | reverse complement strand
CCAATGTTGGCTGGGCTGGCCTGGATCGTGGCTGCGGCGGCAGTCCCCGCCGTTGCCGTGGGTGTTGCCACGTCAGGAGCTTCAGTCCCGGCACTGGCGCCGGTCGGATCGAACTGGGCGAAGCTGTCGCCCGGCTGGCCGATCACGCAGA
>DIGA01000108.1:0-21196 GCA_002419365.1 Mageeibacillus sp. UBA5734 | reverse complement strand
AGACCTTGGCCGTTTCGTCAAAGGTCGCCTTGTCGGTTTCGTACGTGAACAGGAGATCGCCCTCAGCGACTGCGTCACCCACTTTTTTGTGCCATTTGCCGATCAGGCAACTCTCCACGGACTGGCCCTGGCGCGGCATGATCACCGGCGTGCCAGCGGGGCCGGACGGGGCGGCGGGGGCAACGGCAACAGCTGCAGCGGGAGCGGCGGCAACTGGGGCAACGGCTGCCGCTGGAGCCGCCAACGTTTCCGTTGCCGGCGCAGCACCACCACGTGGATCGAACTGGGCGTAGCTTTCGCCCGGCTGGCCGATCACGCAGACAGTCTGCAGGCAGGGCACATCGTCGCCCTCGGCGGCAAAAATGGCCAGCAGGGTGCCGGCATCTCTGGCGGTTTCGTCAAAGGTGGCCTTGTCGGTTTCATACGTGAATAGTAGATCACCTGCTGCGACGCTGTCGCCCACTTGCTTGTGCCATTTGCCGATCAGGCAGCTTTCCACTGACTGACCCTGGCGCGGCATGATAATCGGGATTGCCATGATGGTTTCCTCCTACTTGAGCATGTTCTGGCCGCCTGTGACAGGGATGGCCTGGCCGGTTTCATAATCCTGCTCCACGCAGTAAAGGATGGCTTTCGCCACATCGCTCGGCGAGCAGCCCCGGCGCATTGGAACCTTAGCTACATAAAAATCATACACATCCTGGACGGTCTTGGCACCGGGCACTTTGCCCGCATTCAGGTATTGGACGAAAAGGCCTCGTTCCGGGTCGCTCCACAGGGGACCTTCATAATAATTGCCCGGGCAAATGGCATTGACCTTGATCCGGTCATCCACGAGTTCCTTGGCAAAGCTCTGGACCAGACCGATGCCGCCGAATTTGCCACCGGCATAGGCGAAGTTTTTGTTCGAGCCTTCGAGGCCGGATTTGGAATTGATCTGGACAATATCGGCAGAATAGCCGGAATCAACCGCAGCCTGCTGTTTCATCAGCCGCGAGCCGTATTTGGTGACCAGGAAGAAGGCCGTGTAATTGATTTTGGTGACGAAGTCAAAATTGGCCAGGGTCATTTCCTCAAGGCCGCCAGCCCGCAGAACACCAGCATTACTAACCAGAAGGTCCAGGCCGCCGAGCTCGAGCGCAATGGTCTCCATCATGGTCTGGACGGATTCTTCACTGCCGACATCGACTTTCATCGCACGGGCAGCCGAATCGCCAAACTCGGTGTTCAGGGAGTCGACGACGATCTGGGCTTGTTCCAGATTCAAATCAGCGATGATCAGATGCGCACCAGCGGCAGCCAGTTCGCGGGCGATGCCTTCGCCAAAGCCTTGGGCGGCACCGGTCACAAGAGCGATTTTGCCATGCAGGCGCTTGCCTTGGCTCTTTGTACCAGCAGATCTGGCAATAAAGGTACCGATGCCATTGACCATGACACTGGTGGCAGGCCGGTCTGAAGGTTTTGCCGCTTTCAGCTGACTGACCAATTCGACATAGCTGGCTGTTTTTTCGGCATCCACACTGAACGATGCTGCGGCTGCTGTTTCGCCAGCTGGAATGTAGCGAATCAAGGGGTAGTCTGTTTCTTTGAGCAGTGAACGGATCACTGGCGCAAGTCGTGTTGCGACACTGTTCTGGCCACCGGCTTCTTTAATCCAATCAATCATGGGATATTGCTCCTCCTTGCCCTGTAGAGGGCGCCGGCCAGATGCCCAGAGGAGGGTGGGCAGCTGGGCCGGCTATCTGAATGCAGTAAATCTCAGGATTCAAGGGTTGGCGCATGGGCCAGGAGGTATTTTTCCGCCTCCGGATTCCACAGGCCATTGTTGCGGGCCACGATCTCGGCCAGATCCTTGAACATTGGATCCTGTTTGCCAAGCTCGGCGAAATCAGCGATCGCGGTCAGCGGCAAGTTGACATGGGTATAGATCAGTTTCTTGCCACCGGGGATTTTCGGCAGGTTGAGGGTGGTTTCAGCGACAGCGTTGAGGCCGCCGACATGGGTGATCATGGCTGAGGGATTGATCAGGCCGCGAGACATCAGGCCGATTGACTCGATCAGATCGTCCGTGTTGCCACCGCTGTTGCCCGCAACGTGTGTTGCATTGTAATGGACATTGTAGAAATTGTACTGGGCGGAGAATTCTGGATTGGTCGGGCCGGCAAAAAAGTTCAGGCAGCCGTCAAAGGCCAGGATCTTGTCAGCCTGCTCAACTACGGCTGAGACAGGGGCATAGACATAGACATCGTTATAACCGGTGTTGTTTTCAGTCAGGCTCATCAGGTAAGCCGGGACATCCGCGACACCGCTTGTGTTGACATAGACCAGCTTGACGCCGTTTTTCGCGGCTTCTTCGACGGTCAGGATCGAGGCGGCACGGGCCAGGCGGGCATCATCGATGTCTGTGACGACGAGCAGTTTCGGCTTTCTGGGGTTGTGGATGGCGTAGTCGATCGCACCCAGGCCCATCGGACCGACACCGGCGAGCAGGGCCATGTTGCCGCCCTCGACAATGCCCATGATGTGTTCATAGCTGCCAGGTTTGGTGTGGTAATTGACATGGAAACCACCGACGATGCAAGACACCGGCTCGGCCAGGGAGCCAAAGTAGAAGGCGTCCCCTTCGTAATTCAAAAGGCAGCCACGCTCCATGACGATTTCCGGGATGATGATGGTGGTGGCATCGCCGCCGATGTGAGGAAAGGTGTAGCCAGGAGCGGCATAGACATTGGCCGGGTCGTTGATTGCGGGCTGGATGGCGAAGCGTTGTCCGGGCTTGAACTGGCTGGACCACTTGGCACCCACTTCGAGGATTTCACCGCAGAACTCGTGGCCAATGATGATCGGGTTGGTTGCGATGTCATCTGGAACACGCTTATGATCGGAGCCCTGCATGGCAGCTTTATAGGAAGACATGCAGATGCTGTCGGAAATGATCTTGGCCAGGATTTCTCCTTCCTTCAGCGGTGGGAGTTCAAACGTCTCCAGGCGCAGGTCGCCTTTGCCATACAGGCGGACAGCAGTGGTCTTCATGAAAGATTCCTCCTTTGGTTATGAAAAGCGTAAACGCTTGCTTCTAATTTATGTGTCTGATTATATCACCACAAATGTTCATTGTGAACACCTATTTGATCAAAATTTTCATATCAATTTTGACATCTGTCCTAAAAAGGGACCGGGTCCCTTTTTAGGCAAACCGCTTCAAACCGCTTTTTACCAGATGTTTCAGGAATTTTTATCGTTTTGTGACCAGGTTGATTTCTGTCAATTATTGAGCACTTGCCTTATAAATTAACACTTGATTTTTACCCGGAAATTATCTATACCTGAATCAAGGCGATTGTTCACTGCAATTTTCATTTTTTTCAGGGGATCTATTCGCATCCAGACCGATAGAATGACAGGTGCCAGATCGTTCAGTTGTCTGGCAAGGAGGACGGGTATGCCGACTGACAGGCGTGAAGCCATCAACCAGACGATCCAGTCGCGGGGGGAAATCCACCTCAGCGAGCTGGCGGAACTCTTTCCGGATGTCTCGAGCATGACCTTGCGCCGGGACCTCGAATCCCTGGAGCGCCAGGGTCTGGTGGTCCGGACCCGGGGCGGGGCCAAGTCCATGGCCCACCTCTCTATGATCAAGGAAGCTGCCTACACCCAGCGCCAGGTCACAAATGCCGCCGCCAAGATGGCGATCGCCGACAAAGCGACCCAGCTGGTCGAGGAAGGGCGTTCGATCTACATCGACTCCGGCACGACGTGCATGTTTTTTGCCCAGCGCCTTTCGGACATCAGCCTGTTCGTCCTCACCCCGGCACCGAACATCGCTCTGGAGCTGGCCAAAAACGCCAACATCAAGGTCAATCTCACAGGCGGCCAGCTCAACCGTGAGACCTTGACCTTGACCGGGTTCAACGCCACCGAATACGTCAAATCCCTCAACATCGACTATGCGTTCATGGCTGCCAGCGCCTTTTCTCCAGACAGCGGTTTTTCCTGCGGCGATTATTACGAAGCCGAGCTCAAACGCCTGATTATCCGCAAGGCCCAGCACGTCGTCCTTCTGATGGACACCAGCAAGATGAACAACCGCCTCCCCTACACCTTTGCCCGCCTGAACAACATCCAGACTCTGGTCACCGATGCCCCCCTGCCCGAAGAAATCCAGAAGCTGGCCCTGCAAGCGCACGTCCGCTTGCTGTGAAGCCCAATCTTTACCATACCAAACAAGCCCCGCAAGCATTTCACTTGCGGGGCCGTTTTATTATGCGGAGTCGCGCGTCCGGGTTGAGCGCCCCAGAGGCTGCGATTGTCCAGTAAGGCCATCAGCCGCCAAACAACGAGAGGAAATTGAATTTGCTGTAAATGGAGACGGTGATCAGAGAAACGGTGGACATGATCTTGATCAGGATGTCCAGCGACGGACCGACCGTATCCTTCAAAGGATCGCCGACCGTGTCGCCGATGACCGTCGCACTGTGCGTGACACTGCCTTTAGGATGGCCCTCGATGCCGCCCGATTCAATGTATTTCTTGGCATTATCCCAGGCCCCGCCGCTGTTTGCTGTGAATATGGCCAGCATAACAGCAGATATGGTCGCACCGATCAGAAGACCGCCGACGAACTTGGCACCAAAGATAAAGCCCGATAGAACAGGCAAGACGACGGCGATGACAACCGGCAATTTCATTTCGCGAATGGCACCGGCTGCTGAGATCGTAATGCAGCGCTTGTAGTCCGGACGTGTTTCACCGGTTAAAATCCCCGGCATCTCCTTGAACTGGCGCCGGACTTCCTCAACCATGTCACCGGCACTTTTGGCAACAGCATCGATCAACAGGGACGAGAACAGGAACGGCATCGCGGCGCCGACAAACGCGCCGGCCAGGACATAAGAATTGATGATGTCGAGCGAAACATCCATGACTTTGTCATTGAGGCCCATCTGGGCATACATGAAAGAAACCAGCAAGGAGAGTGAGGCCAGGGCGGCTGAGCCGATCGCAAAGCCTTTGCCAATCGCCGCAGTGGTATTGCCAACCGAGTCGAGCTTGTCGGTGATCTTGCGTACAGCTGGATCGAGCTTGCTCATTTCGGAAATGCCGCCAGCATTGTCCGCAATCGGACCGTAGGTGTCGACCGAGACGGTGGCCGCGACAAACGACAGCATCCCGATCGCCGCCATGGCGACCCCGTAGACACCGGAAACCGCATTGGCAAAAATGACAGCTGCAGCCAGGGTTGCAACGGGCAGGAAAACTGAGTGCATGCCCACGGCCAGGCCATTGGTGATGGTCAGAGCCGTACCAGAAATGGAAGCATGGGCAATCTTTTTCGTGGGGGCATAGTCGTAGCTGGTGTAGATTTCGGCAAAAAATCCAATCCCCATGCCGGCAACAATCCCGATGACAGCAGCGATCCAGGGCGATAACGCACCGGCCTTGAAGCCAACGGTTGAAACATCCATGCCTCGGAAGTAGAACTGGGTGAACAGGAAGCCGCCAACAACAATGATAGCCGCCGATGTGTAGAGCGAAATATTCAGTTCCTGATGCGGGTTTTCATTCGGCTTTCTGGCGATGACAAAGAAAATGCCAAGTATGCAACCAACCAGGCCAATGGCTGCAAACAAGACCGGGAAGGTGATCAGTTTGCCCAGAAGTTCTGAACTGATGGCATTCGCCTGGTTCAACCGGGTGAAATACAGGTAGGCCGCCAGGATGATCGCTGAAATAATGGCACCGATGTAGCTTTCAAGCAAGTCACTGCCCAGGCCCGCGACATCACCGACGTTGTCACCGACATTGTCCGCGATCGTCGCCGGGTTTCTGGCATCGTCCTCAGGAATGCCCGCCTCGGTCTTGCCGACCAGGTCAGCACCCATGTCAGCTGCCTTGGTGTAGATGCCACCACCGACGCGATCGAACAGCGCGACCACCGAGCAGCCCAGAGAATAGCCGGTAACCGACATCGTGAACGGGATGTAGGAAATCCCCAGCCAGTTCTCAACGATCACCATGCTGGCGGAATTGGCCTGTCTCAACAGCAGGCCAAAGACCAGGTAGACCAGGACCAGTCCTAAAAGACCAAATCCCGCCACAGAAAGACCCATGACGCTGCCGCCCTTGAAGGCCACCTTCATGGTCTTGCCCAGGCTTTTGCTCATCCGGGCTTCATTCGATACACGGACATTGGCCAGCGTGGCAATCTTCATGCCAATGTAGCCAGCCAGGCCGCTCATGACGGTCCCCAGGATGAAGGTCAGTCCGACATACCAGTCGATCAGGATCACCAGCGCGACTCCGATTATCCCGGAAATCACGGCGATGATCTTGTACTCGTGATGGATGAACGCCAGCGCGCCTTCCTGGATCACGTCGGCCAGTTCCCGCATGGTGTCCGTACCCACGGGCAGTTTCTTGACAGAGTGGTAGTTGATAGCGGCAAAGACCAAGGTGATGATGACTGCAACGGCAGTCGGCAGGATAAAGGCTGTCAGCATGATGTCCCCCTTGCAAGATGAAAAAATTTCGACAGTTTACTTTATATCGATCGATTTGACAACAATCAAGAACAAGATGAAAACCAGACAGAAATCAGTCGTTTTTCTTCCGTTTTTTTGTACGTTTCATCTAATTACTCTCCCATTCCGGGTTTATTCCAACACAGGTGCGCAAAAAAATACCAATATCCATGAAAATGCATTAGACGCCCGGTGCACTTCCGCTATACTCAAAATCATGGAAAACGTAATGAATCAATCCTTGATCGATCTCGCCCTGGCCAGTGGTGCGACGTTTGCTGCGACCATGGACCCGGCCCAGATCCCCTATGCCCCGGAACTGCGTGGTGCCTGTGCCCAGAATTATTGCGGCCGCTTTGCCACCTGCTGGGTCGGTCCGCCAGCCATCGGCGAGGTCGAAGACCTGATGGCCCAAGTCCGGACCTATCGCATCGCCCTGGTCATCCAGACCGTCGGGCAGCTGGAAGATTCCTATGACTATGAAGGCATGATGGTGGCCAAAGACGAGCATATCGCGGTTTACCAGAAAACACTGGCCGCGGTGCGTGCACGCTGGCCAAACGAGCACCTGCTGGCACTCGATGCCGGATGCTGTGATTTGTGCCCCGCATGCACCTACCCAGATGAGCCCTGCCGCCATCCCGACGAGGCGATTCCGTCGGTTGAAGCCTACGGAATCAACGTCAACCCCATGCTGGAAACGTGTGGTTTGAAGTACAACAACGGCAAAGATACCGTTTCCTACGTCGGCCTGATCATCCTGGGTCTAAAAGCCGGCACCGGGCTAGATTCTGACCCAGGCCAGGACTGTTGAGGCGAGACCGGACATGAAGCTGACTGTTTATCTGCCAGAAACAAAAAAACACTACGCCGCCACTCCTGGAAGCACCGTGTTAAGTGTCTTGCAGCACCATCGCCAGGATGTCCCGGCCCCCTGCGGTGGCAAAGGCACCTGCCGCAAATGCCTGGTCACCATCCAGGGTTTGGGGGAGGTCCTGTCTTGCCAGCAGATTCTTGATGAGCAGCTCTGGCAGACGCTCGGTCTGGACCTGGACCAGCCGCTGGAAGTCCACCTGCCCCAGCAGCACGCAGTACAATTTGCCGAAAGCGCCCTATTGCCAGATACCGTGCTCGATCCGCTGGTGTGCCGTGGAAAAGTGGTCCTGACACCTCCCACACTTGCCGATCCGGAATCTGATGACAGCCGGTTTGAGCGGGCGACCGGCTCAAAAGTTCCTTTCCAGCTGCTCAACGATTTGCATCAGCGTATCGCATCCGGCCAGACGCCGATCCACTTCGATTTTCGCACCGACACCCAGGAAGTGGTCCGTTTTGTCGAGGATGAATCGTCGCCGACTCTGGGCTGTGCCTATGACCTGGGCACCACGACCGTGGCAGCCTACCTGTTTGACCTGAACACCGGCCGGCGCCTGGCCCACCTGTCCCGGATGAACCCTCAGAAAACCTACGGCGCCGATGTCATCAGCCGGATCGAATATGCCAGGAACTCGGCCGACCATGCTGGCCGGCTGCAGCACGTGCTGGCTGATTTAATCAGCAGCATGGCAGACGAACTCATAAAAAAGGTGAACATCCAGACGTTCAGCCATGCGTCCGGAACCGACGGACAAGCCATCTTGCCGGTGCAGACCTCGGACATCCTGGTCATGACTCTGGCCGGCAATACCACCATCATGCATCTGCTCATGGGTCTCAACCCGGCCCGGATCGCAGTTGCGCCTTTTGTTCCGGTCAGCCTCAGGGGACAGATCCTGCCCGCCGGAGCAATAGGCATCCATCTGGCCCCGCACACCCTCGCGGTCTTGCTGCCCTCGATTGCCAGCTATGTCGGGGCCGACCTGACCGCTGGCATCCTGGCCTGCGGCCTGGATGATGCCGTGACGAAGACCCATCCATCGGCCAGGACCAGCAACCGCGTTCTCTTGGACATCGGTACCAATGGCGAGCTGATCCTGGCGGGACCCACTGGCATCCTGGCCTGCGCAACAGCAGCCGGTCCCGCGTTTGAAGGCGCCAATATCGACTGCGGCATGCCTGCCTTTGCCGGGGCGATCGACCAGGCCAGCCTCGAGGATGGCGAATTGCGGCTTTCTTCGATCAGCGGCCAGATCAAAGGGATCTGCGGATCCGGTCTGGTTGCCCTGGTTGCCACATTGCTCGATGCAGGCGTGATCGATGAAACCGGCCGGCTGCTCGATCCGGACGAGCTGGACGGCACCGTCTCGGACACCATGCTCAGACGGCTGGGCAAAATCGGCCCGCAGAAAATGCTGGCCTTGTCCGAACCGGACGACTCTGATGAGAACGGAAACTGGACAAAAGCGCCTGCCGTTTTCCTGTCGCAAAAGGATGTGCGCGAGTTGCAGAATGCCAAGGCAGCCATCGCTGCCGGACTGGAGGTGTTGCTGGCAGAAGCCGGTTTGACTTTCCAGGACATCGAGCGCCTGGATCTCGCTGGCGGGTTTGGCAATTTCCTCAACATCGAGCAAGCCATCCGGATCGGCCTGCTGCCGGAAAGCCTCTATGGCCGGATCCGCTCGGTTGGTAACAGTTCCGGCCTCGGCGCCAGTCTGTGCCTCCTGAATGACAAAAAGCGCCAGCAGGCCGACCAGATCCGCCATCAGGTGCGCTACATCGAGCTATCCGGCGACCGCCGATTCAATGACGCCTACATCGACGCCATGATGTTCCCCGAGGAATAACCCCGGTACCGGCGTCAGCCGTCCTGAACCCACACTGCAGACCACCTCTGGAAAAATGAGAAAACCCTCCCAGGCTTTGGTGCCAAGGAGGGTTTTTTCGATTCTTTTTTCTTGGTTCGTGTGCGTCAGGCCGATTTGCCCAGGGCGACACTGGCGGCTGCTTCGGCGGCCGTAGCGGCATCTGGCTGGTATATGTCGGCCCCGATGGACTTGGCAAAATTGTCGGTTACAGGAGCACCGCCGACCATGATCGTGACCTGGTCGCGAATACCAGCTGAGACAGCCGCATCGACGATCGATTTCATTTCGCCCATGGTTGTGGTCAGCAGGGCTGAACAGGCAATGATCTTGGCCTTCTTCTCAATAGCGGTTTCGATGAATTTTTCTGCTGGCACATCCGTGCCCAGATCGATGACTTCCAGGCCTTTGCCTTCCATCATCATGGTGACCAGGTTCTTGCCGATGTCATGCAAGTCGCCCTTGACCGTGCCGATGATCACCGTGCCGATCGCTTCGACCCCTTCGCTGACCAGAAGCGGACGCAGCAGATCGGTTCCGGCCTTCATGGCGCGGGCTGCGATCAGGACATCCGGGACATAGATCTCATTGGCCTTGAACTTGGCACCAATGACCTCCATGCCGGACAGGAGCCCCTCGTTGAGGATCTTCTGTGCGGAATAGCCACCATCGATCGCTTCCTGGACCATTGCCTTGACGTCCTTGGCTTTGCCTTTTTGCAGGGATTCTGACATTCTTTGCATCAATTCTTCCATGGTACACCTCTTCTTTTTGTTGGATCCTGTGATCCTCATTCAATGCTAGTGCAGGTCAGTCTTACATCTCGAGTTTGAAATGGCCGGGCAGATACTGGTCGGCCATCCGGGCCAGGTGCGAGATGCTTTCAAGTCCCTGGGAGGTCAGGCAGACCAGACGGCCAATCTCCTGCAGGGCTGCCGGCGGGTCGTCACCATTTTCCAGATGATAGGGTTCGATCTGGATCTGTTGATTGACCTGGTCTACTTTCTGGATCTGGCCACCCAGGCGGACGAGCCCTTTGACCCGGAAAAAGTGGCTGCCGATGGCACTGAGAAAATCCCGGAAGACTGCTTCGTCAGGCTCATAGACCAGCTGCAGGACCAGGTTCTTGTTACGGGTCTCGATCCGGTTGGTCGTCTCTTCATCCGCGATGGCGAAAACATTCAGCCCCAGGCGATCCCAGGCGACCTGGCCATAAGTCGTACGCAGGATTTTCGCCTGCGGATTCAGGGCGGAAATCGTCTGCTCAACCTGGGCCAACTGGTCTTCACCGACCAGGTCACACTTGTTGATCACGACCAGATGGCTGTGGCGCAGCTGGCGTTCGACTGAGACCATTTTCGGCAGGACCTTGGGGAAAAACAGGGCATCGACCAGACAGATCGCTCCACCAAAGGTAAAATCCCCGCATGTCAGGCGCAGCCGGACACTGTCGAGGACCTTGCCCATGTCCGACGGATCAGCCAGGCCGGAGCTTTCGATGTAGACCTCATCGAGCGAGCGCTCAACGAGCTCAACCAGGCCTTCAATGAAATTGTCCTTGAGGCAGCTGCAGAAGATCGAGCCATTAGACAACTCAATCAAGTCCATGCCCTGGCGCTTGATCTGGAGACCGTCAAAATTGACCTTGCCGAAATCATTAACCAGGACGCCCGTGCGGACCGGTGCGTGCAAGAGACGTTCCTTGAGGAACGTCGTCTTGCCCGCACCCAGAAATCCAGTGATCAGGTAGATCGTGGTCATAGCTTAGCCCAACAGGCTGTCGATGTAGCCGAAGAGTTCTTCACGGCTCGGAATGATCGAGGACCATTTGAGCTGGCCGTTGACATAGACACAAGGCAGGTTGGTCACGCCCATTTTGATGCAGCGGGCGATGTTGACCTTTTCCGTGAACTTGTATTCGACCAGGTCGATTTTCTCACCGTAATGGTCACCAGCGACATTCATCGCTTCCATCATGTAGGTGCAAGCAGCGCAGGTAGCGGAGTCGAGCGTGAAGACCTCGACCAGCGGCTTTTTCAGGCTGGCGTAATCTGGCAGTGTCACTTCGATGTCGAGCTTGGGCGCTTCGTAGTTCTTGACCATTTCGCGGGTGACGCCGGTTTCGCGGACGGCCTGGGCAGCGCCGATCGCATTCATCGCCGGCACATGGTAAGGCATATCGCAACCGGGGGCGATGATCAGGTTGTCGTGGGACAGGGTGTCCAGCATGTTGACGACGTATTTCATGTTTTCCTGCTGGGTGCCGTGCAGCATCAGGGTGGTCAGAGGGATGTTGCCGCCGATGGCGATGTTGTAACGGTCGGTGATTGCCTTGGCTGAAGCCATGTCGACATTTTCGTCGATCGAGATCGAGTCGGGGGCAGTTTCGCACATGACTTCCAGCTGTCGAGTCGCATTGCCACAGACAAAGAAGCTCGAGGCCAGCCCTTTGGCCCGGACATAATCAAAAATGGTCTTGAAAGCGGTGTGGCAGGCGGTGGTGAAATGATCCGGCGAGATCTGGGAGACCAGTGGGTCGACGACGGCAATGACATCCATGCCGGCATCCGCGTACAGGTCGATCATCTTGAGCGCCGTCTGAGTGGTGTAGGTCATCAGTTCCTGGACATAGTCCTCCTCGAGGATCAGGTCCATGAACAGCTCGTTGCCGCGCAGATGGGAGGCCAGGGTGAACGGGCCGCAGATCAGTCCGTACAGGGCGGTGTCAGCGCCGACGGCTGCCTTGACCTTCTTCATGACATCGAGGATCATCGGCAGGCGGCCCTTGTCTGCAGCCGGCTGGAGGCAGTCACAGAGCATGTCCTGCGTGTCGGCCAGCGGGTGTGTCTTGACAGAGGGCGGGCCGAACTCGGCCCAATGCAACTCGCAGCCCAGGATTTCAGCTTCGACCTGGAGGTCGAAAACCACCGGCATGCCATCCGGCTGGTAGAGTTTGTGGACCTGCATCAGGCCATCGAACAGGTTCTGTCCGTCGGAGAGCATTTCAGTGGCGTTCTTGCCGATCAAAGAACCAGCATGCACGCCCGCGAAAGGCACCCAGGCGGGTCGGTCGACCGGCTCATACCGGAGGGTCTTGAGAATTCGTTCCTTGCCGTTCATACAATCTCCTTGAACCATAAGAGGTAATCTTGTGCTCAAGATTACCCCCTGAATGGATCAAATCCTATTGTATTTTTTTGATTCTTGGTACTTTTTTGCGCGGTTTACAACGACTGGAGTAATTTTTCGATGGCCTCCCGGCGGTCTGCCGTGAAAGGGATCCGCCAGTGATAATTGCCGAGCAAGGTGATGATCAACTGGTAGAGGCCATTATCTGCTGCCGAAATGATTTCATGTCCGGCAATGGCAGCGCGGCCAGTAATGCTGAAAACACCGCCGTATACAGGCTCATTGATCCATTCCTTGCGCTCATTGCAGACCCAGCACAGTTCGGTTTCGGTCAGCAGCAACAGGCTGGTGTCCACGATGGTCTGGTTATCGACTACCAGCTCCGGCTGGTAGACCAGATCGACCAAGTTACCACTGTCACGCATCACCTGACGGGCATAATTGGTGAACTTGAGATCCTGGCGGGCCAGTTCAGACAGACGCTGCCATTCGCCATGGCCAGTCTTGGCTGTTTCGCCACGGATGCGCAAATGGCTGATGACGGGCTCAAACAGATCCGCACAGGCGGCATTGTAATCAACCCGGACCTCATCGGTCTGGGTGAGGATGGTCAGGCTGTAGGCGAGAAGCTCCTCTTCCTGGCGGAAATAGACGACGTCGCTGAACGAACAGACAAAGGGTGAATGGTTCGCCGCCAGAATGACCAGCCGGTCTGGTACGAGACAGATCAGTTTCTCATCACTCAAAGACCGCAAATGGTCCTGGATAGGATTGTATAAAATATAGGGCGCTTCATCGGCTTTAAAATGCAGGTCATACTCACTCTTGAATGAGTCCGGAATCTCGGTCCTGTCCGGAACCGGTATGGCCCAGGACAACGTGCTTTTCAGCGCAGTCAGGTCGGCAGGCATATCAGGCAACCCCTTTCTACTCATGAAACAGCGGATGTTACTTGTCTTCATTATACCCTTTTTGACTCAAAAAGGTGTCACATTTGGCTGGAACGCGAAAACCCGGCCCTGATTGTGCGGATCAGGGCCGGTATTCTTAAGATAGAGGAAATTTGCATTTGTCAGGCCTTGGTGCCTGTCAGGGCGATGCCTTCAACGAATTGGCGCTGGAAGACCGAGTAGAGGACGATCATCGGCAGCATGGCCAGGACCGAACCGGCCATCAGGAGCGGGTACTTGGTCGTGAACTGGCCGCGCAAGACGGAAAGGCCGGACGCCAGGGTCATTTTATTCAGGTCGGTATTGGCAATCAAGGGCCACATCAGGTCGCCATAGGCAAACACCGCCGTGAAAACAGCCAGGGCCATCAGGGCCGTTTTGGTCAGAGGCAACAGGATGCGGTAGAAGGTCTGCCACTGGTTGCAACCGTCGATCCGGGCGGCTTCGGCCAGGTCATCGGGCAAGCTCATATAAGTCTGGCGCAGGAAGAAGGTGCCAAAAGCGCTGACCAGGCCGGGGAACACAAGGGCGAACATGCTGTTCAGGGCATTCATTTTGGCCAGCATCAGGTACTGCGGGATGATGAAAATCTGGGCCGGCAGCATGTTCTGGGCCAGAACCAGTCCGAACATCAGGTTGCGGCCAGGGAAGCGTAATTTTGCAAAGGCGTAGCCGGCCATGGAGCTGAAAATCGAGGCCAGCAGGATGCGGAAGAAAATCAGCAGAAGGGTATTGCTGTACAAGTTGAACATCGGCAGGGTGCTGATCACTTCTTTGTAATTGGCCGTGATCCATCTGGCCGGCCAGATCGTCGGCGGGATGCGAATCGATTCACCGACCGACTTGAACGAGGTCAGGATCATCCACAGGAACGGCACCAGCATGGTGACAGCTCCGGCCAGAAGGACCGCATAGAGCACGATTTTCCCCACTGGGACTGGCGCGTGAGGACGTTGGGCAGTGTTTTGCAATGTGGTCATGGTCAGTTCTCCTTACTGGTCGTAATGCACCCATTTTTTCTGGCCGACAAACTGGATCGCGGTGAAAGCCAGGATGATCACGAACGTCCAGAGGACCAGGGCAGATGCATAACCTTTGTTGCCCACCTGGAAGGATTCGCGGTAGAAGAGGTACATCAAGGTCTGGGACTGCTGGAAAGCGGGGTTCGTATCGGTGATCATCATGTAGACCAGGTCGAATTGCTTCAAGGCAGCCATCAAGCGCATGATCAGGACGAAGAACATCGTCGGCGAGACCATCGGTACTGTGATGTGGAAAAACTTGCTGATAAAATTGGCACCGTCGATGTCGGCCGCCTCATAGTAGGAGCGCGGGATGGCCTGGAGGCCGGCCAGGAGCAGGATGATGTCATAACCGATCGAGCTCCAGATCGCCACGATCGCCGCTGCCGGCAGCGCCAGTTTGGGGTTGCTGATCCAGTTGATCTTGACATCGGCACCAAACAGGCCGAGGAACTGGTTGATCAGGCCGTATTCGGTGTTGTAGAGCCATTTCCAGACCATGGCGATCGCCGCGGGGGCCACGATCATCGGCAGGAAGTAGATCGCCCGCAGGCCGTCGCGGCCCTTGATCTGGCTATTGAGCATGGACGCGAACGCCAACGCCAGGAAAATCCCCAGCGGTACCGTCAGCAGAACGAAATAAAGCGTATTTCCGGTCGCGCGCCACATATTGGGGTCACTGAACATTTTCCTGTAGTTGTCGAGCCCGACCCATTCCCAGTTGCCAAACAGCATCGTCTCGGAGAAGCTCATGTAGATGGAGTGGAAAAACGGATAGATGTTCAGGATGATCAGCCCCAGGATGGTCGGTGCCACCATCAGGTAACCCCAGCCAGCATCGTGGCTCAGCGGTTTGGCCCGTTTCACAGGGGCAATATGGGTAGAAGTCATCGTCAAGCCCTCTTTTTCATGGAACTGGCGGCCGCCTCTTTGGGGGAAAGCGGCCGCCAGCAGCTTTTACATTCAAAGCGGAGTCTGGGAAAGATTATTCTGTAGCCAGGATCGCACCGATTTCAGTTTCGAGTTTGGCAACGGCCTCGTCGACGGTCAGGGTGCCGTTATAGACTTCCATGATGGTCTGCTTTTCGATCGGACCCCATTTGGACTTGGTCTTGGAGCCGGGGAACTGGATACCATAATCCATCATGTCGGTGTAGGCTTTCAGGTTGAGTTCCGGGAATTTGGTCAGCCAGGTTTCCGAAGTGCCGTTGAAGGCCGGGATCGCGGCGCCGGATTCACCATGGATGATGTTGGCTTCCCTGGTGCCGAGGAACTTGAGGAATTCGAGGGCAGCAGCCTGGTTTTTGCCCTTGGTGGAGGTGGCATAGGCCAGACCATTGTAGATGGAAGCGCGGCCTTCACCACTGACGGGATTCGTGGCTTTGGGCAGGATGGCGATGTCAAATTTGCCTTTGATGTCTTCGTTGTTCATGTAAGGGGTGATGTTCCAGCTGCCAAGGAACTGCATGGCCACCTGGCCAGACTGGAAGAGCGTACCTGCATCGGCATCAGCGAACTGTTCCTGGGTCGGGGAGAAATCATAGTCCTTCTGCAGGCTGATCCAGTAGGACAGGCCCTTCTTGGCGGCATCGGTATTGTAGCCAGTCTTGCCATCGGCAACGGTGAAGCCGCCGGCTTGGTAAATGGTGTTCAGGAAGCCTTGCTGGTCGTCATAGGGGGCCGCAAAACCATAGATACCGGTTTTTTCCTTGATGGTCTTGGCAGCTTCGACGAGGGTATCCCAGGTCCAGGTATCATCGGGATACTTGACGCCAGCCTGGTCGAAGATTTCCTTGTTGTAAGCCAGGCCGATGGTGTCCCAGTCCTTGGGCACACCATACAGTTTGCCGTCATAGGTGAAATTCTTGACCAGGCCTTCCGGAAAATTGCTATAGCCAGCATCGGTCGCACCATCATAGAGGTTGGTCACATCGACGAGCATATTATTGGAAGCATATTTGATGAACTCGTTGGTGTGCATCCAGAAGATGTCCGGGAGCTCGCCGCCGGAAGCAGCGGCTTCGAGTTTGGTCCAGTATTCGTCCCAGCCAGTGACTTGGACTTCGATCGTGACGTTAGGGTTTTTGGCGGTATAGGCCGCGGCGAGCGCTTCCATGCCGGGTTTCTGGTACGAGTCCCAAATACCGAAAGTCAAGTTGACTTTTTCGCCACTGTCGCCAGCGGATGCTGCCGTGGTTGCGGCCTGGCCACCAGCGGCTGCGGTGGTTGATGCTGAGCCGCCACAGGCTGCCAGGGACAGGACGAGGCCGAGAATCAGGAACAAGGCAAGAATTCTGGTCTTCATAAGGTTCCTCCTCTTAAGGTTGCCGGAACTCCTCCGGGCTTGGTTTCATTCTAGATGCAGGTGAGGCGCCAGGCTTTGGAGATATTTTGGTTGTTCACTGGACATTTTTTTGATTCCGGTAGGAAAGCGGGGTCAGTCCAAAGTGTTTCTTGAACAAGCGGTAGAAGTAGTTCAAATCGGAATAACCGGTCATTTCGGCAATCGTCGCGATATCTGCCGAGGTGGTCCGCAAGAGATGGCTGGCCCGTTCGAGCCGGATGCCTGTCAGGTAATTGACGACACTTTGCCCGGTTTCCTGCTTGAACAAGGTCGACAAGTAGCTGTAATTGATCGCAAAGGTATCCGCCAGATGCTTGAGGCTGATGTCTTCCTGGTAATGTTCAGCCATATAGGCCGTGATCTGCTCGATCAGATTAGCCCCACTGGCCGGTGGTGTGGCCTGGCCACGGATAACTTTTGACAGATTGTCATAGATCCGCTGGGCAATGGCTGCAGGAGAATTGAGCCCATCGAGAAAGCTGACCTGGATGAATTCCGGCTCGACCAGGTCATAGGCTTTGACTCCAAATTCCTTGACAAGCAGGTCGAGGAGGGTGCGACAGATGTGCTGGGTATAGACCGACACCGCTGGACCGATCCGATCCTGGATGAACAAGTTGTCCAGGATCTGGCGGGCATTGGTCAAGTCCTGTCGCTGCAGGTAGCGTTCGAGGAGCTTGAGTTCCTCAGCGGGAACCTTGGCATCCTGCTCACCAACCGTTTCGAAACGGTAGACGCCACGATTCCCGGCGACAAAACGCGTCTGGATGGCCCGCTGGGCCTGCAGCAGCAAGTCTGGTCCGAGCACCGGCTGGACCAGGCTGGTCCCGATCGCCAGGTCGCTGTTGAGATAGTTGGCGGCATGTTCGACTATTTGACGCGACAGGCGGTCTTTTTCCAGAGCCAGGAAATCCTTGACCGGATGTCCCAGCAAGACGAGAATCTGTTGCTGCAAGACCGGGTGGGGCAGGACAACCGGCTGGAAATCCTGGAACACCTCTTCGCTGATGTTGCGGATACAATAGCGGACCAGGTCTGGATCACTGAAAATCGACAAGGACCCTATGGCCTGGCTGCTGGTGATGTTGATGATTGCCAGAGCCAGCCAGGCGGTCCCCGGCTGGAAAAAGCGCTGCTGGACACCCTCAGCCAGGTCCGTCCGGCCTTCAAACAGGACCTGGCGCAGCTCATCTTGTTGCTGGCTGGTTTCCAGCTGGACCCGCATCCGTTCAGCGTCGGCCTGGATGGTCTGGTATTGGCTGCTTTGCCTGATTTTGGCCAGGGCTTTGTCGATCTGGTCATACAACTGCCCGGCATCGACAGGCTTGAGCAGATACCCACAGGCACCCAGATTCAAGGCCTGCTCGGCGTATTTGAATTCAGAGTAGCCACTGATCACCAGATAAGGCATCTCCAGGCCCATGTGCCGGATTTCCTGGAGCAGGGAAATCCCGTCCCGGTTGGGCATGCGGACATCGGCGATCACCAGGTCGACCGGCGAGGAGCGGATCAGCCCCAGGGCCTCCTCGCCATCATTGGCCTCGAGGAATGCGCAATCATGGACATACGATTCCAGCAGCGTCCGGATGCCTTTGCGAATCCAGTGGATATCATCGACAATCAGAATGTTAAGCATGACTTTTCCGCTCCTTCAGAGGCATTTTCAAGGTGACCGTTGTGCCGCTGCCCAGTTCACTCTGGATCTCCAGGCCACTGGATTTGCCATAGGCGAGCCGCAGCCGTTCATGGATATTCGGCAGGCCGATCGAATTGCGGCCCGGCCTGGCTGGAGACAGCAGGGCTGCATCTGGCCGGCCACTTTGTTCCAGGCTGGCCTTGATGCCAGAAAGATCCTCCGGCGACATCCCTTCCCCATCATCCGCCACCTCGATGACCAGTAGATCCCCATCGGCATGCGCATTGATTTCCAGGCAATAGACCCGGTCTTTTTTTGCGAAACCATATTTGATGGCATTTTCCACAATGGGCTGAAGGACAAATTTCTGGACGGCACAGGTTTCGACCCCGGGCTCGATGTCGAAGAAAACCTGGAAGGGCTCAGTAAACTGGACCTGCTGCAGGCTGATGAAGTTGCGGACACTGTCGAGCTCCTGTTTCAGCGAGACATTGCTGTGGCCGCTCATGTTGTAGCGGAAAAGCTGGCTCAGGTTCTGGCAGATCGCCGGGATCGAGGGGGTCTTGTGAATGGTGGCGATCGAGCTGATCACATTGAGCGTATTGTAGAGAAAATGAGGATTGATCTGGAATTTGAGGGCATCGAGCTGGGCCTCGCGTTTTTCCAGCTGGCTGATGTAATTGGTGTGGATCAGGCGCTGCAGCTGCTCAACCATGTGGTTGAAATGGCGGTCGAGCTTGCCGAGCTCGTCTTGTGAGTCCAGGTGCTGGCGGATCACCATGTCGCCCTTTTCAACCGACTCGAACTTTTTCAGGAGAACCTGGAGCTGGCGGTCAAAGTGGCGGATCAGCAGTGAAACAACCAGCAGCAGGACCACAAGCAGCAGGCTGGCCAAGGACAGGACATAACCCCTGGTCTGCCGGATGTCTTTCATCAGGGATGGAATGGACACGGTGTGGACATAGCGCCAGCCATTGACCAGAGGCTGGCTGGTGACCAGCTGGTCGTTGATGGTCTGCGACGTGCCCGCCTTGGGCAATTGCACGGTGACCAGGGCATCCAGGTCTTCAGTATCTGCCTGCCCGGTCAAGAGCTGCTGGCTCTGGTCAAAGATGTAATGGTGCAGATCCGGGGTGTCATTGCACAGCTCTCGCAGCAGATCGGGGTCGACGACAAACAGGATGGTGCCGATTTTCTGGGAATAGGACAGATACGCAAACTGCTTCAGGACATACAGATTGTCATCATCAGGAAACAAGCCATACGACCAGAGGATATCGCCATTCATTTCAACCGCCTGGCGGTAGACCGGATTGTCGCGATACTCCGGCAGATTCTCCTGGACCAGCAAATTGCGGTCGCGGAAATAGCGGACATACCGCTCGACATTCAGCGGGCTATAGGTGTCCCCCGAACCAGCGCCAAACAAAAAGGTCTGGTTTTCGCCTTCTGTGTCGTTTTCATACAGGTCAATCCGGATCGTCTTGATGTAGGTATTGGTGAAAATGATCGAATTGTAGAAATGCTTCATGCTCGGCAGATCGATCTGGCTCAGGCCCAAAATTTCATATTCCCTGGGCAAGAGCATGTCGAGGATCGACGAATTGTTGCTGGCTGAGAGCAAGGCCTTTTCCATCATCCGGATGCGGTCATTGATCGCAATCGTGGTCTGCTCGACCGTCTGGCCGGCCATCTTGCCCACCTGCGTCTGGACCGTCCGCTGGGAGCTGTAGTCGTAGTAGGCGAAGATCAGCACAAACGGCACAATCACGAACACCAGGAAAATGATCAGGATTTTATGGCGCAATGGCATGGTTTTCATCCTCCAAGGTTCGGTGATGCACAGTTGTGCGGTACTGGCGCGGCGAAACGCCGAAGTGGCGCTTGAAGGCTTTGGAGAAGGCAAAGGCATCGGCGTAACCGACACTCAGGGCAGTGTTTTCGACCGAGTAAGCCGGGTCGGACAAATAATGGGCGGCACGTTCCAAACGGAACCGGACCAGGTAGTCGCGCGGGGTCTGGCCCGTCTCGGCGGCAAAGATCCGTGACAGGTAGCGCCGGTCGAGACCCGCCGCCCGGGCCAGGTCCTCCACGCTGACTGACCGGTCATAGTTGGCTTTGATGGCATCCATGACCTGGCGGACATACTCCTGGCGCAAAGCCGGACGGCTGGATTTTTGGCGAAGCAGGGCCAGCAGCTCATAGATCTTGCCACAGACAAACCACTCCTGGGACGGCACCAGGTCGGCTTCGGCACGCAAACTTTCGAAAACCTGGGCCAGGCGCGGGTCCCGGACAGTGACCTGGCCATTGGCCAGCACCGTCTGGCCGAGCAGCTGCAGGCAGCGCTGGCCTGTAAAGCCGATCCAGGCATAGGACCAGGGATCCTGCTCATCCGCCTGGTAGCAAGTCAGCTCATCGGGCGTGATCAGAAACAGGGATCCCGCCGCCAGGCGATGCCGGATGCCGCGGCTCTCAAACCAGCCCTGGCCGGAAAACACGTAATGGACCAGATAGTAGTCCCGGGCTGCCGGACCGTAGCGGTGTCCGGGAACACAGTGTTCCCAGCCACAGACCACCGGATTGATGTCCAGAAAACCCTCGTCGCGAATCACCAGGCTTTGCTGGCTGCCACTGCCTCTGTATTTGTCCCTGACTGGCATCCGTTCCTCCCCCCTTCCGTTAACAAGTTACTTTCAGACATCTTTATGCGGCTTTGGTCAATGGGGCTCCCCGGCAAACTGCGCTATTGTGATTGTAGCAAAAGATACCGCAGGACAGCTGACTGAAGCTGTCCCGGTCAAAGCCAGAGACGGCCGGCTTGCGCCAGTCTCTGGCCAGAAACACCCAAAG
>DIGA01000082.1 GCA_002419365.1 Mageeibacillus sp. UBA5734 | reverse complement strand
TTCAAGGTCCCATTACTGATTTGCCCTGGTATCTTGCCATGTTCCTGGCCCGGGAAAATCCCCCGGACCATGTTCGGGCCAAGGTGGATCTGCGCGGATACTAAGAACAAAAATGAATAATATAGATATGGATTATGCAAAATGCGATCAGCTTGAAGAGATGGACAGCACAATACATGTAAATACATCTATCAGAAGAGAAGGTAATTGCTGAAAATTGCTAAATGTTATGAGGTAGAACTGTGCGCAATTATTCAAAATGCAAGAATTTGTTTTATATATTGCAAAAACCATAGAAGCCTCTTGCGTCAGATCGACCTTCGTGATATCCTTGCTTTCAAAGAAAGAAGATGTAGGCGATGATGACTAAAGGACAAACAGAAGCAAAAATCAGCGAGGCCGTCAGCCGGTTCGAGATCGAGTTCATGGGCCGCGGGCCCAAGCAGATCCGTACCCTGATCGTCCAGGACCTGATTATCATCAGGCTCAAGGGTTTTTTAAGCCAGTCCGAACAGCTGCTGGCAGAAAACAACCAGGGAGTCGAATTGCTGAAAAAAGTCCGGACCACTTTGTTTGAGACATCAAAAAGCTATCTTGAGACTTTCATCCGGGAAGTCGTGGATGTCGATATCATCAGCATCCACTCCGATGTCAGCACCCGGACGGCGGAAAAGATCATCGTCATCACGCTGCGGGAGAACCTGGAGGACCAGCTGACCCGCACCTGACAGCTCGCCCATATGACCGGAAGACGCTCCGAACCGTTTGAGACGTGTCGCGAGGTAAGCCAATACCAAATCCTGTAGCAGGAGGACGTATTGGCTTTTTATATTGCAAGAAATGAGGATTAGGACCATGCCGTACATTCAACTCGAAAAGTTTGAGCATTTTTCTTTGCCAGCCGATCTGCGCTCGATCCTGGCGCAAGGCAAGCAGATTTTCATGCCCGAAACCCGCAGTGAACTGCTGGAAAAGGCTTTGGGCGGACCGGACTCGACCGTGTTTGAGGTCGCCTATGATGTCCCGGGCCGGGGACACGTGGTCGAAGCGACGGTTGCCCGGGCCAAAAACGGAGCGGTGGTCAATTACCTCGATCCCTACATGCGCCGCCGCGATCCGGATTGCATGGTCATCGCTGACGATGGCCCGACCGACAAACAGCGCTTTTCCGAACGTTACCAGACCGATTTTTCTGACCTGCGCAGCCAGACTTTTGCCTGGCTGGCCCAGCAGGACCTCATCTTAATGCCGTTCATGGCAGGCGACCCCGGCATGGGGTATCCCGCTCTCCTTGTGGCGCCAGATAATGCCGGCTTCTTTGCCGGAGGGCTTCTTGATTTGCAGGGATTCATCCCGCAAAGCGAGCTGGACCATCGTTTCGCCCCCCGAGCGATTCTTTATCTGGCGCCTACCTTCCGCCACACTCATTTCGCTGGCCGTCAAATGGTGGTCCACAACCGCACCGACGCCGTCTACGAAATGTTTGCCTATAATTTATATCCCGGACCGAGTGCCAAGAAAGGCGTCTATGGCATGCTCCTGAATCTCGGCGAACAGGAAGGCTGGGTCACCGTCCATGGATCGACCGTCCAAGTCATCACGCCGTATGACAATGTCTTCACCCTGATGCACGAAGGTGCCAGCGGTGGCGGCAAAAGCGAAATGATCGAGGAGATTCACCGTGAACACGATGGCCGGATCCTGTTGTCAAAGAATCTGGTCAGCCAGGAAAAGCACTACATCGACCTGATTGAAACGTGCGATCTGCGTCCGGTAACCGATGATATGGCGCTTTGCCATCCATCCCTGCAAAATGACAGTCATAAGCTGGTGGTCAAAGACGCAGAAGATGGCTGGTTCCTGCGCACCAACCACATCAAGACTTATGGCACCGATCCTTACCTGGAGCGCCTCTGCGTCCATCCGCCGGAGCCACTGATCTTCCTCAACTACCACACGGTTCCGGAATCGACCTGCCTGATCTGGGAACACATTGAGGATGCCCCAGGCAAAGCCTGCCCCAACCCGCGCGTGATCATGCCGCGCCGCTTTGTGCCAGGCATCGTCAGTGAACCGGTCGAAATCGATGTCCGCAGTTTCGGCGTCCGCACCCCTCCCTGCACCCGCGAGCAGCCTTCGTACGGCATCATCGGCCTGTTCCATATCCTGCCGCCCGCCCTGGCCTGGCTCTGGCGCCTCGTCGCCCCGCGCGGCCATGACAACCCCAGCGTCATCGACTCTGAGGGCATGAGCAGCGAAGGTGTCGGTTCTTACTGGCCCTTCGCCACCGGCAAAATGGTTGACCAGGCCAATCTGCTCCTGAAGCAGATTGTCTCCACGGGCAACACGCGCTACATCCTGGTGCCTAACCAGCACATCGGCGCCCACAAAGTCGGCTTCAACCCCCAGTGGATCGCCCGCGAGTACCTGGCCCGCCGCGGTGGCGCCAAGTTCCGCGCCGACCAGCTGAGCGAATCCCGCTGCTCCCTGCTGGGCTATGCGCTCAGGGACATCAAAGTCGAAGGGACCTACCTCGCCCGGGAAATGCTGGAGGTCCACCGTCAGCAGGAGGTCGGCAAAGACGGCTTTGACCAGGGGGCTGCCATCCTGACTGACTTTTTCAAGAAGGAACTGGCCAAATACCTCACGCCAGAACTGGATCCGCTGGGTAAGAAAATCATCGACTGCTGCCTGAACGATGGCACGGTGGCAGACTACCTCGACCTGATCCCGATGCGCTACTGATCGATCCATATCGTGTCAAAGGAGACCATGGGAAAACCTGACCACCTCAGCAACCAAAGACTCGAGCAGGATCTGGCACAGTACCAGACCAGGGCTTGGTACTGGAACCGGCCCGGCAAGGACTATACCGTCCGGCCGGAGGATCTGGTGCCAGCCTTGTCTGGCGTCATCGGCAAAATAGCCCTGGTGGCAGCCTTTGCGGTTGCCTGGAAAAATGGTCTGGGGATCGGGACGCCTGATTTTGTCACGGAAAATGTTCGCCTGGAGCTTTTTGTCGCCAGCATACTGGCGATCCTGTTCTCTGCTGTCCTCCATCCCCGCCTCGGGCCTCCTGGTACACTCGCACCCCTGATTCCACTCGTTCCTGCAATGGCAGCGGCAGGTGTCCATCCACTGGCCTTTGGCATACTGCTGGGCGCTGCAGGGATCGCTCTGGCTGCGTCGGGATCGTTTTCCCGGATCATGACATTGACTGGACCCGGTACGAGAAGTGGCATCTTGCTGCTTTTTGGCCTGATGGGGATTGCCAGTTCCCTGCGTTCACTGTGGGCCTGGACACAGGCCAACTCGGCTTTGCCAGCCGCTGGCGCCATTCTAAGCCTGGGGATTGTTCTGATCATTGCGCTGCAGCGTTTTAAAATGCGCTGGCTGGTGATTCCAAGCTTGGCAACCCTGGCCTTGCTCCTGGCCTTGATGTTCAGGATCCCGCCACAACTGGAAACCGGACCGGGGTTGCCTCTCCTGAATCCAGGACAGTGGTGGCTGGAGAAATGGGGGCTGGGCTGGCCTGGCTCCGTCGCCGATTTTATCAAGCCCATCCCGTTTGTCCTGCTGGCGATCGTCATGTGGCCAACGGACGCGCTGGCCATCCAGACCATCCTGGAAAACAATTATGGCCCCGCGGGCCGGCGGGCCACCTTTTTGCTCAATCCAACCTATTTACTGGTTTCTGTCCGCAACATCATCGGCGCTCTGCTCGGTGGTGCGCAGACAGCTGCCATCTGGCGCAGTTTCATGATCCCGCTCGGCGTCGTGCGCCGGCCGATCGGTGCCAGCGCCCTGTTTCTCGGCCTGTTCGGTTTGCTGGCCAGCTTTTTGGGCTTTCCCCTTGACTGGGCCGTGTTTCCTCTCCTGCTCTGGCCAGTACTCATTTTTGGAGTATATCTGCCGATGGTAGAAAACGGCATCCAGACTCTGGGCATCAACAAGCGTGCGATTCCTGCGGCGCTTGCCTGCCTGGTCACAGGCTGGCTGTTCCAGCCAGTTGTCGGCTGGATCCTGGGCTTGGTGATCGAAAAGCTGCAACTCATCAGTCATCAAAGGCACAGTAAACAGCTGGGCTGATTTTTCCAGAAGGTGAAGTGAACCATTCATGAATCACAAGGATCTCACAAATCATACTGGCGCACGTGTCGGTATCGTCATGGGCAGCGACTCTGATTTCCCGACCCTGGAAAGCACATTGGACGTGCTTAGAGAACAGGGCATCCCGTATGAAGTTCATATTGTCTCAGCTCATCGCACCCCGGCCAAGCTCTTCGATTATGCCACGCAGGCCGCTGGCCGAGGCCTTCAGGTGATCATCGCAGCAGCCGGTGGTGCCGCCCATTTGCCGGGCATGGTCGCCTCGCTGACTGTCTTGCCTGTCATCGGTGTCCCGGTCAAAACCAGAACGCTCGAAGGATACGATTCCCTGCTTTCCATCCTGCAAATGCCGGCAGGCGTACCTGTGGCCACCGTTGCTGTCGGAGATGGCCGTTCAGCCGGCGAAATTGCCGCCCGGATCATCGGGATCAGCGCGATCTGACTTCCAACTCCCCGTCATAGGTCAGGATCGCCCGGTACAGGTCGGGTCTGCGGTCGCGGTAGATGCCCCAGCCGGCACGCATGGCGGCCAGTTCATCCCGGTCGAATTCGGCGGTCAGGATGCCTTCGCTGCTGCGATCAGCCTCGGTGATCAGCTGGCCTTGTGGTCCGGCGATGAACGATGAACCATAAAAGAGGATCGTCGAATCTTCATCCGTCTCGGATCCGATGCGGTTGGAAGCGACCACCGGTATGAGATTGGCTGCGGCATGGCCGCGCATGCACATCTGCCAGTGATCCTTGGAATCGATCGTAGGATCATTCGGCTCAGAACCGATCGCAGTCGGGTAGAAGAGGAGCTCGGCGCCCATCAGGGCCAGGCAGCGGGCGGTTTCCGGATACCACTGGTCCCAGCAGATCCCGATACCAATCGTCGCATAACGGGTCGACCAGACTTTGAAACCTGTATCCCCCGGATTGAAGTAAAATTTCTCTTCGTAGCCGGGCCCGTCCGGGATGTGGCTCTTGCGGTAAATACCCAGAACTGAACCGTCAGCATCGATCACCGCGATCGAATTGTAGCGGGCATTGTTGCGTCGTTCGTAGAAACTGACCGGCAGAACGACGGCCAATTCCCTGGCCACGGCCTGGAAATGCTGGATGGCCCGGTTTTCTGCGGCTGGAAGGGCCAGGTCATAGTATTCCGGCTTTTCCTTCTGGCAGAAATAGGGTGTCTCAAAAAGTTCCTGCAAGAGGATGATCTGGGCACCATCACTGGCAGCTTGGCGGACCAGCTTCTCGGCTTTGGCAATGTTTTCATCGACCGACCAGCTGCAGCTCATCTGGGTGGCTGCGACTTTGACCTTTTTCATGCATTTCCCTCCGGCATTTGCTGAGTGGTGCAGTGGACATTTCCCCCCTCGGGAATGATCGGCATCCCGTCGATCCGGCGGATCCGGCGCTCGGGATAGAGCCCGTGCAGGATGGCAGCCGCCTGCTCGTCTGTTTCAGCTGCGGGACCACCAAAGACAGGCAGGATGATTCCGCCATTGACGAAATAGAAATTCAGATAGCTAAGAGTCAGCCGCTTGCCCTGGTATGCCGCACGTGGCGGCTGCGGGATTTTCACGATCTCGAGTGCGCGCCCCCTGGCATCGGTCACAGCTGCAAGAATCGCCAGGTTTTCCTGGGTGATGGCGTAATTTTCGTCCAACGGATCATCGCAGACCTGGATCAGGACCTGCCCAGGGGCGGCGAAACAGGCAATGTTGTCGACATGGCCGTCGGTTTCATCCCCTGCAAGACCCCGTTTGAGCCAGATAATGGTCTCGATGCCGAGATAGGCCTGCACATACGTTTCAATTTGCTCGCGGCTGAGGCTGGGGTTGCGATTGGGATTCAGAAGGCATTCCTCAGTCGTCAGCAAGGTGCCTTCGCCATCGACATGCAGGGAGCCGCCCTCCATGACCAAAGGAGCATCCAATCGCGTCACGTTGTACTGGGCCAGGATGGCAGGCGCGACGGCATCGTCGAGATCCCAGGGCGCATATTTGCCGCCCCAGGCATTAAATTGCCAGTTGACCGCCGCCAGTTGGCCGGCCGAGCTCATGAGGAAGGTCGGGCCATTGTCGCGGATCCAGGCATCATTGTGCGGGATCAGGAGCAAGTCAATGTCCTTGACAGCTGGACAGCCGGGCTGAGCCTGCCGATCTTCGAACAATCCCTGCACCTGCTCGAGCTGCTCGGGGTTGACCAGGACAGCGACTGGTTCGAATTCTGCGATGGCCAGGACGAGTTCCAGGTACCAGTTCTGGACAGCGGCAAAATTTTCCGGATAGACCATGGAGTCCTGGACGGGCCAGGAGACAAAGGTCCGCTGGTGAGGGGCCCATTCGGGTGGCATGGCATAGGGCAGGGAAGGGAATGAATTGTCAGTCATTGTCTACCTCTTCGGCATTCTTCGGCACTCTTCGGCACCAGGTACATTATAGTGCATGCGCTTTGACTTGTAAGTATCAGCGTTCAGAAGGCTCGCAACCTAGTTGCCATGACACGTTCACATAAGGATGGTTCTGTTTCCATGAAAAGTGCTATGACCGTCATTCTGCGTCATCCCATACCGCGACAAACGTGTTCGCGATATTGCAGTGTGCACAAACGAATGACTAATCAATTGTGCAAATTACATTTCTCTGTTTTCCGAAAACCTGTTTGCCAGAAACATCTGAACCTCGTGCAACTGTCCGAACGGGACGATCAAAATGGTAACAAATGCTCAAAACCTGGCGAGAAAGGCTCTGAACAGCCACTATTCAGCGAAAAAAGCCACTTTCTAATGATTGCTTTCGACGGAAAAAGGGTCTAAATTTCAGCAACAGGTTGGCTGGATCCACCGCTGACCTGAACGAAACCGTTTTGAAAAGAAGAGGAGACATTCACATGAAACGTAATCTGATCGTCCTTGCTGCACTGATCCTGCTCGTTGCTGCTATGGCCGGCTGCACACCGACCAAGGCCACCACTGCTGAAGTGACCGAGGCCACCACCGTTGCTGCCAGCGAAACCACCGTTGTCGCCGAAGAGACCACCGCAGCCGCTGAAGAGACCACGGTCGCTGAGGAAACTTCCGAAGCTGCCACCGAAACCAGTGAAGCTGCCGCTGAGGCAACCACGGTTGCTGAGACCACTGCCGCTGAAACAACTGCAGCCTGATCTTGCAAAAAGCACGCTGGGCCCTCTTGACATTCCTGACCAGCGCATTATGATGGATCCATAAGCAAGGGCGCTTTGCCGGATTAACCGGCAGGCGCCTTTTGCTTTTATAGCCTGATAACAGGAGGTTCACAGAGATGATACAATTGACTCGGACCACAGGCAGCCTGATCCGCTCCATCGTTTCCCTGGCGGCCAGCTGCCGCCAATACAGGGCGTATTCAGCCAGTGAAATGCAGGATAGAAATAATGAACTTGCAATGGTTTTCGCTGATGTCGCGGAAATGGAGAAACGTCAGGCCTGTTTTCTGTTGGATCAGCTCGCCCAGCACTTGGAAATGGAACACCAGGATCCGGAGACCTGGGCAGCCTGTTTCCGGATGCTCAGTGATCTGGCTGAACAGGAAGGGTTTTCCCAGATCGGGACCATGTACCAGCTGCTGCTGTCCAGGACTTCTGCCGATTCCGTGGCCTGATCGAAACGCTGGTCTGACAGCCTGGCCTTGAACCTGTATAATGACGGGGAATGTCTGCATGAAAGGACCTCCCCGGGATGAAAACGCTGTTTTGGGATTTCCATGGCACCTTGATCCGTGCCGAAAAGCTGTGGAGCAAGAGTCTCTATCAGGCGATCAAGCACTGCTGGCCTGACTGCGGCATCACGCTGGAGCAGCTTTCCGCCAACCAGCATCCAGGGACCTTCCCCTGGGACGATCCGGAACGCGATTACCGCCATTTGACCGACCCGGACAAATGGTGGCAGGCCATGGAGCAGCAGTTCGCTGCAATCAGCCAGCGCTGCGGGTTATCCGCTGCAGAGGCCGCGCAAGTTGCTCCGACCGTCCGTGGGCGGATCCTGGAACCGTCCAATTTCCACCTCTACGAGGACGCCATCCAGACACTCGAACTTTTGTCCAACCAAGGCTGGCATCACATCCTGTTGTCCAACAACTTCCCGGAACTGCCAGCACTTATGGACCAGCTGGACATCAGCCATTTTTTTGACCAGCAGATTGTGTCTGCCCTCGTCGGCTTTGAAAAACCGCACCCCGAAATCTTCGCCCTCGCCATAGAATGCGCTGGTCACCCCGAGACCTGTGTCATGATCGGTGACAATCCACACGCCGATGCCTGGGGTGCACTGCAGGCTGGCATAGACGCCATCCTGGTCCATCCGAGAGGCGAGATCAACCTTGCTGTGCCTGTGTGTCAAAATTTATCTGACCTTGTGCCCTTGCTTCAGGAATACCGGTCATAGGAGACAATCTCTTCGATCTTTTTCCGCGGCTTGGCGGCGGGTTGTTCAGCAGGGTAACCTAAAGGTGTCACAGCGACCACACGCACCGGCTCAGGGATACCGAGGATTGATTTGACTTGTGCTTCATCAAATCGTCCGAGCCAGCAAGTTCCCAGCCCCAATTCGTGCGCCTGCAAGATCATGTAGGCCGTGGCGATCGACAGATCAACCGTGTAGCGGTGTTGGCCGCAGAGCATGACCGCATTCGGATCCGTGCCGCAGCAGACCAGGATCACCGGTGCTTCGCCAACGAACGTCTGTCCGGGACAGGCCTCGACCAACTTCTGGCGCGTCACGGAATCGCGGACCACGATGAATTTCCAGTTCTGCTGGTTGCTGGCCGATGGAGACAAACGGGCGGCTTCCAGCACCAGCTCCAATTTTTCTTCTTCGACGGGCTTTTCTGAATAGTGGCGGACGCTGCGGCGCGTGGCCAGTGCTTGCAAAACATCCATCAGGAATTCCTCCTTTTTCGCTGGTACAAGACATACGAATAAATGGTAGCTCCCAGGACCGGGACCAGGATGCAGATCATGAAAACAGTAAATCTCATGTCGCCTGCCAGAAAGACGCTGCCCAGGAGTGCCAGCACACCGCCGGCCATCATCCATTTGGACGCCACCTTGTGGGTCTGGTTCCAGACCTCTTCATCGGCCAGGGTCCAGGGCACGCGGATACCAACAAAGTAATTGAATTTGATCCGGCTCATGGTCGCCCCGAGGGCGATGAACATCCCTGCAACGGATGCAGGCACCCAGAGCCCAATGTCAACTTCATAGCCCAGGGCAGCAGCAATTGTCACACCGAAAATCACCACCATGAAGGCATGGATCAGCCAGCGGATCAACCGATAGGTGCCAGCAAACCCGGCATAGTTTTCGCGCTTGGGATCCAGCTGCGGTGAGAACAGCAGTAAGACATAGAGCCCGATATTCATCAGTGGCAGGAAAAATGTGCCAAAGCCTCGGCTGCTGTATCCATCCACTTCCCCCTGGGCATTCCAGTGCGTCGGCACGATGTCCGGCATCGCTGGATAGATCGCGAAAGCAGCCACCAGTGGGACCAGGACAACCAGCAACAAAGGCCACTCCTTACTGAGAAATGATTTCAATGACTGGGTCATGGGGGTGATCCTTTCTGCCTTCCGGCAATGCGATGGCACAGACTCAGGATTCCATTATAGCAAATACGATTGTCAGGTGAATGATGTATAATAATAGTGTTGATTTTGTCATTATTCACCAGTATTTTGACTTTTCGGGTGAACGCCATGATCATTCAAGTCAAGGACCTCGTCAAGCGCTATGGCACACTGACCGCTCTCGATCATCTCAATCTCGAGGTGCACGAAGGCGAGATTTTCGGTCTCCTTGGTCCAAATGGCTCAGGCAAGACCACCGCGATCAATTGCATCCTCTCGCTTTTGAAATTCGACCACGGGACGATCGAGGTCTTTGGCCGGCCGATGGCCCCCGATGCCTATGATCTCAAGCGAGACATCGGTGTGGTCATGCAGAATGTGGCTGTTTTTGATGAGCTGACGGTGCAGGACAACATCGACTATTTCTGCGGCCTCTATGTCACCGAGCGAAAAATGAGGCGTGGGCTGGTCGATGAAGCGGTTGAATTTGTCGGCCTCGGGGATTATCGCCGCTTCTACCCGAAAAAGCTCAGCGGCGGCCTGCTGCGCCGCCTCAACATTGCCTGCGGTATCGCTCACAAACCGCGCCTGATCATTCTCGACGAACCAACGGTCGCGGTCGATCCCCAGAGCCGAAACAACATCCTCGAGGGCATCCGCCAGTTGAACCGGAACGGCGCGACAGTCCTCTATACGTCGCATTACATGGAAGAGGTCGAGCTGATCTGCAGCCGGATCAACATCCTCGATAAAGGCAAGGTTATTGCTGCCGGTACCAAGGAACAGCTCAAGGCCCAGATTGATCTTGGCGAAACTGTCCAGGTCGAGACGCCGAGTCTGGATGCGGCCGTACTGGCACTGCTTAATGCCAGGCCACATGTTGCTTCTGTGACTTACGACGGAACATGGCTGGTCGTCCGCTTTGCCCGCGGTCAGAACGGCCTGCTCGATTTGCTTGATTTCCTCAAATCCCAGGGGGTCCCGCTCGGCCGGATCCACTCCGAACTCCCTACCTTGAATGATGTCTTCCTTGAGCTTACTGGCAAAGAGCTGCGCGACTAGACGGATCAGGAGGGCGTTATGATTTCCCATCTGCTGCAGTATCGCCTCAAGTGTTTCCTCAAGGACCGCCAGATGATTTTCTGGACGCTCGCTTTTCCCTTGCTCCTGGCCACCTTGTTTAATCTGGCCTTTGCCAATTTGTCTGAAATTGGCACGTTCACGGCAATCCCCGTAGCAGTGGTTATCGATGAAGACAATCCGCAAAACAGGGCCCTGAAGTCTGCGCTGGAAACCGTGTCCACTCAGACGGGTGGCGGTGGCTTGTTCAGTCTGTTCCAGACAGATGACACCACCGCCAGACAGCTGCTCTCAGCAAACCAAGTCGATGGGATCATTTTTGCTGATTCCAGTCTTCACCTGGAGGTGCAAAAATCCGGACTCAACCAGACAGTGATCAAAAGCTTCCTTGATGAATACATCCAGACCAGCCAGGCGTTGAGTCAAATGACCGTTCTCAGTCCGGAGATCCGTTTGGAAACCCTGCTTCCAGTGGTCCAGGATCGCCGCGATTACATCGCCGCTGTGCCCGTCGGCAAGGATCAGCTCGATCCTGCTGTCATCTATTTTTATTCCTTGATGGCCATGACCGCTCTTTATGGTGGTTTTTGGGGTTTGCGGATCGTCAATGAGAACCAGGCCAACTTGTCAAACCAGGGGGCCAGGGTCAGCGTCGCACCGGTCCATAAACTCTTGCGCCTGGTGGTGGATATCGTGGCGGCACTGACGATCCAATATGCCATCATCTTGATCGTGCTGGCGTACATCCAGCTGGTCCTGGGCTACCATTTCGGCTATCAATTGGGCTGGGTCGTGCTGGCGGCTCTGGTTTCCTGCTTTATGGGTGTCGCTTACGGCGCCTGCGTTGGCGCTGTGATTCCTGCCGGCGAAGGCGTCAAGACCGGTATTTTGATTCTGACAACCATGGTCATGTCATTCTTGTCAGGCATGATGTACCACGGGATCAAGTACATCGTCACAACTGCGGTTCCGGTTCTTGCTTTCCTCAATCCAGCCAATCTGGTCACGGATGCTTTCCTGGCGCTGTACTATGACGGGGCCAGCTCGCGGTATTTCATGAATCTGGCCATTCTCTTCGTTTTTGGCGTGTTCTTCAGCCTTCTGGCTTTTGCCGTTCTCAGGAGGCAGCGCTATGCCAGTCTTTAAAGCCTATCTCCAGATCATTCGCAAAAATGCCCCTTTGCTTCTGATGTATCTGGGCATCGTTGCCGGACTGGCGATCATGATGACCATTTTCAATGCCCAGAGCCCGCAGACCGGTTTCAGTGGGTCAAAGGTCCGAACCGCCGTTTTCAACGACGATACCGCCGCAGGCACTCTTTTGTCCGCTGGCCTTGTTGACTACCTGGGCCAGACCGCTGAGCTAGTCACTCTGGCCGATGATCCCCAGCAGATCCGCGATGCGCTTTTCTTTGGCGAAGTGTCCTATGTCCTGCGGATTCCGGCCGGTTTTTCCGGGCAGCTAAGCCAGAGCGCATCAGACACGGTAGTCAACATCGAGCGCCAGGCAGCTCCTGATTCCACGTCTGCCCTGTACATGGACATGCTGGTCAACAAATATCTCCATACGGTTGGTCTGTTCAGGGCAGGTATGCCTGAAGCCGCAGATGAGGAAATTGCCCGGCTGGTGCGAGAAAATCTTGCCCTCAGCATACCCGTTGAGCTGTCTGTACAAAATTCTTATCGCGGATCTTACGAAAACATCATCTACTACTTCAACTACCTGGCCTATGCCCTGCTCTCGATCCTGATCCTCGGGATCAGTACCTGCATGATCACCTTCAATGGCTTGGACCTGAAGCGCCGCAACCTCTGCTCGCCCGTTTCGCTTCGCAGCCAGAACCTGCAGATACTGGCCGGCAACCTGGCGTTCTCGATCGGCAGCTGGCTGGTGATGATCCTCGTCAGCCTGGTGTTGTACCGTGGTGCCATGCTGACTTGGACTGGCTTCTGGCTCGCGCTCAATGCGTTTGCTTTCATGCTGGTGGGCCTCTGCCTGAGCTTTCTGATTGGCTATGCCCTGAAAAGTCGCAATGCCCAGGCCGCCGTGGCCAATGTCCTGACTTTGGGCACCAGCTTCATTGCTGGCGTTTTCGTGCCGCAGGAGTTTCTCGGCCGCTCTGTCCTGGCGATCGCCCGCTTGACCCCGACCTACTGGTTTGTCCGCGCCAATGTCGCGATCGGATCGCTTGATTCGTTCGACTGGATGAGCCTTGGGGACATCCGGCTGGCATGCGTCATCCAGCTCGCCTTTGCAGGCGTGTTCCTTGCCATCGCTACGTTGCTGGTCTACCGGAAACGCCAGGCAGCAGCATAGGAAGATCCCTCCACTATGCCTTGCCCCGTACCAAATCGTAACAAGCCTGATCGAAAAACAATCGCTCACAGTCTAAACTGACCTTAAGGTTTATGGACTACACAGCCTTGACATGATCCGTCCGGGCCACCACAGGCAAGCGAGGTGAGCACAATGGCCAGCAAACCGTACCCGCCCGATTTCTGGGATCTGTTCGAACAAGCCCGCTCAAAAGCGCGCGAGTCTTCCATCTGGAACACCAGTGAGATGCACAAGCAATTCGCCGCTGAACAATCCGGGATCTCTGACGAACTCTATGCCAAAATAGAAGAATCAAACACCCATGAGCAGCTACTCCTGATGTTTGAGCTCTATAAACTGATGGTCGTCAACTGTACGACCGAGGTGTGAGCCGTGTCTGGCAGCGGCGCCGGATCCGGTCCAGCCATGAACCCGCCTCCGGTCAAAGTCCTGATCATGGGGGCAGCCGGGCGCGACTTCCACAACTTCAACACGTATTTCCGGGACAATCCGGCTTATCAAGTTGTCGCCTTTACTGCGACACAGATCCCTGGCATCGCCAACCGCCAGTATCCGCCGGAGCTGGCTGGAACCCGCTACCCACAAGGCATCCCGATCCACCCAGAACAGGATCTCGAAATCCTGATCCTTAAGCATGGCATCGACCAGGTGATCTTTGCCTACAGCGATGTCTCGCACGAGACCGTGATGCACGTGGCCTCCCGAGTGCTGGCATGCGGTGCGGATTTCCGCCTGCTCGGGCCGCGCACCACCATGCTGCGGGCCCAGAAGCCGGTCATCTCAATCACAGCTGTCCGTACCGGCTGCGGCAAAAGCCAGACAACCCGCTACATAGGCCGACTCTTGCGGCAGGCTGGGTTCAGGGTCGCTGTCGTGCGACACCCGATGCCCTACGGCGACCTCAAGATCCAGGCAGTCCAGCGTTTCGCAACCTATGATGATCTCGAGCATGAATCCTGCACGATCGAGGAACGCGAGGAGTACGAGCCACTGATCGCCAATGGCCTTTTTGTCTATGCCGGCATTGATTATGATGCGATTCTCCGCCGGGCTGAAAGTGAAGCCGATGTCATTCTCTGGGATGGTGGCAACAATGACTTCTCATTTTACCGGCCTGACCTTAGCATCGTCGTGGTTGACCCGCACCGGGCTGGTGACGAGACCCACTACCATCCCGGTGAAACCAATCTGCGCATGGCGGATGTCGTGATCATCAATAAAATTGATTCTGCCGATCCAGCCAAGGTTGAATCGGTCCGCTCAGCCATTGCCACTGCGAATCCGGCTGCCACCGTGGTCCTGGCCAACTCCCGCATCACCAGTGATCCACCGGACCAGGTCCATGGCCAGCGTGTCCTGGTGATCGAAGATGGTCCGACGATCACGCATGGCCAGATGGCCTATGGTGCCGGTGTCATCGCAGCCGAACGCCAGGGTGCCCGCGAACTGGTTGACCCACGTCCCTACGCAATAGGCAGCATCGCCGAGACATTCCGCAAATGGCCGCAGATTGGCCCCCTGTTGCCCGCAATGGGCTACAGCCGGGAGCAAATCAAAGAGCTGGAAGACACCATCAATCGCACCCCGGCTGACCGTGTCGTCTTTGGCACACCGATCGACCTGCGCCGCTTCATGACCCTCAACAAACCCGCCATACGCATTTTCTATGAACTCGAGGAAATCCATCCCCGGCTCGAAATGATCCTGAAGGAGCGATTGCCATGGCCAGGAAAATCGTCGTAGCCCTGGGCGGCAATGCCCTCGGCCTGACTCCCGACGCCCAGAAAGCGGCCGTCCAGCGTGCAGTCAAGCCACTGGTTGAACTGGTTCGCGATGGATACCGACTGGCGATCGTCCATGGCAATGGACCCCAAGTCGGACTGATCCATCTGGCCTTTGAGCAGTCGCGCCAGTCAGACCCGCACATTCCGGCGATGCCCTTTGCCGAGAGTACGGCGATGAGTCAGGGCTACATCGGCTATCATCTGCAAAATGCCCTGAAAAATGCCCTGCTTGAAATCGGCCTGCCCAACAACGTCTCCACGGTTGTGACCCAAGTCGTTGTAGACCCAACCGATCCTGCTTTCTCTCGTCCGACCAAACCGGTTGGTCTGTTTTATTCTCAGGAAGAGGCCAGGCGCATGGCCCGGGAACAGGGTCATGTCTTTGTCGAAGATGCCGGCCGCGGATATCGCCGAGTCGTGCCTTCGCCAGAACCGGTTGATATCGTAGAAAAAGGCGCGATCCAGCGCTTGATGAAACTGGGCGATCTCGTTATTGCCTGCGGTGGAGGCGGTATACCAGTCTGCAGGGAAGAGGAGTACCTGTCCAGTCTGGAAGCTGTCATCGACAAGGATAAGGCTGCTGCGCTCCTGGCTGAACTGATCTCGGCCGATCTGCTCCTGATTCTGACTGCCGTACCCTATGTCGCTCTGCACTACGGCCAGCCCAACCAGATTTGGGTCGATCGTTTGACCACGCGTGAAGCCAGGCAATACCTCGATCAGGGCCAGTTTGCTGCTGGATCGATGCTGCCGAAAATTGAAGCCGCGATTGGATTTGTTGAGTCGCGCCCCGGTCGCGAAACCATCATCGCCTCGCTGGAAAATGCCTACGATGCTGTAACAGCAGGAAAAGGCACGCGGATCCTCACACCCTGAGCAAACCGCGAAAACCTCTGGCAGCGTAGTAGGATTCGGCGCCATTGTGGTAGACGAAAACCCTGCCATAACGGCTGTCACCGAACAGGGCTCCGCCAAGTTTACGTATCGGTTCAGGTGTCATCAGCCAGCTCGAAGTTTTGACATCAAAGACTCCTAGCTTTTGCAGCTCGCGATACTGTGTTTCGTCCAGCACCTCAATCCCCATTTCCTCAGCCATGCCGCAGGCGCTGCCCTGGGGCTTGTTTTCTTTGCGTGACGCCAGTGCGGCCTGGTCATAGCACAAGCTGCGGCGTCCCTTGGGCGTTTCTGCGGCACAATCTGCGAACAGGAATTGCCCCGTTGCCGGATCGCAGGCAATCACATCCGGCTCGCCACCTGTCCGCTCCATTTCGGACAGTGACCACAACTTTTCTGCCGCTGCATCCAGCCGTACTTTTACATCCCCCCATTTCAGACTCGAATGGCGATGGGGATTTGCCTCGAAGCGCTCTTGCAAGATGACAAGTAGCTCAGCGTTTTGTTCAGCAGAAAGAGCTTTGCTTTTATTTTTCATGAGATCGACTCCCTGGCCCGTTTGCTACAGGGCTAATTGTGGCTGAAAAGGGCCTCGATGAACTGGCGCGGATAGATTGTCGACAGCAACTTCAGGCCGCTTTCTGTCTTGAACAACTGCTCGCGTACACTTTCAATCGCATCCGGCGACATGTTTTCCTCCTCGGCATTGACCAGAAAATCTGCCTCAACCAAGATCTGGAAATCCAGCCCGTCGACCGCCGGATAATTGTGGTGGTTGGCGATCAAAAAACACACCCGCTCGATCAGAGCGTCCGGTACGATCAGACGGCGCAACAATTCGCGTGCTTCCGGAGGCCCCTCGATCTGCTGATAGTGACCAGCCGAGCTTTTGTATTTGAGCTCACTGTTGAGAATCCCGATGTCGTGCGTCAAAGCCGCGATCTCCAGAATCTCCTGCGTATCCGCATCCAGTTTTTCCAGCTCGCCAATCAATTTGGCATAGCTGTGCACTTTGAGAAAATGGCTGATCCGCTTCGCATCACCTGAGTAATAGGCGATCATGTCCAACATGACTTGAGTGACAAATTTCATAACCACACCCCACATCTACTGGGTATAGGACTGCCCGAGAAAAACACTTAAGCAACGCCCTGATTCCAGTCTAACGTGTCCCCCACAAACGTAAAGTAGCATACGCTACCGCAGGGGTGGAACAAAACGGGACCCGGTCCCTTTTCTGTCCAGGTACTGGTCAGACAGCGTCGCAACAGGGCAGATCGCGCACCAGGTGCGGTTGCGGTAGAGGATGGCCAGAGCCACACCGACAAGGGTTGAGGTCATCATCATCGACAGGAAACGGAACGAAAGATGGGTCAGCCAGAGAGGCCAGTCGAGACTCACTAACTGCGGCAGGGTAACATCGATGGGGAAGAGGATCAGAAAGCGCGGGATCAACATCGGCGCCATTCGTCCCACTGCCACCATGAGCGTCGACATTGTGGCAAAAAACAAGTTCAGGGTGAAGTAACGCACGACCCACTGACGTGCCTTCTCACTCACCAGCCAGGCCGGAATTGGCCGCAGCGGCTGATTCTTGGAACGCGGAATTTTCATCAGGAAACTGGCTCGCGGACAATACGACTGGCACCACGATTTCTTCTGATCGCGCAGCAGGAAATAAACCGGCAGCGAAAAGCAAATAAGTGCCAGCAACGCCAGGTGGATGTTGACAAAGACGAGACTGAAATACGCGGCTGTAAACAGCCAAAGCTTGGACCAGATGCCAGGTTTCATGAGACCTCCTTGTGGTTGACCCAGATTACGGCATCAAGCCACCTTCCGACTGTGACAGACGACCACTTGCGAGCATACCCAATCGCGGCCGAGACTGCCTGAGAAATCTTTCGGCTATTTGCGCAATGAAACCTATGTTATATGTAACATAGTATCTTGATAACATAGGTTCCATGACGCAAATCTAGTCGGAGTAAATGACTCAGCTTGGAGCCGCCGCTGCTAAATCCCATTCACGCTGCATCATTCCCCCTTGACATCCCCCACCCACGCGTTATAATCGAATCAAGTCGTGCTCGAGCACGACTGCACGATTTCAAAAACCGAAAGGCGAGCTCCTAATGGCCAACGTATCGATCAAGCAGATAGCGGATCTGGCAGGTGTGTCACGGGGAACCGTCGACCGGGCCTTGAACGACCGCTATGGGATCGATCCGGACCTGAAGGCCCGCATCCTCAAGATCGCCACCGAACTCGGCTACCGCTCCAACCGCGCCGGAAAAATGCTCAGCATCCGCAAATCACCCCTGCGCATTGGAGTCCAGATGCCTTCGATCGGCAACGACTTTTTTCTCGACGTCGAACAAGGGCTGCAAGCCGCCGCCAAGACCTACGAAGACTTTGGACTGACTCTGGAGATCCGATCCATGAAGGGGTTCGACGCCCAAACCCAGGTCGCACAGGTCCGCGAAATGGTGGCCGGCGGCATCCATGGCCTGGCCATCGTACCGATCAACCACCCGGATGTGGTCATGCTGCTCGACGAACTGGCCGAGAAAAACATCCCGGTCATCACCTTCAACACCGACCTGACCGATGGCAAACGAATGGGCTTTGTCGGCAACGATTACTGGCGCAGTGGAGCTACTGCCGCAGGGGTCCTGCGCCTCCTCAGCCACCATGAGCCGGCCCGTGTAGCCATCCTGACCGGCTCCGTGCAGATGCTGGGCCACAATCAGCGCATCCACGGTTTCACCCAAGTGATCCGGCAGCACTGCCCAAAGATCGAAATCCTCGATGTCTTCGAGACCAACGACGATGACTTGACCGCCTTTGACCTGACTCGCAACCTGCTGGCGCAAGAGCCCGGACTGTCAGCGCTGTATCTGACCGCTGGCGGCGTCACTGGCGCAGCCCGGGCTGTCGAAGCCGCTGGCCGCTCCGGCAAGATCCAGATCATCTGCCATGATTTGACCGACGCCGAGAAAAGGTACCTTGAGAGCGGCACCATCACCGTCACCATCGGCCAACAGCCCTATGAACAAGGTTACAAACCAATCCAGTACCTGTTTGAGTATTTGCTGGACGGCACGTTGCCCCCGGCAGAAACGATCACCCGTAGCGAAATCTATATCCGCGAACACTTCATCAGTCCAGCAGAACCAGCCGCGCAAAGGAGATGATCAGAATCATATAGCCAGCTTTAGCCCCTGCCAGTCATAGATTTTTTATTTGCCTGCGTCGTGCTCGAGCACGAATAAATAGAAAAGAGGTGTCCTATGAACGAATTTTATCCCACCATCCCGAAGATTGCTTTTGAAGGCAAAGACAGCAAGAACCCGCTCGCATTCCGTTTCTACAATCCGGACCAAGTCATCGCCGGCAAGACCATGCGCGACCATCTCAAATTCGCCATGTCCTACTGGCACACCATGGTCTCCGGTGGCGCCGACATGTTCGGCGTCGGGACGATCGACAAATCCTACGGCTCATCCGATCCGATGGAGAGTGCGAAAAACAAAGCCTATGCCGCATTTGAACTGATGGACAAGCTCGGGATTGACTACTACTGCTTCCATGACCGCGACATCGCACCAGAAGCCGCCACCCTGGCCGAATCCAACGCCCGACTCGACGAGATCAGCGACCTGCTCCTCGATTTGCAGAAGAAATACAACAAGAAGCTGCTCTGGGGCACGGCCAATTGCTTCTCCAATCCCCGCTACGCCAGCGGCGCCGGCACCTCGCCCAATGTCGATGTCTTTGCCTTTGCCGCTGCCCAGATCAAGAAAGCCCTTGAACTGACCGTCAAACTCGGCGGCACCGGCTATGTCTTCTGGGGTGGCCGTGAAGGCTACGAAACCATCCTCAACACCAACATGGGCCTCGAGCTCGACAACCTGGCCCGCCTGATGCGCCTCGCCGTCGACTATGGCCGCAGCATCGGTTTCACCGGCGATTTCTATGTTGAACCCAAGCCAAAGGAACCGACCAAGCACCAGTACGATTTCGACGCTGCCACCGTCATCGGCTTCTTGCGCAATTATGGCCTGGACAAAGATTTCAAACTCAACGTTGAAGCCAACCATGCGACGCTGGCCGGCCACTCTTTCCAGCACGAACTCCGACTGGCTCGTGAGACCGGCTTCTTCGGCTCAATCGATGCCAACCAGGGCGACATGCTGCTCGGCTGGGACACCGACCAATTCCCGACCAATCTCTATGACGCGATTGGCTGCATGAGTGAAGTCCTCGCCGCAGGCGGTTTCACCAATGGTGGACTCAACTTCGACGCCAAGATCCGCCGTGCCTCGAATACACTGGAAGACATCTTCATCGGCTACATCGCCGGCATGGACACCTTCGCCCTCGGCCTGATCCTGGCTGACCGCATCGAAAAAGACGGACGCCTGAGCCAGTTCGTTGCCGAACGTTACGCCAGCTGGCAGTCTGAGCTGGGCCAGAAAATCATCAAGGGCCAGGTCTCGATCCAGGAACTCGAAGCCAAAGCACTCGCCATGGGCGATGTCACAGTTGGCTCCGGCCGCCAGGAATACCTGGAAGCGATCATCAATTCCCTGATCATCGGCTAAGCCCGGATCATCGGAAAAAGAGGTACAACCATGGAAAAAACCTGTTTGATCGGCATTGATGTGGGTACTTCAGGTGTCAAAGTCCTGGCCCTCTCCACAGAGGGCCAGATCCTGGCCACCGCTGTCGAGAGCTATCCGCTCCACTCGCCCCGGCCCGGTTGGACGCAGCAAGATCCAGCAGACTGGTGGGATGGTACCCTTCGAGCGCTGAAAAAAGTTCTCGCTAGCCTGAATGGAATGTCAATCGCCGCAATTGGCCTGTCTGGCCAGATGCATGGCATGGTAGCGCTGGATGCCCAGAACCAGGTGGTTCGCGAAGCCATCCTCTGGAATGACCAGCGTACGGAGAGCCAGTGCCAGGAGATCACAGCTGCAGCGGGTGGTCTGGATGGCCTTCTCGGCATGACCAACAATCAGATGCTCACCGGCTACACGGGTGGTAAAATCCTCTGGCTCAAGCAAAACGAACCGGAGAGCTATGCCCGGACCCGGGTGGTCATCAACCCCAAGGACTACATCCGCTACTGCCTGACCGGCGAAATTGCCACAGAAGTCTCGGACGCCTCCGGCTTTGGCTTTTTTGATGTCCAAAACAAGGTCTGGCACACTGACCTGATCGAAAAAGTCGGGCTTGATCCCGCCTTGTTCCCGCCTGTGGTTGAATCCAGTGCCCTGACGGGCGTGGTCACTGCTGAAGCAGCTGCGGCCAGCGGCCTTGCGGCCGGTATCCCGGTCAGCGGCGGAGGTGGCGACGCTGTCATTTCCACCACAGGCCTGGGCCTGTACAAGCCAGGCCGTGTGGCAGTCACCCTGGGCACGTCTGGTGTGGTCGCGATGGCCTTGCCATCCTTCATGCCCAATCCCCAGGGCAGTCTGCAGCTGTTCCGCGGCAACTCACCGGATACCTTCACGGCCATGGGTGTGACTCTGGCGGCTGCCGGCTCCTATCATTGGTTTCGCGAGGCGCTCGGAGACCACGAGATTGAAAAGGGCAAGCAGCAGGGGCGCAGCGCCTTTGCCCTGCTCGATGAAGCGGCAGCTGCCACGCCGGCCGGTGCCGAAGGCCTGATTTTCCTGCCCTACCTGACCGGTGAACGCTGTCCGATCAACGACCCGGCAGCTCGCGGTGGTTTTATCGGCCTGACCTCGCATCACAAGAAAGGCCATTTTGCCCGCTCCGTGCTCGAAGGCGTCGCGTTTTCCCTGCGCCAGGTCTACGACCTGACGGTCAGCGCCGATCCCCAGCTGAAAAGCGAGTCGGGTGACGTTGTCCTGGCTGGCGGTGGTGCGGCCAGTCCGCTCTGGCGCCAGATCATCGCCGATGTCTTTGGCCTTCCGGTCCACACCGTCTACGGCAGTGCTGAAGGAGGCTCCTTCGGTGCCGCTCTCGTCGCGGGCGTCGCGATCGGAATCTGGCCTGACCTGGCTGCCACGGTTCCCCTGATCCAGCAGGAAAGCGAAACCCTGCCCAATCCGGAGCACCGGCAGACCTATGACAAGCTCTATCGCACCTATGTCCGGATGTATGATGCCTTGAAATGGAGTTTTGCCGAGTAAACAATCACTCATCGCAGATAACCTGCCTCGCTGGCAAAACAGTTCACTTCAATCAGTCGGGAATCAAAGTAAACACGAAATGGCCAGGTTTTTCACGCCTGGCTTTTTCATACCCAAGGGTTCCGTTTTTATGCATGTGACGAATCATATTATTGTAAAATTATTATGAACATATGTTGATAATGAGAACGATGATTGTTAAATTGAAGGAAAGGAGGTCACGTCCATGCGCAAATATGTCTGTTCCATCTGTGGTTTCATCTATGATGAAGCTGCAGGCATCCCGGAAGCGGGTTTTGCTGCCGGAACCTTGTGGGAGCAATTGCCGGACGACTGGCGTTGCCCCTGGTGCCGGGCTGCCAAGTCCGAATTCCGCCTGCAGGAGGCAAAATCAGCTCCCGCAGCGCAGCCAGCTCAACCCGCTGCTATGCCCATTCGTACCGGTTCAACTGAGCCAGGTGAGCTCTCGGCCGCCGCTCTGGGTGCTCTTTTCACCAACTTGGCCAAAGGCTGTGAGAAACAATATCGGCCGGAAGAGTCAAAACTGTTCCATGAACTGGCTGCCTATTATCAAGCCAACGCAGCCCAACCAGACGCAGCAAGCCTTTCTGGCTTGGCAGGTGTGAACAACAGCCAGCTCAATGGTGCCTTTGCGGCCGCCTATGCCCAGGCTGCAGCACTGGCCGATCGCGGCACCCTCCGCGCCCTGACGTGGGCAGAAAAGGTTGCCCGCATGCAAAATGGCCACCTGGCCCAGTTCGAGCAGCAGCCGGAGGCTATTGCAGCAGCCAGGACTTACGTCTGTGAAATCTGCGGATTTATCTACATCGGCGACGATGCCCCGGAGATTTGCCCGGTTTGCAAAGTGCCGCGCCTTAAAATCGCTGCAGTCGCACGGAGGTAAGATCACATGCATGCTGTAAGAAATATCCGGCTCTGTACCAAAGACTGTCTCTGCCTGTATGTCTGCCCAACCGGTGCCACTGACACGGAAACTGGCCAGATCGATGCCAGCAAATGCCTGTCTGGCTGCCGGCTTTGTGTGGACGCGTGCCCATCGCATGCCATTTCCCTGGTCCCGGATGAGTATCCACCCCAGCAGGAAAAAAAGACCAGCATGCGCCAGACCCTGTATGACCTGGCCGAGGACCGCGTGGCCCAGGCGCAGGCTGCCGCCACCGTGGTTGCTCAAGCGCAAGATCCCGTCGAGCGCCAGCTGGCCGAGTCGATCCGCCAGTCCAGCCAGTTGGTGGCCGAAGACATTCTGCGCGAGGCCGGATACCTGCTGCCACAAAGTCCCAATGTCCGCACCTTGCTTCTGGATTTGAAAAACAAACCCCAGCCCGAAGGCTTCCCCCTGGCTGCCCTCGAGCGGCTGCTCCAGCTCATCCCTGCCAGCACAAGCCAAAACAGTTCCAAGGAGGAAAAAACCATGCCCAAGTATCGTTGCACCGTCTGTGGCTTCATCTTTGAAGGTGAACTGCCGGCTGGTTTCACCTGCCCCGTCTGCAAAGCCCCAGCCGACGCCTTCGAACGCATTGGTGGGAAAAAGGAAACCACAGCCAACCGCTATGCCGGTACAAAAACCGAGAAGAACCTTGCTGAAGCCTTTGCCGGTGAGAGCCAGGCCCGCAACAAATACACCTACTTCGCTGGAGTCGCCCAGCGCGAAGGCTACGACCAGTTGGCTGAAATTTTCCTCAAGACTGCCCGCAATGAGCAAGAACATGCCCGTCTCTGGTACGATGCCCTCGGTCACATCGGCGGCACCGCCGAAAACCTCCTGGCTGCCGCCGAGGGCGAGCACTACGAATGGACCGACATGTATGACCGGTTCGCTAAAGACGCCGATGCCGAAGGTTTCCCGGACCTCGCAGAACGTTTCCGTGCTGTCGGTGCGATCGAGAAAGCCCATGAAGAACGCTACCGCGCCCTGCTGCAGAATGTTGAAATGAAGCAGGTTTTCGAAAAGGGTGAATTGACCATGTGGGAATGCCGCATCTGCGGTCACCTCGTCATGGGCCGGAAAGCACCCGAACAGTGCCCTGTCTGCGGTTTCGCCCAGAGTTTCTTCGAAGTCCGCAAGGAAAACTACTGATTTCTCATCCAATCCACAGACATCAGAAAGGCCGGAGGTTTATATCCACTCCGGCCTTATTGTGCGCCCGACATGGTGCACAAACTGGTGCCTGGCACCTTAGTCGCGTTTGATCGGGATCAGGAGAACCGAGGCATCGGACAAGCGGGCGATGTTGTGGCTGACGCTGCCGAGGTAGAGTTCCTCGATAAAACCGAGTCCCTGGCTGCCCATGATAACCAGCGAGACATCATGCTCACGGATGACCTTGAGGACCTCTGCAGTCGGAGAGCCAAACGGCAAGCTGGTTTCGACCTCGACCGGACCCACTGCCTTGAGTTCATCCGCCAGCTGAGCCAGCCTGGCTTGATCGGCCTCGTTGAAGGCTTCCAGCTTTTCCACCAGATGGGGGTTGATTTTATTCTTGTCCTGAACGTGCAGGAGTGTGACCCGGCCAACACCAGCAGCTACCAGCTGCTTGACGTGTTCGAAAGCCTGGCGGGCATTTTCCGAGAAATCTGTCGGGAACAGGATGTGACTGGTTAACAGGTCCCAGGACAGGTATTTCTCATCCGGTGCAGGCGTGGTTGGAATCCGGATGATCAATAGAGGGAGAGTGGCATGGTGCATGATCATGCTGGTCATGCCGCCAAAAAGCAAGGTCCCGATTTTGGTATGCTTGGGTGAACCTGTCACGACCAGTGAACAGCCCTTTTCCCGGGCCAGGTCAAACAATTCATCTGTGCGCAGGAGTCCGCCGCGCTCAATGACTTCGACGGTAAAACCTTCATCCGTGAGCAGCTGCTTTTGCCGCTCCAGACTGGCGCGATAGGTGTCGAGAATAAACGTCGAGATCGTTTCGTTGGCTTCCATGGGATTGATGTACTGGTGGAGATAACACGTCTTGGCTCCCAGCCGTTTCAGACTGCCCAGTGACTGCAGGACGAGGTCGTGATTGGATGACATCTCAGAAACAACAAGAATATTCTCATACATGATGGGCTCCTTTCTGCTGCACCAATGGTGAAGGCAGCCGGAACAGGCAAAGAAATTGTTGTCAATTTCATTATAGCACCATCAAAGCTGATTCGGGCAAGGTTGAATCAATCAGGACAATCGTACTCAGGTTTCAAAAGGCATCCAGCAGGATCTGCTCGATATCGCGGACGGACGGCCTGGGACGGCCTGGCCGTGTGCCAATTCCCAGCCAGGCTCGTTTGGCCATGACTGGTACCGCCTGCCTGTAGACAGATTCATCAACCAGAAATTCGGCAATGGACCGGGGCAAACCGACCTGGGCTCTGAGCTTGCGCACCGCCAGGGCCAGCTTGGCGATGGCATCAAGATCATCCGTCACTGTCAATCCGATGACACGGGCCAATTTGGCATAACAGTGGATGCAGGCGATATTGGAATCATCCCTGCGATCTGAAGCGCTGCACGTCTTGACCAGATGATTGAGCATCGCCGGCAGGATGATCGCATTGACTTTGCCATGGGACAGGGAAAACTCTGCGCTGATTGTTGCTGATAGACTGTGGCAGATGTCCTGCGCTGGTTGACGAATGAAGGAACCGATCAGGATCTGTGCCCGTTTCAGACTCTCAGCAGCGGCCGAGTCCGTTGCGTCGCCGCACGCTGCTGGCAGATCGCGGAAAATCACTTGCACGACAGACTGTGCCAGGCCATCGCCATAGCCCTTGGCTTGCTTGTCCTGGCACAGTTCAAAGGCGTGTGCCAGAAGATCCAAGCCTTGCTCGGCCAATTCTGTTCGCTCATGGGTCATCATCATGGTGGCTCCCCCTTGTGCATGCCTCAAACGACCCCGACTTCAAAGGGTAGCCTGTTGTGCAGTGTGTTAGTTGAAAACGTTTACGAATTCGATCTTATCAGGGGTTTTGAGCATCTGTCAAGGTTGGAATGTTTGATAAAGATGCAACCGTAAACGTGTCCGGATTGTGCATGTTGCACATAAAGTGAAGGCCGGCAGTTCAAGCATGTGCTGACCTGCCGGCCCTGACCGATTTTTAACATGCAGGTGGTCTGTGCGGGCTTAATCCAGACGGGCGATCTCTTCGTGGGCGATTTCAACCCAGCGGGTCAGGTTGCGGGGGTTTCTGCCCAGGGTATGGTTGTCCTTCATGATGATTTCGACCCGGTTGTTGCGGGTCACACCCAGGTAGTCGCGCAGTTCCTGACGGACGACTCCTTCATCCAGCTGGGGCAGGGCAAGCGGGGAAGGACTGGCCTTCCAGGAATAGACATAATTCGCGCCGAGCTTTTCCGCCATCAGGGGTTTGTTGGCCCAGGGTGAAACGGAGACACGGCGCAGGTTTTTGGAAGCCTTGATGATGTCAAAGCGGTCATCCATCGGTTCGCAGCAGCCATAGCAAAGGAGACCGAAGCGGTCGGTGATCCGTTTCTGGTAGGGATAGATGAACTCGGCGAACATGTCCGGAGAGACGCCGATCGTGATCTGGCTTTCAGCCAGGACCCACAGGTCTTTGGCACGCACGTGACCGGTAAAATCAGCAGCGGGCAGCTCACGGGTATAGCCCATGCCGCCGGAGCCCACATAGGTGCCGTCGTTGTTCAAGGCCAGGAGGTTGCTGCGTTCGAGGAAATCGAGGCGTTCAAGCGTGCCCGTGGCCAGAATGTCCATCACTGCATGGACCGACTCCGGTTCGTCATAGAAGTCGTACAGCATGTTCTCCATGCCGCGCAAAAAGGCAAATTCGTCTGTCAGGCCACCCAGTGACCACGACCAGGGCGTGTTGATGCGTACCGCCAGGATATCGCCGAAAAGGTCCTGGGCCAGTTCCAGAAGTACCTTTGTGGTGTCGTGGTGAAGGGTCATCTGTGGCTTGAGAATCTTGTCAATCAGGGTGTAGTCTTCGAGGATCGTATCGATGTGGTAAGCACCACCGTCACTCTGAGTGACGTGCATGGTACCCTGATGTTTGCTGCCGGCCACGGTCCAGGGCGTTTCCTCGTAGACATGGGGGATCTCGAAAACGGGCTCGACGACATAATCATCCCCCATCTGGTTGCCCCAGAAAATTTGCTTCCTGAAATGGAATTCCCAATGGCGGGCTATGTTATTGCTGCACTGGATCTGGTCATCCGTGATGATCTCGTTCCAGCCATTTTCCGGGTCACACAGGATCAGCGGCCGGGTCGCCTCCAGCTGGTTGTGTTTGTACCAGAGTTCGCGGTGTTCTGCCATGATCGGACGGCTGGCGATTTCAGCGACCTGCTGGGCCAGCTCGCGCAAGATCGTGCGATCGCTCTGGGAGAAAACGAGGTTGCTGTGGTCAGCCGCATTGAAATTGACTCGGAAATTTCCCTGGGAAAACATGGCAGGCTCCTTTGCGTAGACAGGTCCGGACCAGGCCGGAAAATGGATGGTCGTACGATTATACGATCTGATCCAAGTCTAATGCAGGTTCTGAAGCAAATCAGTACCCTTTCTTGCCGATAAATATACATTTCTTGATCATTCTCTGTTACGATGGAATTGGATAGCCCAAACCTGAATCAAGGCAATATCCTACAAAAAAACTAGGAATAAAATAGAATTGAAGGTCGCATGGACTCGAATCTAGCCTGATGGCCTGAGGGATTGTATGCTTATTGATGAGCCGGGTGTTTTGCCAAATTCAGAAATCCACATTTTAAATCCTTCGGCTTCTGCGCTTTCAGCCCTGATTCATATTCCCTTCTGGGGGGCGTATCACTGTATGCCGCCCTATACAATCGAACGGGACCAGTATGATGCGCTGCTCCTGTTCTCGATTCACAAGGGCCAGCTTGAACTGGTCTATGAGGGACAAACAACCCTTTTGCGCGCAGGTTGTGTCCAGCTGATCGATTGTCGCAAACCGCAACTCTACCGGGCCGTGGGGGATGTCCATTTCGACTGGGTCCACTTCAAAGGTGGCTCGAGCCAAGCCATGTATGAGTGTCTGTCTGAGCGTGAAGCGACGGGATTTATCGCCCCGGATCAACCGGAACTTGCCAATGAGATGCTCAGGCTCAGGCAGTTGCTGATCCAGTCCGCAGATGATGACTGGGGAATCAATCTGGCTTTGACGCGATTTTTGACCGCCATGATTGAATCCGCCACTGGCAATATACCGCTGGAGCACTCCCTGGTCACCCAGGCCCATGCCTATATGACGGAACATTTCCGGGAGGATTTGCTGTTGTCGGACATCGCCAACCACTTTAATGTGAGCCTCTGCCATTTTGCCCGCCAGTTCCGCCGTCACTACAAGATGTCCCCACATGAATACCTGATCAGTCTCCGGATCAGCGAAGCCAGGCGTCATCTGCTCCTGACCGGACAATCGGTGGAAAGCATCGCCAGTGCGTGCGGCTTTCACTCCACCTCACATTTCATCCGGTCCTTTGGTCAGCGCACCGGTGTGACACCGGCCCAGTTTCGCAAATTGAAATTCTGAACCGAGCTATTTGGCCAGATCGCCTTCGTGCCACTGTTTGCGGTAGCGCCCCGGTGCCATGCCGACCATTTTCTGGAAGGAATTGTGGAAATTGTTCAGGTGATTGAAACCAACCGCTGTTGCGATGTCTTTGACCGGACGGTCGGAATGGATCAGCAGCGACTGCGCCTCGCCGATCCGGCGCCGGTTCAGGTACTGCATCGGGGAAAATCCGATCTGTTCCTTGAACAAATGGGACAAGTAGTATGGATTGATGTGGAAGACCTCGGCGATGGAAGCCAGGGTCAGGTCATCCGGATAATTCTGGTCGATGTAGTCCTTGATCTGCTGCCCCAGTTCAGGTTCTGTCAGGGGTGAGTCTGCGACCTGCTGTTGGGCAAGACTGCGGATCATCAGCAGCAGGATGGACAGGATCTGCTGGGCAATCTCCATGGACTGGGGCGTGTGCCGGGCGGTCTGCTCAACCATCAGGCCAAACAAGGTTTCGATCTGGGCCAACGATTCGCCGCAGTGAATGACAGCCGGACTGCCTTTGGGTAGCAGCTGATTAGCCGGTAAACCGGGGATCTGGACCTGGTTGGCAGAACAATAGTAGACCTGCAACGATTCGTTCAGGCCTGTGCTTTCATCGTGGAGGACACCGGCATTATAGACCAGGATGTCACCCCGTCCAGTCAGGTAGGAGCGGCCGCCAATCACGTGCTGGCCCTGGCCCTTGAGGATCAGGACAATTTCCAGGTTGTCGTCGTGTTTGTGCATGACGCGCGGCATAACCATGGCATCCTCTCCGGACCGGAACACACTGATCAAATTCGGCCGCGTCGCCGGTGAAAAGGTCATGGCCTGGTCATTGTCCAGAAAATAAAATGGCATGAACGTGCTCCCTGGTCTGCCTGGTTTGAGATCGCGCTGAACCGACCCATGCATCTGGTTTCATGATACCATGACAGGTCGATTGGCCGTGAGCGCAAGATTTATGATGCCCCGGTGCCACAGGCCAGGCCCTGATGCCCGGAAAGGCTTGTTTTCAGGGGCGTTTGCCACTTATGGCAAGACAAACTCAACAAGAATTTTGATTCGCCACAGGGCGAAGAGCGCTACAATGATAGCAGAATGAAAATCCCGGCCGAGGTGCCGGATCCTACCATCGGGAGGACCAAAACCATGAGCATCCGCATTGCCTGTGCACCCAGTTGCTGGGGCGTCGATGATCCAAAAAATCCCTACCTGCCCAGCTGGCAGCGCGTGCTCGAAGAAGCCGGCAAATCCGGATTCACGGGCATCGAACTCGGCCCCTATGGCTTCATGCCGCTGGATGTCGACGCTGTCACCGCTGAACTGAAAAAGAATGGCCTGACGATCATCGTCGGCACCATTTTTGATGACCTGGTCAGCGCTTCCAACCGTGAAAACCTCTTGAAACAGACTGAGGACATCTGCTCCTTCATCACCCAGCTGCCGCGCGACGAACAGGAACCGGGCCAGCGTTTTGCGACCCCCTACCTGACCTACATGGATTATTTCCATCCGGAACGCGCCACCACCGCCGGCCACCCGGACACAGCCCCGCGCCTGTCACCGGAGCGTTACCAGGACATGCTTGCCAATATCCGCGCCATCGCCGAACTGGCCTGGACGAAATACGGCGTCCGCCCTGTCCTGCATCCGCATGCCGGCGGCTATATCGAATTCGCTGATGAGATCGAGCAAGTCATTGCCGATGTCCCGAAAGAACTCTCCGGCTTCGTCTTTGACACCGGCCATCTCTATTATGCCGGCATGGATCCGGAAACCTGGATCCGCCGCCACATCGACCGCATCGACTACATCCACTTCAAAGATGTAGACAAGTCAATCTACGACGAGATGCTCAAGATCGAGATCGATTTCTTCGAAGCCTGCGCCAAGGGCGTCATGTGTCCGATCGGCACCGGTGCGATCGACTATCCCGGCATCAACAAAGCCCTGCGCGAGATCGGTTACACGGGTTGGGTCACGGTCGAGCAAGAGCGCGATCCAAGAAACTCGGACACCAGCCTGAGAGACGTCACCCGGAGCTTCCAGTATTTGAAGAGCGTCGGCTATTAAGCTGATTGTTGAGGAGAAACCTATGATCAACGGTGA
>DIGA01000081.1:26102-29425 GCA_002419365.1 Mageeibacillus sp. UBA5734 | reverse complement strand
CACCGGCCTCGGCGGCGCGGTCAGCCTCCAGGACCTCTCGGCCCCCACCGTACCGGTCGCAGCCGCTACCCCTGCCGCTGCTCCAATCGCAGTCCCCGCAGCTACCCCGGCCGCCGCCGATGAAATCCGCGTTGAAAAGCACAGCAATATCCGCAAGGTGATCGCCCGCTCGATGCAGGCGTCCCTGTCGCAGATGGCCCAGCTGACCCTGAACACCAGCTTTGACGCCACCGACCTTTTGGCCCTGCGCGCCCGCTTGAAAAAGGCCGGCGAGAGGGGCCTCACGGCCGAGATGGGCTTTGCCCTGGCGGAAAAGGCGCCGACGATCAACGACCTGATCCTGTTTGCCGTCTCCCGCGTCCTGTCCCGCCATCCGGCCTGCAATGCCCACTACGACGACGAGAAGATGACGTATTTCTCCCGCGTCCACCTCGGGGTCGCGGTCGACACGCCGCGCGGCCTGATGGTGCCGACCGTCTTCGCCGCTGACCAGATGGACCTGCCGACTTTGGCTACTGAGGTCAAAGCCGCGGCCAAGGCCTGCCAGACCGGCACGATCAGCCCGGATGCCCTGAAGGGCGGCACGTTCACCGTGACCAACCTCGGTTCTTTGGGAATCGAAACCTTCACCCCCGTGATCAACCCGCCGCAGACCTGCATCCTCGGCGTCAACACGATCGTGACCAAGGTGCGCGAGGTGAACGGCGAGGTCAAGGCCTACCAGGCGATCCCGCTGTCGCTGACGTTCGACCATCGCGCCCTTGATGGCGCGCCGGCCGCCCGGTTCCTGCAGGATCTCGTCCGCGTGCTCGAGAACATCTCGCTCGCCCTGATGCACGGTTGATAGGAGGAAGACACCCATGTTTGACCTGATTGTCCTCGGTGGTGGCCCCGGCGGCTACCTCGCGGCGGAACGCGCCGGTGGAGCCGGACTCCATGTGCTCCTGATCGAGAAGAACAAGATCGGCGGCGTCTGCCTCAACGAAGGCTGCGTGCCATCCAAGACGCTTTTGAACAGCGCCAAGATCTATGACTACGCCACGCATGGCCAGAAATACGGCGTGACGACGGAGAAGGCCAAGCTCGACCAGGCGGTCGTCATTGCCCGCAAGGACAAGGTCGTCCGCAACCTCGTCGCCGGCGTCAAGTCGACTTTGAAACAGAACAAGGTCACGATCCAGGAAGGCTTCGGCCAGATCCTGGGCCGCGAAAACGGCGTGATCCGCGTCGCGGTCGGCGAGCAGGTGTTTGAAGGCAAGCAGCTGATCATCGCCACCGGCTCGGAAGCGGTCGTGCCGCCGATCCCCGGCGTCAAGGAAGGCCTCGAACAAGGCACCGTCCTGACCAACCGCGAGATCCTCAACTTGACCGAGATCCCGGAATCGCTGGTTGTTGTCGGTGGCGGCGTGATCGGCCTCGAGATGGCCAGCTACTACCAGACGGTGGGCAGCGCGGTGACCGTGATCGAGATGCTCGACCACATCGCCGGCAATGCCGACCGCGAGCTGACCGCGATCCTGCAGAAGAATTTCGAGAAGAAGGGCATCGTCTTCCACTTGAACGCCCAGGTCACCGCGGTCGGTGACGGCCTGGTCACCTTCACGAAAAACGGCGCCACCCTGAAAGCCCCGGCGCAGAAGACCCTTTTGTCCGTCGGCCGCCGCGCGGTGACCGCTGGCTTTGGCCTCGAGACCCTCGGTGTCTACACCGAGCGCGGCCGGATCATCACCGACGCCCAGGGCCGGACCAATGTGCCCGGCGTCTATGCGGTCGGCGATGCCAACGGCGTCTGGATGCTGGCCCATGCGGCCTACCGGGAAGCCGAAGTGGCGGTGAACACGATCCTGGGCAAGAAGGACACCATGCGCTACAACGCCATGCCGTCGGTCCTCTATACCAGCCCGGAAATGGCGTTTGTCGGCGAGACTGAAGAGACCGCCACCGCCAAGGGCCTGACGTTTGAGAAGAAAGTCCTGCCGATGAATTTTTCCGGCCGCTACATGGCCGAGAACGAAGGCGGCGACGGGATCATCAAGCTGCTTGTAGATCCGGACCACCAGCGCATCCTCGGCTGCCATTTGCTCGGCAGCTATGCCTCGGAGATCATCCTGTCGGCCGGGATCCTGGTCGAGTCCGAGATGCGGCTCGAGGCGATCAAGGAACTGATCTTCCCGCACCCGACCGTCGCTGAAGTGATCCGCGAAGCGATTTTCCACTGAAATCAGCCGCAACCAGCTATCTCACGCCAACTGAGCCCGAATACAGGACCTGACCACATGAACCAGGCCCACGATCGATAAGGAGACCCCCACCATGGCCAAGCAACTGTTCGTCAAACCCGAAGAAATCCGCGCCCCCGGCAAGATCACGTTCAAGGACATCCCGGTCAACGTCTACCAGAAGAAACCGTCCGAAGAGAAGGACACCTTCTCCAAGGCCGACTTTTTGCGGATCTACCGCGACATGCGGATCATCCGCGAGTTCGAGTCGATGCTGTACTCGATCAAGACCACCAATACCTACAACGGCCTCGAGTACAACAACCCCGGCCCGGCGCACCTCTCGATGGGCCAGGAAGCCTCCTCGGTCGGCCAGGCCTACCACCTGACCCACGAGGACTTCATCTTCGGTTCGCACAGAAGCCACGGCGAGATCCTGGCCAAGGGCCTGTCCTCGATCCACAAGATGAGCGAGGCGGATTTGCTGGCGATCATGGAGGGCTTCCTCGATGGCGCGGCCTGGAAGGTCGTTGAAAAGGCCAATACCGGCAAGGGCAAGTCTGTGCGCGAGCTGGCGGTCGATTTCCTCGTCTACGGTGCCCTGGCGGAGATCTTCGCCAAGGAGACCGGTTTCCACAAGGGCCTGGGCGGCTCGATGCATGCCTTCTTCCTGCCCTTCGGCATCTACCCCAACAACGCGATTGTCGGTGGCTCGGCCGACATCTCGGTCGGCTCGGCGCTGTACAAGAAGATCAACCGCAAGCCGGGCGTGGTCATCGCCAATATCGGTGACGGCTCGATGGCCTGCGGCCCGGTCTGGGAAGGCCTGATGCTGGCCGCGATGGACCAGTACCGCCTGCTCTGGGATGACGAGATGAAGGGCGGCCTGCCCCTGATGCTCAACGTCATGAACAACCAGTACGCGATGGGCGGCCAGACCCGCGGCGAGACCATGGGCTACGACTTTGTCGCCCGCATCGGCGCCGGTGTCAACCCGGACCAGATGCACGCCGAGCGCATCGACGGCTACAACCCGCTGGCCGTGATCGAGGCCATGACCAGAAAACTCGAGATCCTGAAAAACAAGCAGGGCCCGGTCCTTCT
>DIGA01000081.1:0-26052 GCA_002419365.1 Mageeibacillus sp. UBA5734 | reverse complement strand
GAGAAGGATGCCTGGATGGCCCATGACTCGATCCAGGGCTTCAAGGCTGACCTCGTCCTGTCCGGCCTGGCCACAGAAGCCGACTTCGCCGCAATCGACGAATTCGTCGTCTCCACCATCACCGAGGCCGTCCGCCTGGCGATCGACCCGGTCGTCTCGCCGCGCATGAGCCTGCAGAAGACCCCGGACGCGATCGAGAAGATCATGTTCTCCAATACCCGGATGCCGAAGATGGAGGACCGCGAGCCGGACCTGCTGCAGAAGCGCGAAGACAACCTGCGCGTGCAGCAGATCGCCAAAAAGGAACGCTTCGCCTTCGACGCCAACGGCAAGCCTGTGTCGAAGAACAAGGTCTACCAGTACCGCGACGCGCTCTTTGAAGCGGTGCTCGATGGCTTCTGCACCGATCCGACCCTGGTCGCCTACGGTGAAGAGAACCGTGACTGGGGTGGCGCCTTTGCCGTCTACCGCGGCCTGACCGAGCTGGTGCCCTACCACCGCCTGTTCAACTCACCGATCGCCGAAGGTGCGATCGTCGGTTCCGCCGTTGGCTATGCGATGAGTGGCGGCCGCGCCCTGGTCGAGCTGATGTACGCCGACTTCCTCGGCCGCGCCGGGGATGAGGTCTTCAACCAGCTGCCGAAGTGGCAGGCGATGTCCGCCGGCATCCTCAAGATGCCTGTCGTCCTGCGCGTCTCCGTCGGCTCCAAGTATGGCGCCCAGCATTCCCAGGACTGGACCGCCCTCGTCGCCCACATCCCGGGCCTCAAGGTCGTCTTCCCGGCCACCCCCTACGACGCCAAGGGCCTTCTGGCTGCGGCGCTCAACGGCACCGACCCGGTCATCTTCTTTGAAAGCCAGCGCCTCTACGATTATGCGGAACAGTTCCACCAGGGCGGTGTCCCGGCCGAAAGCTACGAGATCGCCATCGGTGAACCGGACATCAAGCGCCAGGGCAAGGACCTGACCATCCTGACGATCGGCGCCACCCTCTACCGTGCCCTCGAGGCTGCAGAGCGGTTCGAGAAGGAGTTCGGCCTCTCGGTCGAGGTCATCGACGCCCGCTCGATGGTCCCCTTCAACTACGAAAAGGTCATCGAGTCGGTCCAGAAGACCGGACGGATCATCGTCGCCGGTGACGCCTGCGACCGCGGCTCCTACCTCTCCGAGCTGGCCCGGAACATCGGCGACCTCTGCTTCGACGACCTCGACGCCCCCGTCGCCGTCCTCGGCTCGAGAAACTGGATCACCCCCGCCTTCGAGCTCGAAAGCGACTTCTTCCCCCAGGCCAGCTGGTTCCTCGACATCTGCCACCAGCGCGTCCTGCCCCTGCCGGGCTACGTCGCCGACAAGTCCTTCGCCGATGTCGAACTGATCCGCAGGAATAAATTCGGCGTCTGAACGTTCATTTGTCGTGCCAGCTCCCGGGGCCGCGCTTGCTCGCCCCGGGAACTGGCATTTGATCACCAGAAGCACAGCTGAGGTTGTCTATGAATCCTACCGTCAACCAATTGATCGAAGCTTTGAACAGCCCCCAGATGATCGACCGTCTCGATGCCCTGCGCCAGCTCAAGCTCCTGCTGGATGAGGGCCAGATCGCACGGCCGGCCACCGCCAGGGATGTCAACAACCATATCCATACCTGGTACTCCTTTTCCCCGTATTCGCCGGCCAAGGCGGTCTGGATGGCCTATATGGCAGGCCTGACGACAGCCGGAATCATGGACCATGACAGCATCGGCGGGGCCAGGGAGTTCACGGCGGCCGGCCAGATCCTCGGCCTGCCGACCACGATCGGCTGTGAAGTCCGGGCCTCGCTGGCCGGGACCATCCTGGAGGGGCGAAGGATCAACAATCCGGACCAGGAATCCGTCGCTTATCTGGCCCTGCATGGTGTGCCACATACCGAGATCGATGCGCTGGATGCCTTCCTGCAACCCGTCCGGAAAGCCCGCGGCATCCGCAACCGCAGGATGATCGCGACACTCAATACCTTGCTTGCCCCGGCCGGGATCGAACTCGACTATGATCGCGATGTCCTGCCCCTGAGCCTGGTGACCGATGGGGGAGGGGTCACCGAACGTCACCTGCTCTATGCCCTGGCCTTGGAGCTGCTGCGGCGTTATCCGGCACCCCGGGACCTGCTCGCTTTCCTGCGTGGTCCGCTCCAGCTCAGCGTTTCAGCCAAGATCGAGGCGATGCTGCTGGATCTGGAAAACCCCCATCGTGCCTACGATTTGCTGGGCCTTCTGAAGGGCGAGCTGGTCGAACAGTTCTATATCGATGCCACCGAGGAATGCCTGCCGGTTGCCGATGTGGTTGCTTTTGCCAAGGCGCACGGCATCATCCTGGCTTATGCCTACCTGGGCGATGTCGGTGATTCGGTCACTGGCGACAAGAAAACCCAGAAATTCGAAGATGACTATCTCGATGAATTATTCAACCTGCTCGATACCCTTGGTTTTGCAGCCGTCACCTACATGCCGTCCCGCAATACCCGGACCCAGCTCGAGCGCTTGCGCGCCCTGTGCGACCAACACCAGTTTTTCCAGATCAGCGGTGAAGACATCAACCAGCCGCGCCAGTCCTTTGTCTGCCTGGCGATGCGCGATCCGATGTTTGAAAACCTCTACGATGCTGCCTGGGCTTTGATTGGGCACGAACGCCTGGCGACCGATGACCTGAGCCAAGGCCTGTTTGCCGCACAAACCCTTGAAAACAATCCTGACCTGCCATCCCGCATCCTGACTTATCGTGACCATGCCCTGAAATTGTACGGGCAAATCTGAGGAGGTACCCCATGGATCCAATCGTTGTCAAGCAAGCTTATGATGCCGCTGTGGCCACCTACGCCAGCTACGGTGTCGATGTCGCCGCCGCCCTTGAAAAAATGAAGCAGATTGAAGTCTCTGTCCATTGCTGGCAGGGCGATGACGTCACCGGTCTGGAGGCAGTCGGCGGTGGAACCTCCGGCGGCATTCTCTCCACGGGTTCATTCGGCGGCAAACCGAGAACCGGCGACGAACTGCGCGCCGACATCGACAAAGCCCTGAGCCTATTGCCGGGCAAGCAGCGTCTCAACTTGCACGCCTGCTATGCCGAGCTCAACGGCGAAGCCGTTGACCGCGACCGCTATGAGACCCGCCATTTCCAGAACTGGATCGACTGGGCCAAGAGCCGTGGGCTCGCCCTCGATTTCAATGCCACCTGCTTTGGCCACCCGATGGCCGCTGACAACCTGACCCTGTCCCATCCGGATGAAAAAATCCGCCGCTTCTGGATCGACCATGTCAAAGCCGTGCGCAAGATCGCAGCCGACATGGGCCGGGAGCTTGGCTGCACCGTCGTCAACAACATCTGGGTCCCGGACGGCATGAAAGACATGCCTGCCGACCGCACCCGCTTCCGTGCCCTGCTCAAGGCGTCCCTCGACGAGATCCTGGCGGTGAAATATCCGGCTGAATACCTGGTCGACGCGGTCGAGTGCAAGCTGTTTGGCATCGGCGTCGAAAGCTATACCGTTGGTTCCCATGAATTCTACATGGGCTATGCCGCCCACCAGCACAAGCTCGGCAATGAAGGCTTGCTGCTGACGCTCGACATGGGCCATTTCCACCCCACGGAAACCATTGCTGACAAGGTCTCGTCCCTGCTGCTGTTCAACCCGGCCGTGCTGGTCCATGTCAGCCGTCCGGTCAAGTGGGACTCCGACCATGTTGTCATCTCCGACGAGAGCGTCCAGGAGCTGATGCGCGAAATCAAGCGCGCCGACGCTTTTGACCGGGTCTATCTGGCGACCGACTTCTTTGACGGCAGCATCAACCGCATCACGGCCTGGACTGTCGGCCTGCGCGCCACCCAGAAAGCGATCCTCGCTGCGCTGCTCGAACCGACCGACCTGATCAAAAAGGCCGAAGCCGAGGGCGACTATGCCACTCGCCTGGCCCTGATGGAAGAGTTCAGGAACCTGCCGGCGATGGCCGTCTACAACCAGTTCTGCCTCGACCAGGGGGTTCCGGCCGGCAGCGATTACCTGCCGGAAATCTATGCCTATACCCAGGATGTCCTGAGCAAGCGCTAAAAGGAGAAGCCTATGTCATCCTCTGAATTTGTCACCCGTTATGCTGGCCCGCTCCAGGAATTCACCCGCATGTCCCAGACCGCTGGCAGCCGCTCCGACTATGTCCAGGGTGGCGGTGGCAATACCTCGGCCAAGCTCGACGACTCCCTGATGGCGATCAAAGCATCGGGCTTCCAGCTCGGCCAGATCGAGCCCGGCAATGCTTATGCCGTGATTGATTATCCGGCCTTGCGTACCTTCTATGCGGGCAGTGAAGCCCAGTTCGACGATGTCGAAAAAGAGGGGTCTGCTGCTGCCAAGGAAGCGACGCGAACCTTTGACGGCCTGCCGGTTTTGCGCCCATCTGTCGAAGCTGGCTTCCATGCCTTGCTCGACACCTTTGTCCTGCATACCCACCCGGTCTATGGCAACCTCCTGACCTGCGCCGCCGAAGGTCCGCAGATCGCCGCCGAGGTCATGGCCCCGACTGGAGAAAATTTCGCGTTTGTACCCTATATCAATCCAGGGGCCCAGCTGACCTTTTCGATCCAGTCCGCCCGCCAGGCTGCAGCGAAAGATGGCGTCCTGCCCAATGTCATTTTTCTGCAAAACCATGGCGTCATCGTCACTGGCCCGACGGCCCAGTATTGCCTCGACTTGCATGACCAGGTCAATGCAGCGATTGCCAGTTATTTTTCGACCGGAAAGCAGGACTGGCCGGTCCTCGAAGTCGTCCCCGCCTCGTTCTGTGTCGGTGATGAGACGAATACCGCCTATCGTTCCAACTCCGCCTGGCTGCAGAACGAACTGAAAGCCCAGGCCTGGGCCCTCGAAGATTTCACGGTCAAAGCCTTGTACCCGGACCAGCTGGTTTTTCTGGCTGGCCAGGTCGCCGTTGCCGAAACCGGCAGTCTCGAGAGCTTTGCCGTGTCTGGTCCGGCCGCTGTGGCCAAGGCGACGATTTTCCGCCAGTCGGGCGAGGTCCTTTATACTTGCAGTGCCAATGAGGCCCAGACGATCGAGGAGACTCTGGCCGCTGTCTTGTTCATCCACAAGCAGGTCAAGGCCAGGGGGCTCTCCATTTCGCCGATGAGCGAAGCGGGCAAGTCCTTCATCGCCAACTGGGAAAGTGAAGCCTATCGCAAATCCATTGCAGCCAAGTAATCCGCATTCCATGCCATACTGGAGGGTTTAAGACATGTCCGAGATCAAGCAAATCCTGGCCTTTGACTTTGGCGCTTCGAGTGGGCGCGCCATGCTCGGCCGTTACGACGGCCGGACCATCGAACTGGAGGAGATCCATCGGTTCAGCAATGATCCGGTCCAGGTCGGCCCGACCCTGTACTGGGATGTGCTGCGCCTGTTTTTTGAGATCAAGCAAGGCCTTGTCAAAGCCAAGGCCAAGGGTGCGATTGACAGCCTGGGCATCGATACCTGGGGCGTCGATTTTGGCTTGATTGACTCGGCCGGACGTCTGTTGGAAAATCCGGTCCATTATCGGGACACCCGGACTGTCGGTATGCAGGAGGCTACCTTTGCCCTCGTGCCGCGGCGCGAAGTCTATGACCGCACCGGGATCCAGTTCATGAATTTCAACACGATTTTCCAGCTGCTGGCGCTCAAATTACAGCGGCCTGACTTGCTGGAACGAGCTGACGCGATGCTTTTGATGCCGGACTTGTTCGTCTACCTCCTGACCGGCGTACGCCAGTCCGAATACACCATCGCTTCCACCGGTGCCCTGGTCAATCCGTACACGGGGGACTGGGACCATGACTTGCTGGACCGCCTGGGCTTGCCGCGGCAGATCCTCCAGCCACTGGTCCTGCCAGGCACCCGGGTCGGGAAAATTTCCGATGATATCTGCCAGGAACTGGGCATCCAGCCCATTCCGGTCATGGCGGTCGGCGAACACGACACGGCTTCGGCAGTTGCCGCTGTGCCTGCGACCCAGCCTGATTTTGTCTACATCTCCAGCGGCACCTGGTCGCTGATGGGCATCGAAAGCCAGACCCCGGTCATCAATGAACAGGCTTACGACTTCCAGTTCACCAATGAAGGCGGCTTTGGCCGCACGACCCGTTTCCTGAAGAACATCATGGGCCTGTGGCTGATCCAGGAATCGCGCCGCCAGTGGATCCGCGAAGGTGCGGAAGTCACGTTTGCGGACATGGAGCGGGAAGCGCTTGCCTGCCAGCCGTTCCAGTCGCTGGTCGATCCGGATGATTCCCGTCTCGGGGTCCCGGGTGACATGCCCAGTCGAATCCGCGAGATTTGCCATGAAACCGGCCAGCCTGTCCCCGAGAGCCGCGGCGAGGTGGTCCGCTGCATCTACGAAAGCCTGGCCCTGAAATACCGGGTGACCAAGGACAGCATCGAGGCCATGACCGGCCGGACTTATCCCGACCTGCATGTGGTCGGCGGCGGCACCAAGGACGGCCTCTTGAGCCAGTTCACCGCCAATGCCACTGGCAGCCGCGTGATCGCCGGGCCGATCGAAGCGACTGCCCTGGGCAATATCGCGGCCCAGCTGATCGGCCAGGGTGCGATCCAGGATCTCCACGAAGCGCGCCAGGTGATTGCTGCTTCCACCACGCTGAAGTACTATGAACCTGTGGACACGGACGACTGGAATCTGGCCCTGATCCGCTACCGCCAGCTGTTCGGCTAACCCTGAAGGGTTTCCTTGGCGGTTGCCAGGACACAGGACGCAGAGCCATCTGCACCCGAAGGAGGGGGAACCATGCGTTTTGAATTGCTGCATCCGGCAGACCAGCTGGTGATGATGATGAACCGCATCTATTACCGCGGTATGACGACAACATCTGGCGGTAATCTGTCGATCCGCGACGACAATGGCTACATGTGGATCACGCCCTCCGGTATCGACAAAGGGATGTTGACGCGTGACGACATCATGCGGGTCAAGGCGGACGGCACCATTGAAGGGCGCCACAGACCCTCTGTGGAGTACCCGTTCCACCTGTCTGTTTTCCGCCGCCGGCCCGATATCGGGGCCGTCCTGCATGCCCACTCACCGGGTCTGGTGGCTTTTTCGATCGCGCGCAAACTGCCGGATGTCAATCTGATCCCGACGGTGCGCAAGATCTGTGGGGATCTTGCTATTGCCACCTATGCCGTGCCTGGCAGTGCCCTGCTCGGAGAAAACATTGCCCGGAAATTTGATGAAGGCTATTCGGTAGTCCTTTTGGAAAATCACGGAGTGGTCATCGGTGCGAAAGATATTTTCCAGGCATTCATGGCCTTTGAGACGATCGAGTCCAGTGCCCTCCTGGAAATCAATGCCAAGAAAATCGGCCAGCCGCGACCGCTGTCCGAAGAGCGGATCGCTGCCACGGAAGTGAAAAACCGCGTCGAATTGCCGGAGTTCATGCCCGAAACACACAGCAGTGAGGAAAACGCCGCCCGGCGCGACCTGGTCAAACTGATCCGGCGCTCGTATGACCAGGGACTGTTCACCAGCACCCAGGGGACCTATTCGGTGCGCCTGTCCGATGGCTCCTTCCTGATCACGCCGTATGGCAGGGACCGGGCTTACCTGGAGGTCGAAGACATCGTCCTGATCCGTGAGGGCCAGCGAGAAGCCGGCAAGATCCCGAGCCGTTCGGTGCCCCTCCATGCTGAAATCTATCGCCAGCATCCTGATGTAAAGTCTGTCCTGGTGGCCCATCCACCCAATATCATGGCCTTCGCTGTGACGGATGCTGACTTTGACCCGCGGACGATCCCGGAGAGCTATATTTTATTGCGCCAGATTGCCAAGGTGCCGTTTGGCGTCAGCTTCATGGATCCTGCGCTGGTCGCCAGGGCCCTTTCGCCCAAGACTCCGGCGGTCATCTGCGAAAATGACTGCGTGATCGTCACCGGCTCGAGCTTGCTCAACGCTTTTGACCGCCTGGAGGTGGCTGAATTTACAGCCAAGTCCATCCTGGCTTCAACTGCCATCGGTGACATCGTCCATATCAGCGACCGGGAAATCCACGACATCAATGTGGCCTTCAAACTGCAAGACTAGACAAAACCTCTTTACCCCAGATTGCCGCGTTTTTCGCGGAAAGGAGCAGGGGAGAGGCCATACTGGCGCTTGAACAGGGTCGAGAAATAGGCCACATTGGGAATGCCGACTTGCTCGGCGACTTTATAAGCGGGCTGGCTCGTTTCGATCAGGAGCTGGGCCGCTTTTTCCAGCCGCATGGAGGAAAGCAAGCTGGAGAACGTGTCGCCGGCGGATGCTTTGACCAGTTTGCCGAGATAGCCTGGTGAGAGATTGAAACGCTCAGCGGTCGATTCCAGAGACAGATTGGGGTCGGAGAGATTTTCCCGGAGGTAATTCACGAGCTCATCGTGCAACCGCTCATGCTTGGCATCGGTGGCGCGGCGGGCCTTTTCCTGCGAAATCGACATCAGTTCCAGGCAGAATCGGGCAATGATCTGGCGGGCATCCTCGAGCTGGTCACACCGGGACAGCCGGTCGCTGGTCTCAAGGTAATTGTCGTAGTCTTCATTCACCAGCTCGACCGTATTGTCGACCTGCTTGAAGACCGAGAACAGCAGCTGGTTGAAATAATTGACGGTTCGGGGCGAATAGCCTTCCCGGATCGCCTGCATGAAATCATCGATCCCCGGCACCAGCAAATCCTGGCGCCGCAGGTTCAAGGCCTCGAGGATCCGCTTTTCAGCCATCACCGGATAACGGATTTTCTTATTGACCGCAATGGTCTTCTCCGGTGTGAGCAGGGAACTGGGACCAAAATAGAGCCGATAGCTGAATAGGCCGCACGTTTTGAGATAGGATTCGTTGAATTGGCCGAAGGATGTCACTGGCTCTGCTGCCGCATAGCTGACGGTAAAGGGGAAATAGCGCCGGATCTGGGTCTGGGCCTGGGCCAGGGCTTCATCCAGATCTGCTGGCAGGTTGGCATCTTTAAGTTGGAGGATCAGGGTGACCTCGTGGTCACCCGTCACGAGACCTGTCACAGGTGCCAGGCTTTCCAAAAGTTCCTGGGTGATGTTGATGACAATGAACCGGAAATTGTCGAGATCATCCGGATTGGTTTCGGCCAGGGAACCAAAGCCATCAAACCGCGCGACGACCAGCAGGTAGGCAGGGGCCTCCAGCTGGCGGAGAATTTGCCTGATCCGCTCAGCGTCTTCATGGTTCGGTTTGCCGGCCAAAAGGTCGGCCAGGAATTTCTCGCGGGCGATCCGGGCTGCCTGGTCACCGAGGAGCAGGGCCTTGTGCAGCACAGCATATTCCTCTGCGGCTCCGACCTCGTAACCTGCAACCTCGCGGACGAGGCTCTGGAGCGGCTGGTAAAACCGTGCCAGTAGCTTCAAGATGATCCAGCTGCTGGTCAGGAGAAAAATCAGGCTGACCAGTAACACCGGGGCGATGGTTTTCAGATATTCCAGCCAGATCAATCCAGAATCCAGGACCACGACTGTGAACAAACCACTGGTCTGCGAACGCAGAAAATAGGTTAGCTGGCGTTGCCAGAGATTGCCGGTGCGCAAGATTCCCTGGTCGGACAATTGCCGCGTTCCGCTCTCGTTCTGGAAAATTCCACTGAAAGGGTATCCAAAACTCAAATCAGTGATGAATGCATCTGGTTCGCTGCTGGCAAAAACGATGCCATTGGCGTCGGTCAGATAAACCCGGGCCCGGGGCTGGAAATCAGTCAGCAACGTCGAGAATTTTGTTTCATCGACATGGATGATGACCAGACCATGGTTGGTCCGCTGCGGGTTGTCCTCTACACGGGCATAAAAGACGATCAGACGCGAAAACTCGTTCTTGAGTGCTTCCAGGGCAGAACCTTCAATCCGGATTTCACGTGGCCTGAGGCTGAAAGGGCTATTGCCGACTGGCAGGCCCATCTGGCTGGCTGGCAAAGGGCCCAGCGAGGTCTCGTAGGTTCCCAGATAGCCATTGTAGAGGCCGATGTAGCGCATCAGGAGAGGATGACTCTTCTGGTAATCGACCAATAGCTCGTTCAGATTCGCCTGGGCCAGGGAATAGGAGGTTCGTTCATACAAATAGGCAGTTGCAAGAGGATCCTGCAGAATCTGGTTGCTGATCGCCTGGACGCGCTGGTATAAATCATCAACCGCATGCCTCGTCTGGCTGGCCAGGCTGCTGTTTTCTGTCAGCAGGCGATTCTCTGTGACGCGGAAAGCCAGAATCGAATAGATCAACAGGAAGAAGAGGTAACAGAGAACCAGCCAGAAGATCATCAGTCGGACCAGTTTCTGATGTGTATTCGCTTGAGTCAGGCGTTGAAAAATCCGCATGATAACTCCTGCCAGATGGACTAGAATATCGTTAAGACAAATATATATCGCAAAAATGAAAACGTAAATAGCCGAAAAAATAAAAGAGTTTTCAAATCGGATGATTAAAAAAGCGGATAAATGAAAGAAATTTGGCTGCTTGGGCTTGTCTGGCTGTGTGTCTGGACTAAACTGGAGTCGTCAGGTGAACCTGTTCGAAACGATCAGACAGACGTTTGAAATCATCATCCAGGACTGCATCACCACCGGACAGGAAAAAGAGGGAAGGAGCTTAGCTGGCCATGTCGCTTGTACCAACTGCCACGAGAACGACAGCAGCCGGCATCGGTCAGCAAGGCTCTGTCTCCCGCCGCAAACGGATCACAATCGCATCGCTGATTGTCCTGGTCCTTGTGATCATTGCCTCGGTTCTGGCTGCAAATCTCCTGAAACCAAAAGTCATCGGCTTTACCGGTTATGATCTTTCGCTCGACTTTTTCCACAGTATGGAAATGGGTGTGAAGGAAGAGTCTGATGCGCTTGGCTACCAGAGTATCCGATATGACCAGGCCGGCGATGAAACTCGCCTGGTTACGAGTTTCAAGCGGCTCATCGAAGAGCAGGCTGCAGCGATCATTGTCTCGCCGATCAGTCCGGAAGTGCTGCCTCCCCTGGTAGACAGTGCCCATGAAAAGGGGATTCCAGTGATCATCAACGACATCGGTGGTGGCGGTTCGGCGTATGATGCCATTGTCATCTCGGATAACTGGCAAGGTGGCGTCCTTGCTGCCACCTTCACGGCTGATTCTTTAACAGGCCGCGAAGGCAGCCGGAAGGTCGCGATCATCACAGTGGAACCATCCGCAGTTTACGCTGCTCGCCGCGGGGAAGGCTACCGGGAGTCGATCGAAGCCAGAGGATATTCGATCGCTACAGAAATCTCAGCTTATTCGAAACAGGAAGACGGATATACCGCCATGAAGCTGATCCTGGAAGAGCAACCGGACCTCGTCGCTGTTTTTGCAGAGAATGATCCCATGGCGGTCGGTGCAGCCAATGCCATTGCCGAAGCGGGCCGCAAAGACATTCTTGTTGTTGGCTTCAACGGTGACAAAATCGCCCGGGATGCCATCGCCGCGGGCCTGATGCAGGCTACCGTTGCCCAGAATCCGGAAGAAATGGGCCGGATCACCGTGCAACTGGCTGACCGGCTGGTCAAAGGCAAAGACATCTTTTTTGATGATCCGGACAAACGTGAGATCTATGTACCCGTGGAGCTGGTCACCATCCAGAACATACAAGGATAGAAGAACGTAGCAAAGGAAGAACAAGGGGGAACACGCGTGTCAGAGTTCATTTTGGAACTTCAGGGAATCACCAAGATCTTTCCCGGCGTCAAGGCACTGAACCAGGTGCATTTCCAGCTCAAAGCCGGCCAGATCCACGCCCTGATGGGCGAAAACGGCGCCGGCAAGTCGACCTTCATCAAGGTCATCACCGGTGTGCACCAGCCGGAAGAAGGCACCATGACCCTGCGTGGCAAGCAGGTCGAATTTAAAAATCCCAAGGAAGCCATCGCCCATGGGATCGCCGCCATTTACCAGCATGTCACCTGCTTTCCCGACCTCAGTGTCTCGGAGAATATCTTTGCCGGCCATGAAGCCATGCGTGGCCGACTGCCTGTGATCGACTGGAACACCATGCATGGCAAGGCGGAAAAACTCCTGCACCGCCTCGGTTCGGATCTCGATCCACGCCAGCAGATGGGTGCCCTGAGCGTCGCTCAGCAGCAGATCGTGGAAATAGCCAAGGCCCTGTCGACCGATGCCGACATCATCATCATGGACGAACCGACCGCAGCCCTGACCAACCGTGAATGCGAAGAACTGTACCGGATCACCGAGCAACTGCGCGATGAAGGCAAGGCCATTATCTTCATTTCCCACCGCTTTGAAGACATGTACCGCCTGGCCAGCCAGGTCACCGTGTTCCGCGATGCCCAGTACATCGGCACCTGGCCAGTCGACGGCATCACCAACAGCGATCTGATCCGTGCCATGGTCGGCCGATCTCTGACTGAAATGTATCCGCCACCGTTGTCCCAGCCTTCTGATGAGACCGTGTTCGCGGTTGAGGGTTTGTCCCGCACCGGCTATTTCAAGGATGTCAGCTTTGACATCAAAAAGGGTGAAATCGTCGCCCTGACCGGTCTGGTTGGCGCCGGACGCAGTGAAGTTTGCCAGGCCATTTTCGGCATCGATCGTCCGGATAGTGGTCGTGTCGAACTTCTGGGCCAGACCGTCACCATCGACAGCCCGCTGACGGCAATGAAACTGGGCGTGGGCTACCTGCCGGAAGACCGCCAGAAACAGGGCTTGGTCTTGTCCTGGAGCATTGAGAAAAACATCACCCTGGCCAACCTCGACCGCTTCGCTCCGGGCCTTCTGGTTGAGGAAGCCAAAGAAAAGGAAACCGCGGAGCGCCTGTCCAAGCTGGTTTCGATCAAATGCCAGGGTGTTGAGGATCTGGCCAGCTCCCTGTCAGGCGGCAACCAGCAGAAAATCATTGTTGCCAAGCTCCTGACTGCCGACCTCAAGCTGATCATCATGGACGAACCGACCAAAGGCGTCGACGTCGGGGCCAAGCACCAGATCTACCAGATCATGCGCGAACTGGCCCGCGATGGTTACGCCATCCTGATGGTCTCCTCGGAAATGCCGGAAGTCATCGGCATGTCCGACCGCATCGTCGTCATGCATGAAGGCCGGGTCACGATGATTGCCCGGACCCATGATGCCTCGACCACCCAGGAAAAGATCCTGGAGGCAGCTGTCACCCGCGTCTCGCATGAAGAACCGGCCCTGGGAGGAAAGTCATGAAACTGACCGGCATCCAAAAACAAAAGCACGGAGCGATCGGCGCCCGTGAAATCGGGATGATCCTGTTCATTCTCCTGCTGTCCCTGCTGATCCAGCTCAGAAATTCCCAATACCTGACCGCGGAAAACCTCAACGACCTCTTGGTCAATGCCGCGATCATGGGCACGCTGGCCGTGGGCATGATGATGGTCATCATCACCGGCGGCATCGACCTCTCGATCGGTGCCACCCTGGCCTTGTCCGGCATGTCCGCCGCCCTCTACGTCCGCGGCAATGAAACCGCCTCCCCGGTCCTGGCAGTCCTGATCGGCATCGGCATCGGCCTTTTAGCCGGACTGATCAATGGCCTGCTCGTCGGTTACGGCGAAGTCCTGCCCCTGATTGCCACCCTGGGCATGATGAATGTCTACCGCGGCCTGACCTACATCATTGCCAATGGCGCCTGGGTCAGCGCCCACCAGATGAACGACGGCTTCAAAGCCTTGGCCTTCAACCGTTTCCTCGGCATCAACAGCCTGGTCTGGGTCGCGATCCTGACCTTTGCCATCGGCGCATTTTTCCTCGGCTGGACCCGGATCGGCCGCATGATCTATGCGGTCGGCAGCAACCCGGAGGCCGCCCGCGTCACCGGTGTCAATGTCCCGGCCATCCGCACCCTCGTCTATGCAATCATGGGCACGATCACCGGCCTGTCTGGCGTGCTCTGGGTCAGTAAATACGCCTCAGCGCAGGGTGACACCGCCATCGGCTACGAAATGAATGTCATCGCCGCCTGTGTCCTCGGCGGGGTCTCGATCAGCGGTGGTTCCGGCAAAGTCTTTGGAGTCATCCTCGGCACCGTCCTGCTCGGTATTTTGAAAAACGCCCTGCCACTGCTCAAAATCTCGCCTTTCTGGCAAGACGCTCTCTACGGCCTGATCATCCTGTTCGCGATTCTGATGAACACGATCTTCAAGCGCATGGTTGACAAGAACAACCTGCAAAGGAGGCACATCTGATGGCTGCCCTGAAAAAATTCCTGCTGCGCTGGGAGGCCGTGCTGGTCCTGGTTCTCCTTTTGGTCAATGTCTTCAATACCATGAGTTCGCCCTACTACCTGAGTGTGACTGGCCTGCTTGACGCGACACGCGACTTCATGGACAAATCCTTCATTGTCTTTCCCATGGCCATGATCATCCTGATGGGAGAAATCGACATTTCCGTCGGTGCCGCCATCGCTCTCTCCTCGGTCATCATGGGCGTCGCCTACAATGCCGGCAATGGCATTCCGATGGTCGCCGCGATCCTGCTCGCCCTTTTGGTCGGCACCGTCTGCGGCCTGATCAACGGCCTGCTGCTGACCCGCTTCAAAGAACTCTCACCGATGATCGTCACCCTTTCCACGATGACGATTTACCGCGGCATCGCCTACATCATCCTCAAGGACCAGGCTGCAGGCAAATTTCCCTCCTGGTTCCAGGAGTTCGGTTGGGGCACGGTCGGCCCGGTTCCCTATGTCCTGATCGTCTTTGCCATCCTGGCTGTGATCTTCACCATCGTCCTCAATAAAACCAAGCTCGGCCGCCGGATCTACGCCATTGGCAGCAACCGCACCGCCAGCATTTTTTCCGGCATCAAAGTCGACCAGATCCGCATCCTGGCCTATACCCTGGCCGGTTTCATGTCCGGTTTGACCGCCATCTTCCTGACCTCGCGCATGTCCTCGACAAGGCCCAATATCGGCTACATGTACGAACTCGACATCATCTCGATGGTTGTCCTTGGCGGCATCAGCACCAGCGGCGGCAAAGGCCGCCTGGCCGGTGCCCTGATCTCGATCTTCGTCATCGGCTACCTCAAATACGGCCTCGGCCTCAACAACATTTCCAGCCAGATCCTGATGATCGTCATCGGCCTCCTGCTGATCATTTCTGTCCTCACACCCAATCTGGTCGCCCGTTTCAAACGCTGGAGCACGGTGCGCAAGAGCCACCGCCAGTCCATGCGCAGCACCTGACCTTCCGCAAGAACCATGAGTCCGGCATAGCCGGAAAATCCCGGTTATAAGGCAAAATCGCCTTGTAATAGATTGCCCATGCCTTGAACACAGAAAAAACCCACATTTCGAAGGAGGAAACCCATGAAAAAGATCCTGTCTATCGCCCTTTTATTGGCCCTGATGGTCTCCCTGCTGGCTGGTTGCTCCTCTGGGGCTGCCACAACTGCCGCCCCGGCTGCCACAACTGCTGCCCCGGCCGCTGGTGAAACCACCGCTGCCCCTGCCGCTGGCGACGCCGGCATCTATGCCCTGATCGTCAAGAACACCGGCAATCCCTACAACGAAAAAGAAGCCGAAGGATTCACCAAGGCTGTTGAAGAATTCGGCGGCAAAGTGATCGTCAAGCGTCCGGCCAATCCGACCGCTGAAGACCAGATCGCCATGATCAACGAACTCGTCAGCCAGAAAGTTTCCGCCATCGCCATCGCTGCCAATGACGTCGACGCCCTCCAGCCCGCCTGCGAAAAAGCAGCTGCCGCCGGCATCAAAGTCATCTCCCTCGACTCCGCCCTCAACCCGGCCAGCCGTCTGACCCATGTCCAGCAGGCTGATCCGGTCGCCATCGGCCGCGTCCTCGTCGAAGCTGCCTTTGACATGGCGGGTGGTTCCGGTGAATTCGCCATCCTGTCCGCCACCTCCACTGCGACCAACCAGAACACCTGGATCGCCAACATGGAAAAACTGCTCAAGGAAGATGCCAAGTACAAAGACCTCAAGCTGGTCAAGACCGCCTATGGCGACGACCTGCGTGACAAGAGCGTTTCCGAAACCGAAGCCCTGCTCCAGACCTATCCCGACCTGAAAGTCATCGTCGCTCCGACTACCGTCGGTATCGCTGCCGCCGCCAAAGTCGTCACCGACAAAGGCCTGGTTGGCAAAGTCAAAGTCACCGGTCTCGGCCTGCCCTCCGAAATGGCTGCCTACATGACTGCTGATGGCGCCTGCCCCTACATGTTCCTCTGGAATCCGATCGACATCGGCTACCTGGCCGGCTTCACCGCCAAAGCCATGGTTGAAGGCGCCACCGGCGCCCTCGGTGACAAGATCGCAGCCGGCGCCCTCGGCTCCCGTGAAGTCGTCACCGCCACCTCAGGCGACGGCGGCACCGAAGTCGTCCTCGGCGACCCCTTCAAATTCGACACCGCCAATATCGGTGAATGGAGCAAAGTCTACTGATCCTGAAATTCGTGATCAAAGTCTAAACGGAGTGGTCTTGCCTCCGGGCAAACGACCCAAGCCAATCCCGATCAACAGACGTGTTTAAGGCAATCATCAGATAAACTGTGAATGAGATGTCTGGTTCCTCAACCAGCAAGAGACCGCCCCCGCGATTCAGAGCGAATCTGCGGCGAGGCGGTCTCTTGTTCTGCCATGGAGTCAAGCAGTGGACAGAATGGGCGGTTCTATGGATGGTGGAAATGCCGATGTTCGCTTCAGGGAAAGACCGGCGAATTATCTCAGCTGGGTTCCCAGAGCCGGGATGACTTGCTTCTTGCGGCTCATCACGCCTGGCAGGAAGAAGGAGTTGGAATCCTTGAGGTCTTCGGGGTCCAAATTGAACGCTTGAGCCAGTTCACGCCGCAAGCGGCCGGAGAAATAAAGCTGGGTGCCTTCCTTGAGAATATCCGTTTCCATGAACAGCAACAAGTCGAATCGTTGCGCTTCGACGAGTTCGTCCATCAGCTTTGGGATCTCGGTTGTCTTGTCAGCCAGCTCGGACCCGTCCAGGCAGTTGATCTGGCTGACACCAATCTTGTAGTCGCCAAGGAAGAATTCCTTGAAGTCCAGGAACAGCATTTCCTTGGGCGTCTTGTCGTAGAGATTGCTCGAAGCCCGGAACAGTTCGCGCCCGTGGGCCAGAAGGTTCACGTCTGCCAGGACTGCAAGTTTCTCGGCCATCTGGACATCCTTGCTGGTGCAGGTTGGCGATTTGAACAGCTGGGTATCAGACAAGATTGCCGAGAGCATCAGGCCGGCAATTGGCGCTTCCGGCACAAGATTGCGTTCGAAAAACATGCTGGCGATGATGGTTGCAGTGCAACCAACAGGTTCGCAGCGAAAATAAACCTGGGCGTAGGTCTGGACGTCTCCCAGGCGGTGGTGATCAATGATGGCCAGGATTTCTGCCTGCTCAATACCGCGGACTGCCTGAGACCGTTCGTTATGATCGACCAACATGACTTTTTTGCGGCTGGGCTGAAGCAAATGATATCGGGAGATCGTGCCAAGGACATGATTGTCACTGTCCACGACTGGATAACTGCGAAAACGCGTTGAGAGCATGCTTTCCCGGACATCATCGACAAAATCTTCGCCCTTGAAAACCAGCAGCTTCTCGGATTTCATGAAGACCTTGATCGGTACAGCCTGTTGTGCATACCGGATGGCATAATAGGGTCTCATGGCTGTGACCAGGATCGGCATGCCAACCTTGTCAGCCATTTCAGCAATATCCGGGGGCGGCAGTTTCGACAAGTCCGAATCCTTGCCGGCGCAAAGGACCAGGCACGACGCACGCGATGCAACTGCCTGGCCAACAAGCTCAGTCGAGAGCTTCTCGACAAAGACATTGCTTTTGGCCGGAATTGCTTCGCGATCGGTGTACCAGAAATAAGATGCCTGGAAATATTCCGGTAGCGTTCCACTGACTTTTGCGTTCAGCATTTCAACGAGATTTTCCGAGGGGATCTCTATCGTGTGCAGGGTCTCTCCGGCAAGATCAAACTGGGCCAGGTCCCCCAGTGAGACAATGCCGGTCAGCCTGTCCTCATGATCGACAACTGGGATCGATTTGACCTTGGTCTGGCGCATCGCTTCCCAGGCTTTGCGCAAGGGCATGCAGGGAGTCAGAGGCTGGGGCGTGTCAAGCTTCAAATCCTGGATTTGTGTTCGCAAGTCACGGATCAGCGGTGGCGTGGCGATTTTGAACCGGTCCAGGATCCACTGGGTCTCCGGACTGATGCTGCCGGCTCGCATGGCTATCGCCGGCTGACCGACAGCTTGCTGGTATGCTGCAAACGCGATGGCCGAACAAATGGAGTCAGTATCAGGATTCAAGTGTCCGGTGACAAATGCTTCAGGCATCAGAGCCTCCAAGGGATGAAATTCAGGCGGGGCCTGAGTTAGATCATATCATATCGGAAACAGCTCCACCGCAGGAATACCCAGCAAATCAGCGACTTTCTTGAACAATCCGGCCTGGTGGCCGATGGCCATGGCGCAGTGGTGGGTGGGGGCTTCGGCAAACCAGCGTTCAAAATAGGTATCGGGATCGACAGGGAAGCGGATGGGTGTCTGCGTATTGCCAATTTGCATGATCGGGCCATCGGTCGATTCCCCTTCGCTGATAATCAGCTTGAGACGGCCGTCGCCGGTCTGGGTGACGCCGAGCAAGGTGACCGGCCCGCGCCGGACTTTGGCTTCGACCGAGACACCGGAACCTTGTTTGCCGTGATAAAGGCCCATGCCGCGCAGGATCGGCTTGCCATCGGCGATCGCCACATGGAAAGGTCCGTCATGGCCCAGCAAGATCGTGCCGTCGATGTAGTCGGCGACCACGATTTCGGAAAAACTGCCGCCGGCACCGACGATGTCGCAGATCTTCATCGCCAGGCTGGTCTTGATATCGCCTTCGCCGGCGCAGGGGATGCCACGTGCTGTCAGCAGTGAATGTCCGACGATGAATCCGCTTTGCAACTGTTCATAGGCATTGCCGGGTGAACCGTGATAGTAATAGGCCAGCGCGTCGAGATCATGAACCTTGGCCAGGCGCTCCTGGGCGGCTGCGACGCGGCACGACCACTCGAGCTGCTCTTCGGTTGGCTGGCGGGCGATCGGGTCAGCAGCTGAGTCGCCGCTGATCTGGAAAAATGCCTGCACTTCGCGGCGCTTCTGAATGATTTCGTCTGCTGTGACCTGCTGCAGCTGTTCATCCAGGTCGCACATTTCCAGGATCTGGACGTGAAGGCCGGCCTGGGCCTGGAGCATGGTCCAGTCGCTGTAGAGGTCGAGCATGCCACTGTAATTGTTGCCCAGAAATCCAAAACGGCTCTGGCGCAGCGTGCGACGGACTTTGGCCGCCTGAACATACTCGAGAATCTCCTTCCAGGCCCGGATGGCTTCAGGACGCGAAGCAGTGTTTTCGTCCGTCAGTGAAATCGCTGGTGTTTCACTCAGGCCCAGAAGGCCACTGATGACACGGAACGGAATGTTGGCCCGGTTGAACGCATTGGCAATCTCAGGAACTGGGCAGGCGCCACATTGGGCGAGCCATTCGCCCGTCGTCGACTGGGCATAGTTGATCCGGGCAGCCGGCTGCAGGTTCAGCACCACGACAGGTGCCGGACAGACCTGATGGACCGGCAGGACGCTGTCGCTGGTGATATAGGTGGCACTGTGGCAGAAGACCAGGTCAACAGTGGCCCGGTTGAAAAATTCTCCGGCCTCACGGGCGCTGCCGGCACAGTCGACTAAGCCAAAGAAATGGACCTCGGCTGATTCAGCCAGGCGATTGGCGATGAACTGGCCATACTCGACCAGCCGTTCACGCAGTCCGGGAAACTGGGCCCAGTAGGCTTTCAATCCGGTGGCATAAAGTCCGATCCGGGGCTTGGGGGTCGGTTTGATGGTTGCAACGTCCATTTGCAGGTTCCTCCTGTCTGGAATAAAAAAATATTGAACTGGATAAGATGAGTGTAAATTCAATTAAATTGCCTTTATAGACAGGATGTTGGATAATAGTATAAAAATATTGTCCTGGAGAAATGGCCATGAGTCTGCCAGAACATACCTTTGAACGGGTGACGCTGAACTGGAACGAAGCCTCTTCGCGCCTGAGTCCGACGCCAGGGACTTTTGCCAGGGAGAACCTGGTCTACGTGCAAGAAGCTGGTTATTTCGAGACCAAGCCGGGCTACCTGACTGAGCGCCGCGATCTGGATTCGCTTTTGATGATCCTGACCGTCCAGGGCCAGGGAAGGCTCACCTGCCGTGGCCAAGCCTGGCCTTTGGCAACCAACTGCCTGATGTGGATCGACTGCCGGGAAGCCCATTTGTATGAATCCTTGCCAGGTGTCACCTGGACCTTTTTCTGGATCCATTTCACAGGGGCCAACAGCCGATCCTACCATCGGCAATTTGATGAAAGGACTGGCGGCCAGCCGGTTATCCAGCTCGATCCACAGGGGATGCCAGTCTGGACGGAGCTATTTGGCCGTCTGATCCGCCAGCAAATACGTCATGGTTTGCAATCCGAGCTGCAATCGGCCCAATTGCTGGTCGATCTGATGACGCGTGCGATCTTGTCCGATCTGGACCCGTCTGGTTTGCAATTGCACGATTACCCTGCCGTCACGACTGCGATCCAACTGATGGAGGAACATTTGTCAGGCGGCCTGAGCCTGAATGATCTCGCGCTGGCAGCCAAAGTCAGCCGCTATTACCTGATCAAGCTCTTTGTTCGCCAGACTGGATTGACGCCGATGGCCTTCTGGCAGCAGATGCGTCTGAGCGAAGCTAAAAGACTGCTGCACCAGACCGATTGGACGATCGAGCGAATTGCCGATGCCGTCGGTCTGGTGCCAGCAAGCCATTTCATTGCCGTGTTCCGGCGCGTGGAGACCATCACCCCAGGTCAGTATCGCAAGCGCTGGTTCAATCGTGGACAAACATCAGTTGCAACGGTGGGGTCGTCCCCGTCACAGGATCAAAGTCCATGACCAGGATGTCCTTCATGTAGTCATTCCAGCGAGCGACAACCGGGCTGGTGCCCTGGACTTTGGTCGCGTGCTCGATGTCAGCACATTCGTAATAGCCGAACAAATCGAGTCCGGAGAGCCAGATTGAATAATTGTGGATACCGGCTTCGTTGAGGATTGCTGACATTTCCGGCCAGATTTCATCGTGGCGCTGCTTGTATTCCATTTCTGTTCCGGGAAGAATCCGGGCTCGCCAGGCGAACCGTTGCAGGGAGTTGGCAGACATAAAAAACAGACCTCCATTTTCTTGTGGACGCCTGGTTCCTCAAAACCTATTATAATGATTTGGGAAGCGGTGGACAATCCAGAGATTGTCAGAAGATCAAATGGATTTAAATGAAATGGATCCTTTTTTGCCCTATCCTGTTGCAGATGGGATGCTTCTCTTGGATAATGACGATGAAGCGTTTTTTATTACATCAAATGCGTTGTTTTATGCATCGTTTGGCATAAATTGACGAACACGGTCGAACCGCCGGAGGCACCAGGATGGACATGCCCAAGCAACAGGTGAATGGAATGAAGAAACGGGTCTTGCCCGTTCATCTGTTAGAGATCCTTGTCTGGCTGGCCCATCTTGCCTGTCTTGCACTGCTTTGGTCGATCCAGCCCCGTTTCGACCAAGTTTTAATGTGGGTGTTTGTATCTCTGGTGATCGCGACCGCCATCCCATTTGGCCCTGTGGCCGGCCTGGCCTCTGGATTTGGCCTGGCATTGGCGGAGCGGCTTGCAACTTTTTTCCGGAGTGGGGTGACCATTAGCCAGATCGGTCCCCAACTGCTTGACCACCTCTCCGCCAACTGGACGTATTTGGTCATCTGGCCTCTGGCCGGGTTGCTGGCAGGTTTGTATGCCACACAATTCAGCCGTTCCAGCCGGCACCAGGCGCGCAAGGCCTGGGAACTGGCTCGAACCAACGAGCAACTGAAAACCAAAGTCAGCCATTACGAAAACCGGTTCAACCAGGGGCGGCCATCCAGTGACTGGCCTGATGGACGACCAGCCACCGGATACAGTCCTGCCCAAATGGGGTACCTGTCCTATTTTTTACACGAAGCCTTGGCTTTGCGTACGCATTCACTCACCAGCCAGGCCACAAGACAGACACCGGACACCTTGCCGGAGACCATTTTCGAGGTCATCACCGAGAGCTGCCCGGCAACCATTGCCATCATCGATACCCAAGGCATCATCTTGCACAGCCATCATCGGGTGCTGGCCATGTTTGGCTTTGCCGCCGATCTGACACGGCCGGGATGTCGCTTTGAACGTCTCCTGACGCCAGAATCGGCCGCGCTGATGCAAACGCTCGTATCCGGCCAGGGCAGCAGCCTGTCGGATGCTGAACCGAACGTGCTGACGCTGGCTTTGTCTGGCAAGCGATTTGGCAAGAGCCTGCTGGTACCGGAAGTCATCGTGTCCAGTGACAACAGCCAGAACTGTTTTTTGGTCAGACTCAGCCGCAGTGACCTGCATGCCAATCTGCAACTTGGATGGCCTGCCGGTGAAATACCCGCCAGCCTGGCTGAACTTCTTGGTCCAGAAGGCTGCTGCCTGGCACCCGACGGTACCATCACGTACATCCATGCCGATACCGCCAGCAAGCTGGGTGAGACGGTCACGGCTATCCAGGGGCACAAGCTTGGCCGTTTTATCAGCAATGATTCCCTGGATGTCTATAACCAGGCCGTGCACGATTGCCGCAATGGCCTGGCCACACGCGCCGAACTTGTCTTGTATCCCTATGGCCGCAAAGGCAGCCTCCATTACCAGATCCAGGTTTATCCCAGCCTTGATCTGGCTGGCAATCTGGTTGCCATGACGGTGCGGCTGTTTGACCTGACTGCCAAAAAGCAGACGGAGTCGATGCTCTCGCGCCGTCTCGACATTGAACAGATGATCGCCTTGATTTCCTCACGGTTCATTGCGGTCAAAGCCGATGGCCTTGAACGCGAAATCATTTCTGTCCTGCGACTGGTCTGCGAATTTGAAAATGCCCTGGAGTGTTCGATCGAGATGGTGCCGTCCAGTTATTTCAGACGCCGGAGCTCCATGAGCTACCAGAATGAAAACCGGCTGCTGGAGTTGCAGACGGCCAGCAGCAGCCAGATCAGTGACCGTTACGAGACCATCGGGGTGCCGATCGAGATTGATTCAGAAACGGTTGCCTATGTCCGGATCAAGCAGGACAAATACCGCGACCTCTGGTTTGACAGTGATCTCAAACTGATCCGCCTGATCGGCGAAATCATCGTCAATGCCCAGATCCGCAGTGACAACATCCAGGCGATCAAGCTCAACGAACGCCGCCTGGCGACAACGCTGCATTCCATCGGCGAAGGTGTCATTGCCACCGACCCGGACGGCCATATCATCCTGATGAACCGCCGCGCAGAGCAAATGACCGGCTGGACGTGGAATTCGGCCCGGAGCATGGCCCTCGGCCAAGTCTTCAGTCCGGCCAAAGCCCAGGTGTCTGACGAAGAAAACAATCGCTGGACCATCCGTCATCTGCGGCCCCTGAGTGAAACGGATAACAGCCTGCTGTTGATTTCCCGGTCGGGGGAACGCTTTTTCATTTCCATGACCACATCCAGGATCGAAGATGAAAGAGGCCAGTTCTATGGCGAAGTCACGGTCTTCAGGGATGTCACCCAGAGCAAGAAAGAAAACGATGCCATCCGCTACATCAGCTACCATGACCGTCTGACTGGCCTTTACAACCGGGCCTTTTTCGAGGAGGAAATGCTGCGCCTCAACACCATGCGGCAATATCCGATCACCATCATCCTGGGTGATTGCAACGGCCTCAAGATCAGCAATGATATCTTTGGCCATCTGGAGGGGGATCGTCTGCTCAAGGCCATTGCCAGCATCATCCGCCAGTCGATCCGCCATGAAGACATCGCAGCCCGCTGGGGCGGCGACGAATTTGCCATCATTCTGCCCCAGACAGACGAGCCAGGGGCCAAGGTGATATGCGACCGCATCCTGAACCTGTGTGTCCAGTCGGAACACCGGCCGATCCCTCCTAGCCTGTCGCTGGGCTGCGCCACCGCCAGCAGCCCCGATACCGACCTGACAGATCTTCTGAAACTGGCAGAAGACCGGATGTACCGGCACAAGCTGATGGAATCCAAGAGCTACCGCAACAATCTGATTTTCTCGATTGAGAAAATGGTCTTTGAAAAGAGCTACGAAACCGAAGAACACGCCAGTCGCCTGAGTGATCTGTCGCAGAGAATCGGACAGGCGATCGGCCTGACCGATTATGAGATGGAAGAGCTGCGCCTGCTCAGTGTCCTCCATGATGTTGGCAAAATCGGTATCCCGGACAAGATCCTGGCCAAGGATGGCCCATTGAACCGCGAGGAATGGGATGTCATGCGCAAGCACCCCGAAAAGGGCTACAACCTGGCTAAAGCAACCCCCGAGCTGAAAAACATCGCTGAAGCAATCCTGCACCACCATGAGCGCTGGGATGGCACGGGGTATCCGTCCGGGCTCAAAGGCGATGAGATCCCGAAACTCTCGCGGATTTTATCCATCATCGACACTTTCGATGTCATCACCCACTCCCGATCCTATAAGAAAGCCCAGAGCGTCCAGGCAGCCCTGCATGAAATCGAGCTATGCGCAGGCAGCCAGTTCGACCCTGGTTTGAGCAGCATCTTTATCAGCATCATGCAGGATGTGCTCAGGGAAAGCCCGGAAGTGTTTGCCGATCTGAAAGAAGTCTGATCCGCTGGATTGCTTTCATGAATCAGCTGGGATCTTGTCCTGGAGATCCTGCGTAATCCTGGACCAGTACTGCTTGATGTCATCAAATGCCTGGGCATGAGCTTTAACCTTCCGATGATAGGTGTCCAGTTCTTTTTTGATTTTCATGAAATCCGGATTGCCAAAGAATTCACAGACAGCAGGGAGCGTTTGCTCGAGACTCCGGCGCATCTGGGCAATTTTTTCATCGTACTGGTCGGGTGCTGTGATTTTCAGCAGGAGAGGCTTGTACCGGACCCAGCCGATGCAGGCTTTGAGGAACCGGTTGACGATGGCTTCGGAATTGGCTTCGATGCGATGCAGGTGGATAGGGAGGACCCCGTCCAGCAGATGATTGTAGGTGGCAAATCCATCGTGGAAAGCATAGCAGGGGATTCTAAGCACTTTCCGGTCCTGAAGGCACGTGCTCAGGAATGTGTCTTCGCCCCGGGCATTGGGCGGATTGTAGAACGGGTACACTCTTTCCGGACGGGTCAGGTTGATGCACAAATTCGAGCCCGAGATGAATTTGGCGTGATTGACTTCCTCGACTTCTTCCACCGTTTCAGAGGTCAGGACGGATGTATCAGCATAGGTGACACCGCCATTGGCCATGACCTTGCGAATTGTCTCCCAGTTGACGATATCGTTGCTGATCGCCTCGATGAATGTCTGGAAGGTGGCTTCATCAAGGGAGTCATTGAACGTGACCGATGGAATGGGTGAGATGTAGCCGCAATGGTGGCCATAGGTGATATCTGCCCCACCGATGGCTTTGAGATGGCAGGACAAGATGTGCTGGCCGCTCCAGATCGCCGTGGCTTTGGTTTTGGTCACCGCCAGCGGATATTCATCATCATCGAGAAAGATCAGGTAATCCATACCGTATTTCATCGCCTGGTACAGGACACTGTTGCGCATCGATGCATAACCAAGGCCGAAGACTTGGCCTGCTGCCTTTTCTGTAAGGACCTTGCGCGCAGTCAGGTCAGCGATCGTGGCCTGGATTTCCGGTTCACCGATAAAATGGACCTGGTCGACCAGTTTGAGCAGGTCCGCCTTGATCCGGGTGAAATCCGTCACTTTTGATTTCTGGTAATTGAGATCGTAGGCGACGAAGAGATTGAGCTGGACCGACCGGTCTTTGACCAGTCCCGATTCCATCCAATTGTAGATATAGGTTTTCAAGACTTTGCGGAAACTTTTCCGTCCAGTGGCAAATCCGATGCCCACCTGGATGGTTTGCTGGTTATCCATGCCAGACCTCCT